>JAPKDE010000148.1 GCA_028822675.1 Dehalococcoidia bacterium | reverse complement strand
GATTCCTGTTGGCCTCCAAAGGTCTGCTGGACCAGGAACCCGATGCCGACGAGGGCCGTATCCGTCACTGGTTGGCCGGCAACCTATGCCGCTGCACCGGTTACGACAAGATTGTCCGCGCCGTCCTTCAGGTAAGCAAGGCCAAATAACAGGCCTTTATCATTGGCACTCAGCCGGAGTCTCTAACATCTGATAGGGACTCCGGTTTTAGTATTTTATGCCTAGTTCGATATCAATTCCGGTTTTATTCTTAACACTGGTCTTGATTTTCGGATTTAATTTTATGGAGGTAACAATATGACCTCAAACCAAGTTCTCTCGGAAGTAGAATATAACGTTGTCGGCACGCGCCCAGTGCGTCCTGATGGCGTGGATAAAGTCACCGGCCGTGCCCGGTACGGTGACGATACCAATCTGACTGGCACACTACAGGCCAAGTTGCTGCGCAGCCCCTACCCTCACGCCAGGATCAAGTCAATTGACACCAGCAAGGCTGAAGCGTTCCCTGGCGTGCGTGCGATTATCACGGCCAAAGACCTCCCCTTTGCCTCCCTTTCAAAAGAGGAGTTGGGCGGTGACTACACTGGGCTGAAGTTTGCCACTGACCATATGATGGCCAGCGACAAAGTTCTGTTCAAAGGGCACCCCGTTGCTGCTATTGCTGCGGTGAATGGCCACGTGGCCCAGTCGGCAATGGAATTGATTGAAGTTGAATACGAGGTGCTGGACTCCATCATTGACGTCCGCGAGGCCATGAAGCCCGGCGCGACGTTGATTCACGAAGACCTCCGAACCAATGACATGGGCGAGACCGCTGACAAACCCAGTAACATCGCCTCGCACATGAGCTACGCCTCCGGCGACCTTGAAAAGGGGTTTGCCGAGGCCGACCTGGTGATGGAAAAGGAATACACCACCGCCACCGTCCATCAGGGTTACATCGAACCTCACAACACAACAGCATTTTGGAATTCCGACGGCCAGCTAAACATCTGGACCAGCACCCAGGGTTCTTTCCAGGTTCGGGCCACCGTCTCCAACATACTTCGCGTGCCCGTCTCCCGGATCAAAGTCACTCCCATGGAAATTGGCGGCGGCTTTGGCGGAAAGATTACCGCTTATTTGGACGCCATCTGCGCGATCCTCTCCAAAAAGACTGGTTCGCCGGTTAAAGCGTTGATGACCCGGACTGAGGTTTTTGAAGCTTCTGGCCCGGCCCCGGCATCTTGGATGCGGGTCAAGATTGGCGTGAAGAACAGCGGCAAGATGACTGCGGTTGAAACCGAAATGGCCATGGATGCCGGCGCTTATCCGGGATCACCGGTCATGCAGGCAATCGTCTGCGCCTTTGCCTGTTACGACGTTGAGAACGGTAAGGTGGATGGCTATGACGTGGTCGTCAACAAACCCAAGTCTGCCGCTTACCGCGCTCCTGGCTCACCCCAGGCAGCCTTCGCTGTGGAATCTCTGATTGATGAGATTTGCGGAGAACTGAAGATAGACCCCATCGACTTCCGGTTGCTAAACGCAGCCAAAGAAGGCACGCGACGCATCGAGGGCATGGTTGCCCGGCGTATCGGGTTGGTGGAGTGTCTCGAAGCGGCCCGCAATCACGACCACTACAAATCCAAGATTGAGAAAGGCACCGGACGGGGCGTGGCCTGTGGCTACTGGCCCAACCGTGGCTTCCAGTCCAGCGTGGTGATGACCGTCAACTACGACGGCGTTGTCAGCCTGATCATGGGCTCAGTTGACATTGGCGGCACACGTGCGTCCATCGCCCAACAGACCGCAGAGACTCTGGGCATAGCCTACGAGGACGTTAAACCCACCATTGTGGACACAGACTCCATCGGCTACACCTTCATAACCGGCGGAAGCAGAACATCCTTTGCCACCGGCATCGCAGCCATCAGCGCCGCCGAAGATGTCAAAGAACAGATGATTTCCCGGGCCGCCAAAATCTGGGACACATCTGAAGATGACATTGAATTCGTCTCCGGCATGATTTCTCACAAGTCTGATGAAGAATTGAGACTTTCGTTCAAAGACCTGGCCCGCCAAACGGCTACCACTGGCGGTTCCATCACTGGCCGGTCAAGCGTTGACCCCTCCGGAGAGGGCAATGGCTACGCGGTGCACATCGTAGACATTGCAGTTGACCCGGAAACCGGCAAGACCGACGTCACCCGCTTCACTGCGATTCAAGACGCCGGTAAAGCCGTCCACCCCAGCTACGTCGAAGGACAGATGCAGGGAGGAGCTGTGCAGGGCATTGGCTGGGCGCTCAACGAAGAGTACTTCTTCGATGACACCGGCAAGATGCTGAACTCCAGCTTCTTGGACTACCGGATGCCGACCTCTTTGGACCTGCCGATGATTGACACGGTCATCGTGGAGGTCGCCAACCCTGGGCATCCATACGGAGTCCGCGGAGTCGGTGAAGCAGCCATCTGCCCACCCATGGCTGCCGTGGCCAACGCCGTGGCCAGCGCTACGGGCGACCGGATGCGCAGTTTGCCGATAACCCCCGGCAAGATCCTTGAAGCAGGTTGGGAGAACAGCAAGAGCTAACCCAGCTTTTAACCTGGCTTTATACTAAGTTCACCTAAGGCCGATCGTTCGGGCAGAAATGCCTGAATGGTCGGCCTTTTTGATTCTGGTTTGGGGTTGACAACCCACCCGCCATATCAGAACCTGAAGACAGCGGACCTAACCGGTTCGTCATTGCAAAACAGATAAATGAGGAGCCTGGATTTTGGCCACGATTTTCATACCAACCATGCTCCAAAAGCTAACGTCCGGTATCAAGAAACTGGAACTGGATGCTGGCAACATCGGCCAAGTTGTCGACCGGTTGGAAAAAATGTATCCGGGTATCAAAGACCGACTGGTAGAAGACGGCGAGATTCGCGAGAGCCTGGCCGTGGCCATTGATGGCGACGTAGCGATTATGGGTATGCTGACCAAGGTTGGTGAGAACAGCGAGGTCCACTTTGTCCCGGCAATCGGCGGCGGCAACTAGTGGGTCAACTCTTCGATCGGTCGCCTAGCCGCCCCATAATCGTATTGACTGCCCTCAAACCCGACACTTACAATTGTTAACTGTGTTTGGTCGCCGCCATCTGGCGGGCCAAACGTGTTAGCAAAAAGGATCAACTGATATGAATGCCAAATCCCGGGTTGAAACCCCGGTTTCGGCTGGGGGCGTGGTCTACCAGATGAACGCAGGGCGGCTGGAGACTGTGCTCTGCGGCCGTAGCCAACCAGTGCGCTGGAGCCTGGCCAAAGGCACTCCAGACCCCGGTGAGACACTGGAAGAGACGGCCTTGCGTGAAGTCAGGGAAGAGACCGGGTTGGAAGTGGAGATTGACGGCTCATTGGGCAGCATTGACTACTGGTTTGCTGACCGGGAGAAAGAAGTTCGCTACCATAAGACAGTCCATTTCTATCTGATGATTCCCGTAGGCGGGGCAACGGACCAACACGACCCTGAATTTGATGTGGTCCAATGGTTTGACGCCAAGCAGGCGGTAAAAACGCTGGCCCATGCCAACGAAGCCAATGTATTGCAGAGGGCACTGGACCTGATTGCAGAAAGGGACAATGCCGGATCCGGGGAAAGGACCTAAATAAATGGCCGACGCAGCGGATGCTCCTTATTCAAGGTTAGAGGGGGCAAGGATTGTCTTACGAGACAAGCAATTTGAGGACGCCGAGAATGATTATCGGTGGCGGAGTGACCCGGAACTAGCTCGTTTGGACGCTGCCATTCCGCTGACTATGTCATTTGAACGCTATCTGAAGTTGTTTGAAGACCAGATGAAGTACCCCACGCCCGGATCCCACCATTACTCTATTGAAACGTTGGACGGCCTTTTCATTGGCAATTGTATGTATTACGACCTCGATACGGTCAACCGCGAAGCAGAATTGGGGATTGTCATTGGTGATCGTGATTACTGGAGCGACGGCTACGGCTACGACGCGGTGACCACGCTACTGGACCACATGTTCAACGCCCGCAACTTGACAAAGGTCTACTTGCATACGCTGGAGTGGAACGGCCGAGCCCAGAAAAGTTTCTCTAAGAGCGGGTTCAATCCCGTGAAGCCGATCCGGAGGATGGCCCACGATTTCCTGCTGATGGACGTGCTCCGAGAAGACTGGTTCGCCACTGCAGAAGGGCGACTGGCCGCACGATTCCGGACGTCCGACACAGATGGCAGCCAGCCATTTTCTTCCGGTCAGACCACGGCAGACTAAGCGACGGCTGACACGGCCTCGGACAAATTGACCGCCCCCGTGTAGATGGCCCGGCCCACTATCACGCCCTCAACCCCGGTTGGCACCAGCTCCTTGATGTTCTCGACTGACGCAACTCCGCCGGATGCCTGTATCGCCAGACTGGTTTCATTGACCAAACGAGCGTTGATGGCAAAGTCTGGCCCGGTGAGTGCGCCGTCACGGGCAATGTCTGTGTAGAGAATTCTGACAACCCCGATTTGGGACATTTCCTCAGCAAGTTCAAACACAGTCTTGGTGCTGGCCTCTTTCCACCCCTGTAACGCCACCATGCCATCCTTGGCGTCAACTGACACCACCACGCGTTCGCTACCGTGCTTCCGGCAAACAGCCTGGACCATTTCCGGGTCTCGCACCGCCGCAGTGCCAATGACCACCCGGTCAACGCCTATCTCAAGCCAGGCATCGGCGGTGGCCAGGTCTCGGATGCCGCCACCAACCTGCACTGGAATATCAAGGGCGCGGACAATCGCCGAGATTACTTCAAGGTGGGCCGGAGCGCCCTGAACTGCCCCGTCCAAATCGACCAGATGTAAGCGGTGGCCGCCCTGTTCTTGCCACTGCAGCGCCGTTGCAAGTGGGTCGTCGGAGAAAACAGTTTCCTGGTTGAAGTCACCCTGAAATAGGCGCACGCAGCGTCCTGCTTTCAGGTCAATGGCGGGGATTACTTCCATATAAATTCCGTATTAATTCCGTGGTTAGGCGGGGCGGATAGACAAGGCTGGACGGCCTTTCGTTAAGCTGAAGCCAGCCCAATAAAATTCTTGTAAAAACGCAACCCAGCCGGGCCGCTTTTCTCTGGGTGGAACTGGGTAGCCACCAGATTGTCCTTGGCGTAGATGCTGCAGAAAGGGATTCCATACTCGGTGATGCCACTGACGCCGGTGGGGTCTTCCGGGGCGGCGTAATAGCTGTGCACAAAGTAGAAATAGCTGTCTTGGTTAATGCCCGCCAACACTGGGTGTTGGTTGTTGAACCGAACACTGTTCCAGCCCATGTGGGGCACTTTTTGTCCGGCTGGCAGATGTTTGGCATTGCCTTGAACCACGCCTAGACAGGGTTCATCACCCTCTTCAGTGCGGTCCATCAGCAATTGCAGCCCCAGACAAACGCCCAGAAACGGTCGGCCCGAGGCAATAAAAACACGAATAGGTCCCACCAGGTTTCTTTGGTTCAGTGCGTCCATGGCGGCGGGACCGGAACCAACACCGGGGAGGACCATGGCGTCGGCGTCATCGAATTCAGACGCGTCGCCGGTGACTAAAGGAGCCACTCCCTGGGATTCCAACGCCCGTGAAACGCTGCGCAGGTTCCCAGACTCGTAATCAATTACCACCAGTTTCATACTACTGAGTTCTCTTACTTGAACGCGGCTAAGTTGACCGTTTTATGGGAATGTCGCTTAAACGCGGCTTAGGTAGCCCGTTCTATGGGAATGTCACGGTCTTCGTACCGGGCCAAAACAAACAACAGGTCACCCAGCCGGTTGAGATAGCTCATGATTAGACCGTTAGTCAGGGCGTCGGCCTCGGCCATAGCGACCACACGGCGCTCAGACGTCCGGATCACGCAACGAGCCAGGTCAATGGCCGCTGACGCCTGGGAACCGCCAGGCAGGATAAACACCTTGGGCATTTCAAACTCCTCTTCCAAGGAGTCGATGGTCTCTTCCAAAGACGTGACCATCTCTGCTGTGACCGGCTTGAAATGCTGTTGGAACAGCTCATATTTACCGGGGTCAGTGGCCAATTCAGCGGCAATGGTGAACAACTCCCGCTGCAATTGTCGCAAAATGTCGTTCACCTTAGGGTTGCTGGTCATAGCCCTGGCCAGCCCCATGACAGAGACGGCCTCATCGGTGATTCCGTAAGCCTCTGTGTTCAGTCCGTTTTTGGAAACTCGCCCGCCGTACAGCAGGCTGGTCTCTCCGGCGTCGCCGAATTTTGTGTAAACCTTTTTCCTGTATTCATCAGATGTATTCGATGTAGAAGAAGACACGCGCAGCACCTTCGAAGTAACAATTTTGATGTCTGCCAACGTCAGGTTTCAGGCGTGAGATGACCCAAAATGACAGTCTGTTGGCATGTCAGATTGTAGCATAGGGGGTCGGTGGGGGATATACGGAGACGCAGGTATTTG
>JAPKDE010000147.1 GCA_028822675.1 Dehalococcoidia bacterium | reverse complement strand
GGGTTGCGGGAGTTGGGAAGGTAGATGATGGAAGAATCCGAATGGACTGAAGAAAGGAGAAATAGTTAATTGGTACAAAGGAAACTCCGCTAGCACTGTACTAGGGAATTCTGAAACTTGGCCTGGATCACGGTAGTTATCAAACATGACTAGAAATGCAATCCAGATTCTATTGACAAGATTAATTAACAAATGATCAACCTACTAATCACAAACGGCCTAATAATCGACGGCTCAGGTAGCCCTGGGTTCCATGCTGCCGTACTCGTAGAAGGCGACACCGTATCCATACTGCGGGGGGATGTGTCGCATCTGGAGGCGGAGCGAGTTATTGATGCCAAGGGGTTGGTTGTTTGCCCCGGGTTTATTGATTTGCACTCGCATACCGGGCTGACGATTCTGGGTGAGCCACACCACGACCCCAAGGTGCGGCAGGGCGTGACCACCGAGTTAGTGGGTATCGATGGTATGTCGCACTCCCCGTTCAAGTCTCGCGAGGAACTGGAACGCTACATCTGGCAGGACTCGGGCTTGAACGGCTACCCGCCCCTACCTACCGACTGGCTGACCGTGGCCGAGCAACTGGACAAGTACGACAATACCGTGGCCGTGAACATTGCCTACATACTGGGCAATTCATCCGTCCGCATCTGGAGCGTGGGCTGGAACGACCGCCCGGCCACTCCGGCTGAGATGGACGACATGAAGTCCGTCGTCCGAGAGGCCATGGAAGAGGGCGCATGGGGGCTGTCCACCGGACTCGACTACCCGCCCGGCTCCTACGCCAGCACGTCAGAGCTTGCTGAGCTGGCTGGGGTGGCGGCGCGGCTTGGTGGGCATTACCACACCCACACTCGCGCCAGTCTGAAGTCCAAGGGCCTGATGGCTCCCTGGGAAGAAGCCCTCGACATTGGCCGTGGCGGCGATTGCCCGGTGCATTTGACCCACTACCGCCAGAGCGCCGCTGGGGTGGGCAGCCACCTAGATTATCTGGAACTGGTGGAGAACGCCCGCGACGAAGGCATGGACGTTACGTTCGACTGCTACACCTACCCCTATTCCGGCACCACGGTGACCATCGGCCTGCCCCACTGGGCTAAGGACGGCGGTCCGGAGCGTCTGATGGCGGCCCTGCAGGATGCCGACGACCGCCAGCGCATGAAGGTAGAGCTTTCCAGGGATCGCTTGGAAGACAACTGGTTGACCAGTTTCAACCAACCGCAGAACAAAAAGTACGAAGGCATGCTGATTACTGACATTGCCGATCTGCGAAACCAAGACCCAGCCGACGCCCTCTTCGACCTTCTGATCGAGGAGAACCTATTTATAACCACTACGGGCCTCGGCACCAACGCCCAGACCCTTTATGCCTTTGTGTCGCACCCAGCCGGTATGATCGCCAGCGACTCGATTACATTTGGCGACTATCCCAACCCTCGCACCTACGGCTGCTTCCCAATCGTGTTGGCCGAGTTCGTCCGGGCTGAGAAACATCTGAAACTGCCCGAGGCCATCCGCAAGATGACGTCGTTCCCGGCCCAGCGACTGGGCATCCCCGACCGAGGTCTGCTGCGGGACGGGTTCAAGGCCGACATAGTCATCTTTAACCCGGACACGGTCAAAACCCATGCCACCAAATCAGACCCCAAACACTATCCCATTGGCATCGACTACGTAATCGTAAACGGCCAAGTAGTAATTCAAAACGAAGAAAACACAGGGGCGTTGCCGGGTCGCTCAATTCGCCGAGGACGGGCGTCTACTTAGAAGGGAACCGAAAAGTCCCTTCCCCCTCGAAGTGGGAAGGTTAGGTCCCCCGATTTATCGGGGAGACTCTCGACTTAGTCGGAGATGGGGGTTGTCACTGCTCATCCAACCAATCTCCACCGAAGCCACAGCCCTCACCCCAACCCTCTCCCTTGCGAAGGAGAGGGAGTCATTGGACTAACCCAACTGCTCCAACAGCCCCACCACAGCCGCGCAGTCCTTGCAGTCGCGTGCGCTGGCTGGTGGGGTTTTCATGTCCCAAATGCTGCGGGCTTTACGGAGTAGTGGCGGCAGCAGTGTGGGCTGTCGGAGCGCCACTGGCACGATCTTGGCGTGAAATCCCATCACGAAACCACGGTCGTCCACCAAGCTTGGCTCAGATGCCGTGTCTTTGTCAGTGGCCGGTTCCATGTAGACCAGGGCTAGTTTGGTCACCGGCGTTAGTCCTTGGCTCTCAGCAATCAGCGCGTAGGCGTTGAGCTGGACCTCGTAATTGCTGAACATGCCAGGCCGCTCCGGGTTATAGCGAGAGGTCTTGTAGTCAACGATCACGTAGGAACCATCGGCCAGCTTGAAGATGCCGTCAGCCTCTCCCCGCAGCGTAATCCCAGTCTCTTCGTCTAGGACTTTGAACTTGGACCAGTGGGGCGGGTCGATGTAGCCTCCTGGCTCACCTAGCTCGACGAGCCAGGACGGAGCGCGACCTTCGCGGTCGAAATGGTTGTGCACAATAAGCTTGTTGTAGCGATCGATGCTGCTGAAGATGCCGGGGAAACTCTGGTAGGGCAGGTTCTTAATGTGGAGCCGGACCCAGGCGCAGCGAGAGCAAAAACGCGTCCTGGCATAGGTGCCAAGTTCGGTGGCAGAGACTGTCGGCCCTGCTTGGACCTCGTCATCAGCCCACAGTTTTTCTTGCGCCATGCCTAGTCCGGTCCCGTCTGGTTATTAATCGTCGGAGCCTTCGGCTGCAGGCGTGGCGGTGCCTCCAACTGACGTTCGTACTTCGGGCGGCAGTTCGTCTTCCCAGTCGGGCAACTGCCGACGCGACGATGATGGCAAGAACATGATGCAAAACACGGCGGTCAAGCTGAGGCTAAACGAGAGCAGAATCGACCAATCGTAGATCCCAGTCCAGTCTTTCAGGAATCCTGCCAACACTGGGCCAATGCCCATACCAATTCCGGCACCGCCCATCTGCCATCCGTACGTGCTCCCGGTGGGCGCATTCCCGTAATACTGGCGGTTGATGATCGGGAATGCCGTCATTTCGCCACCAAGGCCAATGCCGAAAAATACCGCAAATATGAAGAAGGCCGTCACATCCTGGGAAACCAGCAAGATTAACAAAGGGAAGGTCTGAGCAGCGAAGCAGAAAAGCATCACCGTCTTTGCGCCAAATCGGTCGGCCAGTACCGGAGTGCCAAACCTGGTCACGGTGCTAGTTACTGTGAGGAGAATGTAGACCGCCACAGAGGTGCCGTCAGACAGACCTGCCTCGCGGGCCATATCGACCAGCAAGATTAAGATAATGTTATGGGCTGCGCAGCCCCAAAAATGGATTCCTACCAAGTTCCAAAAAGCGGTGGTCTTTTGGGCCTGCTTCAGAAAGACGCTGGTACGCACCCTGGCCAGGTCGTTGTTTTGCATCCGCTTGACGGGTTCGTCTTTATCAGCACCCCACGGAGTAAGACCCAGGTCAGCAGGCTCGTTATAAAAATAGCGAGTTAAAAACAGGAGCAATGCCCCGCCAATCAGACCAGGTACCCAGAAAGTGGCCCTGAGACCAAAACGTTCAAACAAGATGAAAACGGTGAGAATCGCCACTGCAGTGCCCAGCCCCTGAAGCCCTTGCAACAACCCCATGGCCAAGCCAAGTCGTGTCCTAAACCAAAGGGTCACTCCTGAAACCAACGTCACCTGGAATGACGCCATACCAGCGGCTAATAGAACGCCGAAGAAGAGGTAAAACTCCCAAAGCGAGGACATGGAGCCAGTCAGCAGCATTCCAAGAATGAAAAGAACCCCACCAGCCCACATCACCCGCCGAACCCCGTAACGATCGCCTAGCCATCCGGATAAGGGCGAGAGAAATCCGGATACTAACCATTGGATGGTGAATCCAAGGGTGATGAAGCCAATGCTCCAGCCAAAGGAACTTTCTTTGTGGAACTCGGGAATCAACAGGCTGGTGGCGAAACGCATGCCGGTGCTGGTCATCCACATCATGGAGGCGATACTGACGATCACCCACGAGTAATGGACGTTGCGTCTACCCAGCGCAAAACCATCTGGCGTAATGCCGAACCGAAGCATGCTTCCCTCCCAATAGGTGACTCATTGTACAGCTCAGCAGAGGGCCATTCAACGAGCGCCGCGAAAACATGGCAAACCGTGAGCAAGGTTTGCGTTTAGAACTACGAATCTAGGTGAAAACCGAATAGATTAAGCGTCGATCAATAGACCTGGGTTGAGTACGCCGTTTGGATCGAGAGTCTTCTTGATTGCCTTCAGTGACTGGGCAAACAGGTCTGGCCGTTGCTGGTCATACCAGGGCCGGTGCAAGCGCCCCACAGCGTGGTGGTGGGTGATAGTGCCGCCAGACGCTATGATGGCATCAGATGCTGCCTGCTTGATCTCTGCGTACATCTCAAGCTCTGCTCCCAACCTTCCCATGCCCTCAAAGGTGAAGTATGGCGCTGGGCCGTCAGTGTAAACATGCGTGAAGCGGCAGGACACCGTGCCGCCGCCGCAAACCCGATTCAACGTATCCTGCAACCCGGCGCGCACCGCACGGTCCAACTCGGGCCAGCGGTCCCACGTCACGGCAGTCTCCATAGTCTCGGTGACAAAACCCAGTCCGGCTTGGTGGTTCTTCATGTAAGGCGCATTCAGGAATGAGTCTCGCCAGGCACCAACAGCGCCCTGACGGCCCGTTCCCCCCTGCGGACGACCTGCCGAACTGTCTGACACCTTGATATCGTCATCGCTGATGGTTCCGCCAGCGTCGCGTGCAATCCTGACCGCGTGTTGGATGAACTCACCCTGGGGTATCTCAGCCGATTCAAAGCCCAGCAGCAGCAGAGCTTTGGTGCCGTCCATACCGGCGGCGGCCGCAGCTTCAACCGGGTCTAGAAGACGGCAGTTACCAGGCCAGAGTTTGGTCTGCACCACCTGCCTAGCTGCGTCTGCTCCGGCGGCGAACGTTGGGAAAGTCACCCCAGCCGACGCACGAAACACCGGCCTGGCCTGAATCTTCATCCAAGCCTCGGTGATAATTCCTAGAATACCTTCACTGCCAAGCGCGATACGGTCTGGACTGGGGCCGGCGCCACTGCCCGGCAAACGCCGTGATTCCCAGACTCCTGCCGGGGTTATCATCCGCACCGACTCAACCATGTCGTCTATATGGGTCTGGTTGGTGGCGTAATGCCCGCCCGAGCGAGTGGCGATCCAACCGCCTAGTGTTGAAAACTCAAAGCTCTGGGGATAGTGGCGCATGGTGAAACCGTGGGGCCGCAGTTGCCCTTCCAACGCCGGTCCGTAGATGCCGCCTTGGATTCGAGCGGCGCGGGATACGTCATCAACCTCAAAAACCTGGTCCAGCCCTTCCAGGTCGATGGTCACAATGCCGTCATAACCGTCCGGAGGCTCAAAACCAGCCACGGTGGAGCTGCCACCGCCAAATGGGATGGCCGCGTAGCCCGAGTTGGAACACCATTCCAACAAAGCTTCAACCTCTTGTTCGTTGCGGGGACGAGCCACGACGTCTGGCGGGTTGGGGAAATCGAAGTTGAAGGCGCGAATACGATCACGGAAGCTGCGTCCGTAGGTATGCACCGCACGGTCGTGGTCGTCGCTGACACAGATGTCTGCCAGCGCAGGTGGCGGCGTAATACGGGGTTTGCGGAGAGAAAGGCCTGACGCGTTGGGTGGTGTAACCGGGTTGAGGCTAACGTTATACCGTGCGGCCAGTTCCCCAGCCGCCGTCTTCATCTGCTCGGCAGTCGGCTCGTCCGACTCGTTTCCCCAAGCCCAGAAACTCCGTTTGGCCATGCCATCTCCTATAGTTGTTCCAGGCTAACTAACACAAACCGCCCACTGTGAGCTCCCCAAAACCGCTCATGGTGAGCTCCGACCAAGGTCGAGAGTCTCGATGTATCGAACCTGTCGGACCAGGTCTGCGCAACCACGTTCATTAGACAAGCTCAGGACGAACGGGCGACTAGCTCAGGATTAGTGGAGGTGGCTGCGGACAACCAAAAGTGCAAAGCCCATTACCCATTAGATGAGAGCGCTAGTCGGCCATCTCAAATCGTTCGTTCTCGGCCGGTTTGGACCACATGTCGCCAGCGCCAGCCATGGCCGCGGCCCGCTCGGGACTGGCGCGCCAGACGTCGTAAATCTCATTGGAGTCCCAGGTCACCAGTGTCGATATCTTGGTTGGGTCTTCCTGCGAGATAAAGGTCAATCTTTTGCCGTAGCCGGGGGCCTTGCTCTGGGCTACACCGTTGCCGTCCAGCATCTTTTTGGCCTCTTCAACCTTTTCCGGTTTTGCCCAGTGGTGAGTCAGTACGCCAATCATCGCTTGGGGCTCCTAATATTCATAATTCAGAAAGATCGCGATGCCGCTTTATACCTTTTGAAAAGACCGTCTGCAGGTAAAAGAAGAGTCTGCAGGCGCGAGTATATCACTTGTCCGGGTGGTCTTTGACCTTGAGCAAACG
>JAPKDE010000146.1 GCA_028822675.1 Dehalococcoidia bacterium | reverse complement strand
CGCGATTAGTTCTAAACTACAGGAACCGGTGCTAACTCTGGCGCGAGTAGCTTAAAACTGCAGGGACCGGCGCTAACTCGGAATCGAATATTTCAGTTCGGGTACCAGCCCCGGTTCCAACTCAAGTTCTTGTTCCGACAACCGCTCTTCTGCGGATACCGGTACGGTGAAGTAGAAGGTACTGCCTTTGCGGGGAGTACTTTTCACCCAGATATCCCCGCCCAAATAGCCAACTATCTCTTTGCAGATGGATAGACCCAGGCCAGTGCCTGGTGGCTTGTCAGCAAGCTTCTCTCCAACCTGCCTAAACTTCTGGAAGATGACGTCGTACTCTGCCATCTGATCTCGTAGGTCTTGATTAGCTGAGGGAACGTTTCTTGTATTTCTGTTTTCGACATCCCTTGCACAATGGCAACCTGCTGGGTTTTATAGACCCCTCCGGTGAGAGTTCCGGCAAGCGGAGCCACCACTCCTGTCGTCCTATTCAGTATGTTATCCCCGACGCGATGCTCTATCTTGACCGTTTGGTCTTGTTCATTGACCAAGCCAATGCTCAGCACATCGTAGTCAATTAATTTGTGAACCTGGTCAGATAACGGCTCATATATTTCCTCAATGTTCAGGGTTGAGCTGATAATACGGCCAATCTCGGCGATCACTTCATTTTGAGCAGCTGTCTCAGTACGTTCAGCTTCCGCGATTTTCAATTCGTCGAACAACCTAGCGTTATCAATCGCACCGGCGATCTGGTTGACTACCCGTTGTACCAGTTCTATGTCAGATTATTTGAATGCGTTCTTCTTCCTAGAATGCACCAGAATCGTTCCAACCACCTCTCCTCGGTTGATCAATGGCACACATAGCCAAGACCGCACTCCGCTCTCGTAAGTGGAGACAATTACTGGGTATATCTTTTGAAGCTGTGGTTTTGAAAATCCTTGAACTATCTTTGCCGCTCTTGTAACCGCCACTTCTCCGATAAGAGTTCCGTTAATCGGAAAATGTGAGCCGACCGTTTTACCCAAAAGTTCGTCTCCGACACGGCGGGCCATTCGGAATGACCCTCCTTCCGGGTCAATCACCGCTATGCATAGCACATCGTAGTCGATTAGTTTACGGACCTGGTCTGCATACAGTTCGTAGACCTCTTCTATATTCAGGGTTGAACTGATGACGCGACCAATCTCCGCGATAACCTCGTTCTGGTTGGCTACATTGCTCCGTTCAACCACACTGACGGCTAAATCAGACTCCGTCTGTTTCAGATCAGCAAATACTCCGGCGCCACTGATGGCACCAGCAATCTGGGAGCAGACCCGGTCCGCTATTGCCACGACCAGTTCCGAAAACGCCTCCGGTTCTGAAGAAAATAGCAGTAGCGCCCCAATTATCTTTCCGAGATTCACGATTGGCAGGCCCAAGCCTTGAGTTAACCTTCTCATCGTGGTCACTACCGGAACGATGCACCAACGACTGAAGAATCTCATGTTGGCCTGGTCCTTGAACGATCACCGGTTTGCCAGAGGAGAGCACCTTGGCGGTGAAACTTCCGGTAACAGGAATAGTGGTCTTAAAGTCTTCACGGTATTCCTCGGGACCAGACTAATACTTGATGGTGGTAGTCTCCTGGTTGCTGTCGACAATGCTGGCCGCAATCATGTCGAACTTGATCAGCCTGCGTACTTCAGTGGCGAACAACTCAAACACATCTTCAATGTTCAGGTTTGAGCTGATGATCCGGCCCACTTCAGCGATAATTTCATGTTCTTGGGCGAACCGCCGCTCCGATTCCGCGGTTTCACGCATGGACTCTTATGCCTGCGCGCGTTCAGTCACATCTCTGGCGTTGACCAGTATCCCGGGAGGTTCTGGCCCGTCTGGAAGCTTGGTGCTGACCGATTCAAGGACCACCCAATGACCTTTCTTGTGCCGGAACCGGAAGGAATGGGAAGCGCTTTTAGTGGCACGAGCAGGGTCTGACACCACCGCTTCAAAAACTTCAAACTGCTGCTTACCGTCCTATTCATGCATGAACGAGAAGGCATTTGGGCCGATCAATTCTTTAGGGGAATAACCGGTAATTCGCAACACTGAAGGGCTGAGGTAGCGAATCATTCCGTCATGATTGAGGATCGCCACAATATCAAGGGCCGTTTCAATCAAAGACTGGAATTGGGACTCTGAAGACGGTTCAGGATTTTGCTGTTGGGAATTCTTGTAAATCATATTTGTCTGTTACCAGAAGATATTCCGGTTACTAATTTCGTTATACAACCGTCATAAATAAGTAATAAGCGATTATCAAAACGGTCTAGTGATTATGCTATTTAGGCACACCGTCAACTGTTTTCTGGTTTAAGAAGGGCTATCGCTCAGCATTTGCTGCTGACACATGCTGGTTGTCCGGCTCATTGCGCCAGCGGTACGATGAACTCCCCAAACCCCTCAGGAAAGGGCCGCAGTCTTTCTTAGTGTGGAGACCCGGCCTTTTTCTATTTGAACCGCAAATTAAACTCGGTTAAACCGGCAAATTAACCCCAGAAATTACCTCTAGGCCACCGGGCTATTTTTACCTGAAATAAATGGCGATTAATACAGCCGTAATACTTCCAGTAGCATTATGTCTACAAAAGGTTTTGGCCGATGGGTCAAACCACGCACCCCTTTGCTAGGGAAGTAGCAACAGGAGCAAAACAATGAACTGGGTGGATTTAGTCCTCATTGGAACTCTGGTCACCGGCGGCCTGTTAGGCATGCAGATAGGCATCATACGGGCGTCGTTCGCAGTCATTGGGGTATTTGCCATTATTCTGACGCTTGCCCAATTCAGGGGCGGAGCAGAGTCCTGGTTGCTTGGCTATTTACCAAATGACGCCGCCGCAGCTTTTATGTCCTACGCTGCGGTGATCTCCGCAACCGTCGCCGCCATTTGGTTGGCTTCAAATATCACCCGAAAATTGGTTTACGGCATGTTAATGGGCTGGACGGACCGGCTTGGAGGAATGGCTGCGGGCCTAGTAGTGGGAGCAGTTTTGGCCGCTGCTGTGATTCTCAGCGTAACCGGGTTTTTAAACACCCAAAAGTCCCTGGAAGAAGGGATACCTGGAAAGATACTGAACCACACGCCATTGAACGAAAACGATGTGTCTAACTTGGCGTCAAAATTCACCGAGTCATCCGTCGCGTCCTTCCTGCTTTCTGCAGCAGACAAGATTCCAGACAAAGCCCGAGACCTAGCCCCGTTGGGCTGGCGTGACGCCCTGGAAAATCTTGAAGACCGACTAGAGGGTATCGAGACCGCCCAAGGGTAGAAAGTTCAAAACCATTCCGGCATTCTTACTAAAGGGACGGCTCTAAAGGGACGGCTCTGCATCCGCCGTCCCTTTTTTATTGCCAAAATTTATTTGCCGAATGGCTTCGTTTGTCTCGTTGATTTCCACTTCTGGGACATTAGACACACTTAGGCCAAAAACGTTATTATTACGGGAACTATTTTCATGGGTATTTTAGGAGTAAATTATGCGACGCGTAGCCATAGTTTCACCGGTCCGCACCGCTGTGGGCAATTTTGGCGGTGCTCTAAAAGACATACCAGCTGAAGAGCTGGCTTCCATTGTAATCAAGGAGACCCTGCAACGCAGCGGGTTGGACCCGGCCAAGGTTGATGATGTTATTTTGGGTCACGGGTATCCCAGCGGAGAGAACCCGGCAATTGGCCGCTTGGCTCTGCTGAAAGCCGGCCTCCCGATTGAAGTGCCCGGTTACCAGTTGGATCGTCGCTGCTCATCTGGCCTGCAGGCCATCCTAAACGCCTGCATGATGGTCCAGACCGAGAACGCCGATGTGGTCATCGCTGGCGGCGTAGAGAGCATGAGCAACGCCGAGTATTACGTGAATGAGTCCCGCTGGGGCGCACGTTTCGGATCGGTAACCCTGCATGATCGTTTGGCCCGCGCCCGGGAGACCATCTCTCCTGAAGACCGGTTCGGTGTTATCAGCGGCATGGTTGAGACCGCCGAGAACCTGGCCAAGCAATACGAGATTTCCCGAGAAGAACAAGACGAGTACTCCTTGCGCAGCCACCAACGGGCCGTGGCCGCCCAAGAGTCTGGCAAGTTCGCCTCTCAGATCGTTCCCATAGAGATTCCTCAGCGCCGGGGCGACCCAAAAATATTCGACAAAGATGAGGGCCCCCGCGGCGATAGCTCAATGGAAGTGCTCGGTCGCCTGCGCCCTGTCATGAAAGACGGTACCGTCTCTGCTGGCAACGCCAGCAGCCAGAACGATGCCGCATCAGTCTGCCTGTTGGTGGCCGAAGATAAATTAGAGGAGCTGGGCCTTGAGGCCATGGGCTTCCTTAAGGGTTGGGTCGTAACTGGCTGCCATCCCGCCACCATGGGTATCGGCCCGGTTCCTGCAGTCAGCAAGCTGATGGCCAAGCTGGGCATGTCCATCCAAGACATGGATGTCATCGAACTCAACGAAGCCTTCGCCGCCCAGGTGTTGGCGGTTCTCCGTGAGTGGAAATTGCCCAACGAGGACAACCTGAACGTCAACGGCTCCGGTATCTCTCTGGGCCATCCCATTGCGGCCACCGGCGCCCGTATCCTGACCACTTTGCTAAACGAGATGGAAGCCAGGGACGCTCAGTTCGGCCTGGAAACCATGTGCGTAGGCGGCGGCCAGGGTGTTGCTGCTGTGTTCGAGCGACGCTAAACAGCTATCAGCTGACAGCGTTCAGATGTCAGCGCCAGATAACAATCCGAGTTAGCAGTATGGGCGCGGTTTTGCCGTGCCCATACTTATGTGAGGAACCAACATGGCCAACGACAACAATCAAGAAATAGCCGACGTACTAGTTATTGGAGCAGGGGCTTCAGGCGCAGCATTCACTTGGAGCCTGGCCCAAGCCGGCATCAATGTGGTCTGCCTGGAGCAAGGCGGCTGGGTACCAACGGACGCTTTTCCAGTCTCGGAGGCCGATTCACAGCTTCATTGGCAGACGGATTTTCACCCTGATCCCGGTTTTCGCGGTCTGCCGGAAGACTACCCCATCAACGAGGACGACACACCAATAGCCCCGCTGATGTACAACGCCGTTGGCGGCAGTTTGATTCACTGGGGTGCGCATTTCCCCCGCTTCCATCCGTCAGACTTCCGGGTCAAAACCCTGGAGGGCGTGGCCGATGACTGGCCCGTATCCTACGAAGAACTGGAACCCTACTACGACGAGAATGACCGGATGATGGGTGTCTCGGGTCTCAAGGGCGACCCGGCGTACCCAGAGAAACCGGAGCGACCCTGCCCGCCGCTTTCCATTCGCAAAAGCGGTCAGTTGCTGGCCAAGGCATTCGACAAACTGGGCTGGCACTGGTGGTCTTCCGACACCGCCATCTCATCTGTGCACCACCACGACAGGGACCCGGATGTGGGTGGCTATCTCCGTTCGTTCGCCTCCACTGACCTCACTTATTGGCCGTCGGCGCTCAAAGCGGGAGCACGGTTGGAGACCTACGCCAGGGTGCGCGAGATTACGATTGACGAGTCTGGAAACGCCACCGGGGTGCTCTATTACCAGGACGGCGAACTGAAAGAACAAAAGGCCAAGGCTGTGGTCTTAGCCTGCAACGGCATCGGCACCGCCCGGTTACTACTCAATTCAAAATCTGCCCTATTCCCCAACGGCCTGGCCAATAACAGCGGTCTGGTTGGCAAATGCTTGATGCACCACCCAGTGGGTTCTGTGCTGGGGGTCTTTGAAGATGACCTGGGCACTGAGGAAGGCAATCCCAGGGGCAGCACCATGCTGAGCCAGGAATTCTACGAGACCAACCCAGACCACGATTTCATCCGTGGCTACGACCTTCAAGTTTTGGCCTACACCGATGCACCGCTTGCCGCGGCTATTGGCAGTCTACTGGGAGAGAAGGTTGCATGGGGTGAACGGCATCACGACGAGTTCAAAGAACGCTTTGGTCACATGATTGGCATCACCATCATGGCTGAAGACCTACCGGAAGAACACAACACCGTAACACTTGACCCGGAACTGACCGACAGCGACGGCATCCCCGCTCCCAAGCTGAATTACACTGTGAGTGAGAACTCATCAAAGATGCTGGCGCACGCGGTTGCCAGGGCTACCGAAGTGCTAGAAGCCGCCGGAGCCAAGAAGACCATCGCCTCACCGTTGCGCCGCAACGCTGGTTGGCATCTGTTGGGCACCGCCCGAATGGGTGAAGATCCGGAAAAGTCGGTGGTGGACCGCTGGGGTCGTACCCATGACGTTTCCAACCTGTTCATCATTGATGGCAGCATCTTCACCACCAGTGCCTGCGTTAACCCCACCCCCACCATCCAGGCTCTGGCGCTGCGTACCGCCGACTACCTAAAGGGCGAGGGCGGGCAGGTCTTAAAGTAGCGGAAGGTAGGACGGTTTAAATTTTCGGAATGGCTACTTGATATTGTCATTCTGAGGAGTGCCGTAGGCCGACGAAGAATCTGCCAAGAACAACCAGGCAGACCCTTCGCTTCGCTCAGGGTGACA
>JAPKDE010000352.1 GCA_028822675.1 Dehalococcoidia bacterium | reverse complement strand
CCGGTTCTTCCAGTGCAGCAAAATGTCCGCCGCTGGGCATGTCGGTCCAATGCTGGACGTTGTAGGAGCGCTCAGCCCACTCCCTTAAGGGAACGCTGTTTTCGCCAGGGAACGAAGCGACAGCCACCGGTACTTGAATCTTCTCGTCCTTACCGAGTTCCCATGCTTGAAAGAACGACTCGAAATACAGCCTGGTGGATGAGTTTATGGACTGTGTGACCCAATAAATTGTGATAGTGGTCAACAGCTCGTCCTTGGTGAAGCGGGACTCTACGTCTCCGCCGCAGTCGCTCCAAGTCCGGTATTTCTCTACGATCCACGCGGCCAAACCAGCTGGGGAGTCATTCAGCCCGTAGGATAGAGTCTGGGGTTTAGTAGCCTGAATGTGGGAATAACCGCCTTCGTCGGCGAGCCATTGGACCCTCTGGGCGAGCATTTCCTTTTCTGCTTCCGATAATTCCCTCGTGCCTGGTCCTAGATAGGGCGTCGGGCTGGAGGTGGATGTGGTGTGGATGCCGACGACCTTGTCGCCGTGGGATAGTCCCAACTTGGCGGTTACTCGGGCACCCCAGTCGCCCCCTTGAGCACCAAACCTCGGGTAGCCCAGGTTTTCGGACATCAACTTGGCCCACAAATCACCTATAGACAGAACATTGAGCCCTCGTTTGTCACTGGCACCCGAGAATCCGTAGCCAGGCATTGATGGTGCCACAACATCGAAGGCGTCGGATGGGTCACCACCGTGGTTGGCCGGGTCGCTAAGCATAGGTATGACCTTATACATCTCGAAGAAAGTTCCAGGCCATCCGTGGGTGATCACCAGGGGCATGGGATTTGGCCCCTTGCCCTTTTCGTGGATGAAGTGAATTCCCAGACCGTCTACCTCGGTCTTGAATTGGGAAAAGGAGTTAATCAGCTTTTCCTGGGCGCGCCAATCAAACTTGGTGCGCCAGTACTCCACCAATTCCTTGATGTAGTCAAGATTGCTCCCGTAATCCCAACCGGTGCCGGGTAATTCGTCCGGCCACCGGGTACGCTCCAGCCTCGCTCGCAAATCGTCGAGGACTGAGTCTGAAACATCTATCTTGAACGGTTCAACAGCCATGATAACTCTCTCATATAATCGGGTTAAATGGGCAGCACCGGCTCGGTGCGGTTGGCTGGTAGCTCAGAGTCAAATGAGTTGACCGCAACGGCGATAAGGGCATAGTTGCCCATGACCAGCGACAGTTCTATCAAGCCCTGCTTGCCGAACACTTCGATTGCTGATTGGTAGGCGCCGCGGCTCACCCGGTGCGTGCGATAGAACTCCTGGACGTAGTTGATGACGGCTGCTTCGTCGGGCGCCAGTGTGGGGAGATCTTTGCGGTCTCTGACGGCATCCACCACGGCGTCGGGCACTCCGGCGGCCCTAGCAGAGGCGGCATGGGCGTTCCAGACGTACATGCAGTCATTCTCTCGGGCTGTGACCAGCATTGTGAGTTCCAAGGTCTTATCGGACAGAGACGAGTCATTGCGCAGGTATTGGTTCAGGGCCGTGATTGCTT
>JAPKDE010000145.1 GCA_028822675.1 Dehalococcoidia bacterium | reverse complement strand
AAAAATTCGCCGATGTATCTGACTGTGCTTCGTTGGAATGGGAAAATATACCTGTGACCTTAACTGATGGTCTGGAAAAGCTAATCAGAGTCAGACCCGGAAGCAAAAGTTTAGGACTTGCTCAAGATAGAACCAAAGAAAAACAATTTTTAACAGATAACCGTATTCCCGTAACAAAATACGCTGTTATAGAAAGCCCTTCGGAATTAAGTGGAGTTCAGATAGAACTACCCTGGATAGTAAAAACGGCCACGCTGGGATATGACGGTCATGGGCAATGGAAAATATCCAACTCTCAGGATATCGCCCGTATCGAAAACGTTTTGAAGGGAGATGGCCCGTGGGTGGTTGAGAAAGTAGTCCCTTATAAAATTGAGCTGTCAGTTGTTGTGGGCTACGATGGTAGAACCAAATTAGTGAATTTCCCGCCAACTGAGAATATTCATGAAAATGGTATTTTGAGAATAAGCATATCTCCAGCTAGAATTTCCGCGGAAATAGAGAGAAAAGCTCAGGAACTCGCTCAAGAAGTCGTAAAGAACATCGGAGACCCCGGTGTTTTTTGTGTGGAGATGTTTCTGCTAGAAAATGAAGAACTTTTGGTCAATGAAATTGCTCCACGGCCGCATAACTCAGGACATCACACAATAGACTCCTTCACAGTGTCTCAGTATGAACTTCAGATTAGGGCACTAGTAGGCCTACCACTTGTAACGCCACTGCAAATCACACCGTCAGTTTTGTTAAATGTGTTGGGAGAAGAGTACACAAAGCTCACCGATTCATATACGACAAATCGAATCTTGGAAAACCAGAACACCCGAATCTATTCGTACGGTAAACCGGATGTCCGTCCTGATCGGAAAATGGGTCATATATTGTTCAGCGGATCCTATCAAGAAGACTTACTTTCGGATGCCCTTGAAGCCCATAAGGTTTTGGCTAAAGTATAGGTTTTATATTCGCTTAAATTGATCGGGTCATTTTGTTAACGGAGAGATACCGTAGATTGTGCAAGAGATGTCATGGCTGAGTTTAGACCTGCCGAATAAGCATACGCGCCAGTAGATTTGTCAATCCATCATATTGCCTTGGGATGCTTTGCTTACCAGATTCGTGCCTGAGTCGTACCAAGAAGTATGCCGATAGCGTTCTTAGCTACGAACTAAAATCTGTCCGCTGTTTTTAAGCAATGAATTCTTTCGACGCTTCCTCAGAGAATTCAAACTACATCGCCGACCAGTTCTTTTCGGTTTCCACATACTCAAGGGTCAGCGGATCTTTGCTATCTGACTCAACGGTCGGCCCCATGGAGCGCGGCTTCACGAGTTCAGCGTGCCATTCTCATTTCCCAAGTCCATATAACGGAATCGACTGAAGGTGCAACAATACGCCAATGGTAAATAGCGCCTGCGGCTAATTCATCCAGTCGGCCACCCGTTCGGCGATCATTATGGTTGTGGCGTTGGTGTTTGCCCGGATGCAGTCAGGTAATACTGATACGTCAACCACCCGTAGCCCTTCCAGACCTCGGACGTGGCAATATTGATTCAAAACCGCCATAGGGTCAGAATCAGGGCCCATCTTACAGGTGCCAGAGATGTGCTGAGTGGTGGTTACGTTGCGCATAAGCCACTGGTCCAGAGTCTCGTCGGAAACCAAATCTTGCGGCGTAGGGGTTATGCATTCTTCTATTATGTCTTTGTACGCGTCATTCTCCAATAATTTCAGGCACAGCCGTACACCTTCACGCATTCGTTCCCGGTCCCACGGTTCTTGCAAGTAACGGTAATCCAGAAAGGGTTGGTCGTGTGGATCTGAGGAGGATAGTCTCACTTCACCGGATCCCACAGCTAATTCGAGAACGCATGTGAACCGGATTCCTTCTCCTTCGGCTGGATCACCTCCCATTGGAGACGAGAAAGAAGATGCCAAGATTTGCATGTCGTTACGGTCGCTGGATCCCGCAGCCGTGTACCGAAGGGCAAGTTGGCTGCGCGGTGCTTCGGGATCAAGTGGGAAATCTTCCTTCACTGAGATCGGAACTCTTACATTTGGGTGATCCCTGAGATTCTGGCCGACGCCAGGCAAATCAAGCGTTACCGGTATGCCCATTTCTCTCAGATGATCAGCTGGTCCTACCCCGGACAACATGAGTATCTGAGGAGAGCCAATTCCGCCAGCACTGAGAATTACCTCGTTACTTTCGACGGTGAAGACCGACCCACCGCTTTCAACCTCGACGCCGGTGGCCCTAGAGCCATCGAACACAATCCGGCGAACCGTGACGCTAGAACGTACTGTTAAGTTCATCCTGTTTCGGACGGGGTTAAGGTATGTCAAAGATGTGCTCATTCGAACCCCGTTGGGATTGTTCATGGGAATGGGTCCGACGCCCCAAGATTCCGGGTGATTCATGTCCGGGTCGTGGGGATAACCGTCATCTCGGCAGGCCTTGAAGAAAGCAGTTTGCGCCGGGAGCCAAGTATCCCTAGCGTGGCGGCGAACCGGTATAGGGCCGTCGGAGCCGTGGAAGTCGTCCTTGATGTCGGTGTCAGTCTCTGCCTTCCTGAAATAGGGAAGAGTTTTGACGAAGGACCATTCGTCATTACCCGAGGAGGCCCAATTGTCGTAGTCCTCGGGAACGCCTCTTAGGAATACCTGACCGTTAATGGCGCTGGATCCGCCGACCACCCGGCCTCTAGGCACAGGCATAGTGTTGCCTTGCTCTTCTGTTGCCTTGCCCGAAAAGGCCCAGTTGTGCGGAGCGTCCACTGCCGACGCAGCCTGGTTGTACCCGAATTTAAGATCGTCGGGATAGGTTTCAAAAGTGGGGTAATCGGGTCCCGATTCAAGTAGCAATACCGAACGGTTGGGGTCTTCGGACAGGCGAGTGGCCAGTACGCATCCAGCCGACCCGGCGCCGATTATTACGACATCATATTTCATTGCTTACACTCTCTTGATCTTACGATCGGCGTTGGAACGCCCCACCATAGATTGCTCCACTCTACCTAGAGCGGGGATGTTACCTTCAATCTCCAGCAATTGTCTACCTTGAGATTAAATGAGACTATCACGTATCTCCACATTCCAACTCGAACGCGGGTGTCCTGCGCATTCTGAATCCGACCATGGATGCGGACAGAACTGTCGCAACTAGGAACAATAATCCTAACGCCGGAAAGCCGCCTAGAGAGAGCATAAGCCCACCGGCCGAGGCGCCAATTACACCACCGACTTGATTGCTCGTGGAAAGCATACCCCCTGCGGTGCCTCGTGACGGGCCCGCCAAGTGCATCATTAGGGTCATTTGGACGGGCAATGAAACAGACACCAACATAGATGCAACTAAGGCTAACGCAATAACGATCCAGGCGGACGCGTCTAATGCAAAGAGGAGTCCAGTCACCACGCCGCCTGATAGGCTGATGGCGGCCAGCCAGTCCAACCTCCGAGTTCGGCCAGCAATAAGCCCTCCGGCGAAACTGCCAATTACCGCTCCCACACCCAACATTGCAAGTCCTGGAGCAGTGTTCGCCTCGTTCCAACCGTAGATTCCGATCATGTAAGCTGCAAAGTAGGTCATTAGTCCGAATAGCGCTGCTTGCTGAGCAGCATTAGCAATCAGCACGTACCACGGTGCCGACTGACGCCCTATGACCTTGAAACGGTTGAAGATATCTATCTTCTGGTCCGTCCTCTTCTGGCCCGTCCTCTTCTGGCCCGAAGGTAGCCAAAGCCATAGCATCACCCATACGCCCAATGACACACCACCGGTTATATAAAAGGGTAATCTCCAACCACCGGTATGGCCGAGCAAGGCGATCGCGGGCACTCCCAGCGCGACTCCGACCCAACTAGAGGAGATTATGAATCCAACGGCTTTCCCGACCTTATCAGGCGGTAAGTTGTCAGCCAATGCCGCGATGACGGTCGGAGGAAGCATGGCTGACCCTACCCCGGTGATGAGCCGTAGGACCAGCGTGGAAGCAAAACTCCACGCCAACCCTGACCCCAGAACTCCCAAAGCCATCAGCAAAAGCCCAATCAAGAGCACTGGCCGCCTGCCGTACGTATCTGAAATAGGCCCAACCAATGGCGCAGTTATTCCCCAGGTTATGAAGGTGGCAGCAGCGAGCTGCCCCGACACTGCTATTGAAGTATCAAATTCGTCTGCCAACTCTACAAGTAAAGGTCCAAGCATCAGCATTCCTGTCCTGACCATAAACATGGCGGCAGCAAATAATAGAAGGGTCCACGATGAGACTCCGCGCTGATGGTCTGCTGTCAAAAACACTCCCCGATGAACTTAAAGGTTCAGTTTTCCCTTCCCGCACTCGGCCGCGTCCACTGCAACTCCTGTACCAACTCCTCCGCTTGGGCCAACCTCAACCCCAGCTCCAACACCACTACCAACACCAACACCACTTCCAGCGCACTTTTTCCAAGAATGTACCTACGATAATAAAATAAAGGGGTCGCACACTTTGGTTGGTGAAGTGAGCAATGTAGATTGGTCTGTTACAAGTGACGGGACTTCTGTGTCCGCTTGGATAGGGAATATCGAATTGGCACACACTCAAATATCGGGTGGCTCATATTCGTTCCAGGTACCGACATGCAGGGATGAACGGGAATTCAATACCGATGGTGCCATTGTCAAATTCAGGATAGGTGGTTATTGGGCAGAACAATCTTTAACCTTGCTGGCGGGAGGCATGGAAGTTTTAAATCTCCACCAAACCAATGACCCAGTAGTGATTAACTAGGGAATTAGTACAACCCAGGGGGTGTTATTCCATTCTCGTCCTGTAATGGGCCTGTAAATCATCATATGCAGACTTTCTAATCTTTTTGCCACTACGGGAAGAAGCTTGCTGACGTTCAACGGAACGTTTAAACTCATCATCCAGTTGACGTTGCCATGGCTGTTTCTCGTCCCTGGTGAGATTGTCGCTGATGTACCAGCCCAAACCAAATGCAGCGAGAGTTGTTGGACTCATCTTGTTGAGTTGCATGTGCATACCAGTGTGGTGCATCCACATCATGAACTTCACCAGATTAGCTGAACGGCCCTCAGGAGCTGTTTTACTGCCCTTGTTTGACCGTAGATAGGCTGGAAGCCGTGTTTGATTGGGGTTTTTGTTTTTGACCGCTTTGGCTGGTCAGTCCCGATGGAACGGTTAACCTCTGGTTTGTCCATGGGTTTGAGTCGCATAGCCGAATCATCAGGCTGGACTTTTGGCTTTTTGGGGTTCACTCTGGGCCGTTGAACCCATCTGGAGAATTCCACTGGATTGGTTGGTGGCTTGGGAGCATCACCATTAGGGTCATGAGGCATATTATTCGTATTGTCTTCGGGCATATCGCATCTCCTAAAATGAAAAAGACGCCCCAATCAGGGACGCCTAAAGAATTCGCACCATATTTCGCACTTTTCGCAGACGGTAATCCATCAGCAAGTGGCGGTCTCTTTGTTTGCTTGTTAACGCTTTCGGCCTCACTGCTAACAGCTCCCATGTAACGTCTCTACAGACCTTTTCGCCACGATCCCATGCCGTTGACCGTTATGACAGGTATGCGGTGCTGAATCCCAGTTCCTTAGTAATCTGCGTTAGTGAGATTACCCGGCTCTTTCTCGCGCTCCTATTTCTCTGCGATCGTCTTTTCTAGGTCACTAGGCACCTGGTTCGCCTCCTACTTGATGCTCTGCTGGTACCGCTCTAGTCTCCCACATCCCCCGATTCCATAAATTCTTTGGTCCAGACATAAAAAACGCCTGGCTTGATTCCCTCCCGCAAAGGTCACTAAGAGTCGCCTTCCGACGGAACCCTTTCAAAACGATAGCCTGATTTTAGTCGCCCATTTTTGTGCCTATACGCGGGGATGGAATGCTATTGTTTATCATTATAGATATATTGACAGTTCGAGGGCAGTAATATATAAAACATCAACTCTTAACTGTTTCAAACTATTATATTAACGATTATTACTTTAATATAATTAAAATACATAGACGCAAAACGTAATCTTTAACAATGCTTCGCTAATGTCTGGATTAAGCCTTAGGTATATACCAAAGGCAATCGTTCTGTTATTCGTCATCTTGTTGTTCGCATGTGGTTCATCGGCGACAGAAACGCCCGCATCAAATAGCGGTTCTACTTCGGCTTCGCAGGCAACTGCAGTTCCTTCAACGGGAGGCTCGGCCACAGCCGTACCCAAGGTAACGGTACAGGCGAACCAAGCGCCGCCCGCCAGGATGGAGTTGTCCGGCACACTCAACATTGGGCAAAAGGAGTTGGAAAGATAACATCAGACTAGGCGATACTCTGAATATCAACTCTATGGAGTTTTCCAAGCCTAGGTAATAACGACACTGGGTCTCCGACATACTGACCTTGGCTGTCTGTGGTTAACCAGCGCAGTCAGTCAAGAAATTAAACAGGCTCGCTAACCTCCATTAGCGGGCCTGTTGCTTGTTACCCCCTGGGCGTTTTCTTTTTTGCAGCCCATTTCCCACCCCGACCTAGGTCACAACTAGGTCGGGATGGGAAATGGGCTGCTTGCCGTTGG
>JAPKDE010000144.1 GCA_028822675.1 Dehalococcoidia bacterium | reverse complement strand
ATTTCTGCCATTCAAGCACCCCTTTCTTCCAGGCATAAATAATGGCGAAGGCGAGGACTCCCAAAAACATCATCATGGCGTAGAAAGGCATGACGTTGGCTTCGTTGATCTTTTCCTGCATGAAAATAACTGCCCAGGGGAAAAGAAAGACTGCTTCAACATCAAATATCAAAAAGAGAATGGCAAAGATGTAGAAGCGGACATTGATGTTCGACCACGTATACGGGGATGGTGGAATTCCACACTCGTAGGTGGTGAACTTGGCCTCTGAATGACGGCGGGACGACAGCATTTTTGAGGCGCTGAACATACCGCCGATTGCCATAGCAGCGACCACTGCGGCTAAGGCCACCGCGGTCCAGTTCTGCGTGAACAGTTCAGGGCTAAATGTATCAGGTGTCATCGTGGGAGAAAAAAACAGACCACCGCAGGACCAGTTGATTGCCGGTGGAATGATTGGTATAGACTCAAATTACGCTCGAAATATACCATCGGCCACCAAAGAGTGTCAACGAGATTTCACTCTATCCCTAACCAATAATTAACTGAGTAAAACGGACGTTGGCTTTTAAACTAAGCGTTACAGGTCGATGGTGGAAGATTTCTACTGGCTGGCTCTGAGCTCGGTGGAAGAAATGTCTTCCCGAAATTGCTCTTCGGCAATGTCTGCGAACAAACCCTGAAAACCTTCTGGAATATCCACGTCTGCAAGGGTTTTGAAGACGCCTTGTTCCTCACGACCGGCCACCAAGAACCGGTTACCGGCGGCCAGCATCTCGGCCAGGGCAATCATCATCTGACCCGTGTCATCACCGTAATACCGAGGTGCCACCAAACGAATGGCCGTATCCCAGCCGACCAAAAACGTCCGACCAGGGAATAAACGCGCCTTTTTAAAAAAGGTCTCAGCGCTGGTAAGCACGATTGTTTCATCGGCGGTGAACTGCGTCAGGCGTTTCAGTATCTCCGCTTCTTCTAAGGGTGGTTTGTCGACGTTGGTCACTGAAAGCTCGAAGCCTACACTGGCACCAAGTCTCAATTGCGCCGCCGCCACCAACCCCCGGTGTCCTTGATGCACCGGGCTGAATGACCCCGGCAGTAATGCGGCCGGGGTCTCACCCTCAACCTCTAATTGCCCGCCACGGGCGACGACCCACTGGGCCTCCCCTGAGAGAAGTTGTATCAGGGGTGAAGGGTGTTCCGTCCGTTCAATCTCCAGAGTGTCTCCCGGTGTAATGCCCAGATCAACGTCGGACTCCAGTCCAGATAGCAGCATCAGGGCGTGGACTAGCAACAGGCTAACTACCTCTTCCTCCCCTGCCCGATCACGCAGGCCCTTGTGGAGGTTCAACGAGTAGAGGGTGTCGCCCTGTTGATCCCAAGCAGAAACATAGGCTCGGTGTTCGCCGCGCTTGGGACGGTCGGTGGCAATGGTCGCCGCGCAGCTCAGACCCACGGGCGGTGAGTCATCTTCTAGCTGGAATTTAGCCTTGCGGTAGGCGGCTTTGGCCATGTCTTTGGCCGTCTGAGCCGACGCTGATTGCTCAGGTTCAAAGCCCAAGAACGAGATCATGGACTCTCGACCATAGGGCACCAGCGCTTCCAAGATAGTGCGAGACGCACCGGCGACTCCCAGCAGCCAAGCGACTGCTTGTGTGCCAGCGCCAGACACTGCCACTACCGATTTATGGGGCGTGTCATGAATTTTTTCTATGTGCGGGCGAATTTCATCCATTTTATCGGTCGGCGCGGTCAACGCCTGCATCCTAACTTTCTATTTGAATACTTGGTTGGCGCTGTTAACGCCTGCATTCCGGCTTTATGTTCAAAGGAAAGAATATGTTTTATTTGGGTGGTTTCCAGGGCGTGTAACTGATCTGGTCCATGTTGGCACGCGAGGTTTCAACTTCAGACGATTGCTTGCTCTCCCAGCGTTCCAGCCATTCCTGGGGTAGTTCACGGCGGGCGTCTCGCCACCAAAGTGGTTCGCCTTCAGCCAGGGTCTTGCCGGAGATCACTTCCGCCAAGAAACAGGTCATGTCCCCGGCGTCCATTGCGTTGATCACCCGGCAATCCAGGTAACCGTAGCAGTCTGACAATATTGGACTTTCTGATTCGCCGTGGCTGGTTTTTACTCCCGCGAGTTTTTCTTTCTCGCGACCTGAGACCAAGCCAAAATCGCCGATGAGGTTTATTTGGTGTGGCTTGAGAAAATTAAGAGCAAAGGCGCCGCTGGAGAGGACCATGTTGTGGCTATGGTTCGTCTTGTAGAGTTGCACCACCACCCTGGGCCGGTCAGGAACGATTGATGCTGCGGCAATGGCCACCGCAATCTGAACGTTGTCTTGACCTTGCCAATGGCTGGTGACTGCTGCCAGGGGTGACCAAAGTCGGCCCATGATTGGAGCGATCTCAGAGTAATTCATAGTGCTCTTCCCGTAACTAGCCAGATGGTTTTAGGCACCGGGAGTGTAGCACTAGGAATTCTCGGCTACCAGGTTAAAAAACCTCTCCTGGCACCGTTAGATATCCTCTTACCAGTAATGAGAATGGTCGTCTGCTTAGATTAAAGATTGCCTACCAGTCTGGTGAATGATCTTCAGCGTCGTTAGTGGTCAGCCGACGCTGGTTGCCGCCTTCATTGTCCATGATGAAAATCTCACCTGGCCCATAAAGGTGGGAGACAAAAGCCAGGTCTTTACCGTCCGGAGACCAGACCGGTTCCAAATCATCGGCTTCGTTGGTCGTCAAGCGGAGTTGTTTGGAGCCGTCATCTTCCATTATGTATATCTCTCCGTTGCCGTCACGGAACGACACAAAGGCGATGGTGTCGCTGTCGGGTGACCACACCGGAGTATCATCAGTATCTTCATGTTGGGTCAGCCTGGTCAGTGCAGCATCGTCTTGCCACGTGCCGTCTTTTAATCTACTGGCCAGATAGATGTCTTTATTCCCCTCTGTCTCGCGGACAAAGGCAATGTGGTCTCCATTCGGGGACCACGTTGGGCTGAAATCATTTTCTTCGGTGAGATGAACCAGGTTCACGCCGTCGGGGTTACGCAGCCACAAACCTTGCTCTTCCACAGACCCGCCACGGGAAAACGCCAACCATTCGCCGTCGGGTGACCAATCGCCCATGCGGTCATCCGGAGTTTTAGCGGTGATGCGTATAGGGCGACCGCCCTCTGCCGGCATTAGGTAGACCTCTGCGTTGCCATCCTGATTCGATATGAAAGCCAGGTTCACGCCGTCGGGTGCCCAAAGAGGGGATATGTCGTCGCCGGGGATATTGGTCAGACGGGCTATCTTGCCGTCTTTGGCATCGACCAGGCTGATTTCTTGATCGCCAGACCCGTCTGAAACATACAGCACCTGTTTTCCATCTGGAGACCAGACCGGATTGATGTCTTGGCTGCGATTGTCAGTCAGAGGTTCGGCGAGACCCGATTCGGGGTCAATCACATAAATCTCTGCATCGCCGTCAACTTCTGATACAAACACGATTTTGCTTGTGTCTGACCCACAGCCGATAACAAGCGCCATCAGAATCAGGGACGCCAGAGTGAAAAATCTGACCGTTAGCTTATGTCTCATCCGCCCATCCCACGCAATCGGTATCTTCGAATTCGGTATCTTTAGACACGCAGGTTCGTCTGTCCAGACGCCAGCTACGGCCCGCAACGAGTTGATTATAGCCAACCTCAGATGGTGGTTGACTTCAATTAGGTTGCCAGATTGAGGGAAAACCAGAACGGCTAAAAGCCCTTGACACTAGCCCACCGCTTGACTAGCATCAGGCCAATCTGCGGTTGTCCGCAGCCATACCTGACACTTAGCGAGGTAGGCCATGAAAGCGTTACTTGGAGCGAATTTGATTGACGGTACCGGCGGGCCGGTGCTGAAAGACTCGGCAATTTTGATTGATGGCGAGCGGATTATTGAAGTCGGCCCAAGGGCGGCCGTCACCCTCCCCCCCGGAACAGAAAAGATCGATCTGACCGGCCTGACCTTGCTTCCTGGACTGATTGACACCCATGACCATCTGAACAGCAAAAACTACAATCTGATGAGCCGGTGGGAGGTCGAAGAACCCAATTCCATGAGCACTTTGAAGACAGCCAAGGCCATTGAGGAATCTTTGCTGGCTGGATATACCTGCATCCGTGACGCAGGCGGTCTGGACGCCGGGTTCAAATTCGCCGTGGATGAGGGCCTGCTCATCGGTCCCAGACTGTTGACCTCCGTGGCCATTGTTTCGCCTACCGGTGGAATCGGAGACCGCGTCTCTGCCTCAGGCCACAGGAATGTGTATATTACCGACCCTATGCGCCCGTCCGGTGTGGCCAACGGCCCGAACGATATCCGGGCTCTAGTCCGCGAACTGGTGCGGGTTGGTGCCGACGTAATTAAGTTCGCAACCACTGGAGGTGCAAGCTCCCGCTCAGGCCATGGCCCCAAAGACATTGCCTTCGGGCCGGACGAGGTCAAAGCCTTGGTAGCAGAGGCAAAGTCTCAGGAGAAGTACACTATGTGCCACGCCGTAGGCGGCCCTGGCTTGCGTATGTGTATCGAAGCCGGTGTTGGCTCAGTGGAGCACGGCTGCTACATCGCCGATGACCCGGATTTGGTCAAGATGATGGCCGACCACAACACCTTCTTAACCCCGACTTTTGAGGTCTATGAGTTCCACTCTAGCGTGAGCGCACCCCACGTGATCGAACGGACCAAAATTCTTATGCAGGTTCATCAGGAGAGCACTCAGATGGCTCTGGCCGCCGGCGTGAAGATTACCGCGGGAACTGACGCTGGTGGATTCGTCCACGGCGACAATGCCCGGGAGATCGAGATCATGGTCGACCGGGGCCTGACCAACATGCAGGCCATTCAGACCGCCACCGGCTGGGCTGCTGAATGCATCGGCCGCGAGAAAGACTTCGGTACCGTGGCCAAAGGGAAATTCGCCGATATTTTGGTCGTCGACGGCGACCCCCTGAAGGACATTGGTGTGTTCCGGGCCGAAAACAGCATCAAGATGGTAATGAAGGGTGGCGTTGCCTACGTAGACAACCTACCCGTGAAGAATACTCAAACGGTCTCGGTTTAAACACACACGAAGCTCTAGTTAAATAGGCGACTGGGAATAAGCAAAACGCATCGGCCTGAAGTATCATTGACCGATGCGTTTTCACGTCCTGACATTGTTCCCAGCCGCCTTCCACGACCACTTGGAATACAGCATGCTGGCCAAAGCTTTAGCACGCGACTTGGTTTCTATTGAAGTCACGGACATCAGAGACTACACCAATGACCAGCACCACACAGCAGACGATTACCAGTTTGGCGGCGGCCACGGCATGATTATGAAAGCCGACCCCGTCTTCGAAGCCACAGAGGCTGCACTATCGGGATACTCCGAAGATGAACGGGTCAAGATTCCCATAATCTTCTTCACACCTCAGGGAGAGATGCTGACCCAGAAGCTGGTTGAAGAACTGGCAGAAGCGCCGGCCCTGGCCATGATTTGCGCCCATTACGCGGGTATCGACAACCGCGTGCCAGACTTCTTAGCCACCCGGGAGATTAGCTTGGGAGACTTTGTCCTGACTGGAGGGGAACTCCCGGCAATGGCCCTGATCGACGCTGTATCTCGGCTGGTACCCGGAGTCATTGGATCTCCAGAGAACGTAACAGAGGACTCGATTTCATCGGGGTTGCTCCAACACCCGCTATACACTCGCCCGGCCGAGTTCCGGGGCATGGAAGTTCCGGATATATTACTCTCCGGCCACCATGCGAACATCGATAAGTGGCGTCGGGAGCAATCCCTGCAGCGCACATTGGAGCGTCGGCCTGACCTGCTTTTGACCGCCGACTTTAGCCCCGCGGATTTCAAGTACCTCAGAACGCTGGGCTACGAGCCACCCAGCAGCACGGAGTAATCCCAAAACGAATGGCACAGTCAGATTTTAAGTTCAAAACCTCGGTCCGCGTCCGCTGGATGGAGTGCGACGCCCAGGGCATTGTCTACAACGGCGCTTATTTGGGATACCTGGAAATAGGCCAGGCTGAGTACTACCGCAACCTGGGTTTTGCCATCTACACCATCCCGGAAAGTGGGTATATCGACTTTGCCGTAGTCAAAAGCACATTGGAATTCAAGGCCCCAGCCAAGGTTGATGAGATCATTGATCTGTACGTCCAAGTCTCCAAGATTGGCAACACCAGCCTCACGCTAAACATGGAGATTTACCCGGCGGGGAGCGACAGGTTGCTGACGGAGATTGAGACCATCTACGTGGGATATGACGCTGTCACCGAGTCCAGCAAGCCGGTACCTGACGACATTAGACTGTTGATCACCCATTACGAGGACACCGGCGAAATCCTACCAATGGACCAGTTTCCTGATTTGTCCAAAGCGATAGCTTTTACCAAGAAATAAGTCGTCACAACATTGACGATATCCGTAAGCCTGGCTAGACTAAAACCCGTCCTGGTACCCTCATTCGCGGAAGGCTACAAGCTAACCGCTGAGATCTGATTGCAATAAATGGCCCGATTATTTGACCTCCATATACACACGACCAAAGGCAGCAGC
>JAPKDE010000143.1 GCA_028822675.1 Dehalococcoidia bacterium | reverse complement strand
CCCATTCACGATTGCGTCCAAGTTCACCACCGGCGTGAATGGGATACTGCCCAGCCAGGTGACCATTGGCACGGGGGACAACGGCCTGCCAATGAACTACGTTGTTGCATTGGGCGTGCTCTCAGGGACAATCATCCTTTCAGTGGTCTTGGGAATCCGTTGGCTGGGAGTGCCCTGGTTAATCTGCGCCGGTATCTTCTATTTCATCTGGTCTGCTCTCTACACCACTCTGTACACCCAGATGTCCGGGGTCTTCAGCGGGTCTTGGCAGGGGATGGGTTACTGGGTTGCCCAGCAAGACGTGGCCCGGGGCAACCAACCCTGGTACTACTACTTTGTGGGGTTACCGGTTTACGAATTGCTGCCCTTGGTGTTTGGCATTGCCGGCGCGTTTTATTTCCTCAAGCGCGGGGACATTTTGGGTTTGGCACTGACCATTTGGGCCGCTGTCACCTTCTTGGCCTACACGCTAGCCAGCGAAAAGATGCCCTGGCTGTTGGTGAACATCACTCTTCCCCTGGTCTTTCTGTCGGCTAAGTTCCTGGGTGAATTGGCAGAGTCGCTCATATGGAAGCGAGTGTTCCAACGCGGGGCTGCATGGACATTCTTGCTGGTGCCGATGGCAATTTTGGGTGGACTGTTTTTCCTCTACGCCTACACTGGCGCAACTGAAGGCCACGCTAGTCTGAGTGCCCAACATTGGGCTGTCTTAGCTGGCACGGCAGTGGTCCTAGCGATCTCTGCCTACATGATTCGAATATCGTCTTCCGCCGGTGGCGGCACTTTAGCTGCCCTTGGCGTAGCGGTTTTGCTGCTGGGCTTCGGTACTTGGAGTGCGCTCAGGGCCAGTTACACCTTTGACGATTCCAATCGGGAGCTTCTGGTCTACGCTCAGGGTAGTTCAGACCTTCAAGAGACCTTTGCCGACCTGCAAGAACGGGTCTTCTCCAATGCCGTAAACGATTCGTCGCTAAAAGACCCCTTGTCGCCAAGGCGGGCGGTGGAGGTTGATTACGACATCTGGTATCCCTTCCAGTGGTACGTCCGGAATGCCGAAGCGGACAAACTTCTTAGGTTCACTTGCTTCAAGCAGGAGTCGGACGATGGCTGGAATGAAAGCTGTAATAACTTTGAATCCAAGACGGCAGCTGATGAGTTCCAACCAACGTCGCTGATACTAAACTCGAACCACGCTGATCGTCGGGGTACTGAATTGCTTGAGTACACCAAGAGCGAGAAGTTGCGCAGTCTGCTCTGGTTCCCGGAGACCTACCGCCGTCCTTCGGAAGCCCGCCAGGATGAGCTGTGGCGGGACGAGATCAAACAAGATTTGGGGTTCTTCAAGGATGTGGTCAGCAGCCGTGGAGCTTGGCGCAACACCCTTGGCTATTGGATATTCAGAGACTTGAAGCAAGACTGGTTCACCGGAGACTATTACACATTTGACCTGATCCAAGATCCTTGATTACCAGTGGGCTCACCCAGATACGATTTTCAAGATTAAAAGCCACAGGTATACTGATTCAAGGCTAATTATTCAATCGACACGCTCAGTCGGCAAATTGATTCCCCTAGCCAATCAATTGCGGTTGATTGGATTGGTTCAATAACCTAAAAGGTACTTTGCAGTTGTTCTCCAAGACATGGCAATTCTGGTTGGGAGGTGCGATCAGCGTCGGGTTGTTGCTGCTGCTTCTGTACCAGGTAGACCTCAGCGATCTTAAAGACTCCCTCAGAGATGCCAACTATTTCCTGTTGGCACCATCGATTGCGGTTTATTTCGTTGCTGTGTTGTTCCGTGCCATCCGCTGGCAGTTTCTGTTGGCACCCATGGGAATCATTTCGGTGCGCCGCCTTTATCCGGTGGTGATCATCGGCTACATGGCCAATAATCTGCTGCCGGTGCGGTTGGGAGAATTGGTCCGGTCTTACCACCTGGCCCGACGGGAGAACCTGAACACCAGTTCCGCCCTAGCAACCATTGCCGTAGAGCGTGTCTACGATGGGATAACACTCCTGGCGTTCGCGGCCCTCGCCGCACCGTGGCTGCTACTACTGGGCGTATTCGATGGGACCTCCGATGTTTCCCGGACTGCCGGAGTCGTCTTCCTAATTGCGGCCATTGCAGCATTTACCCTGTTGCTGACAGTCTTCACGTTGCTCGGCAGTTCACCAGCCTTTGCCAAGCGGATGGAAGGTTGGTTGAACATCTTCCCCGCCGGCGTTAGACCCAAAATTAAAGGGCTGTTTTGGACCTTTGTCACCGGGCTGGCCGTGTTGAATTCGCCCACCAAGCACCTTTCCCTGTTCATATATTCGTTGCCGGTATGGCTGCTGGAAGGCTCCATGTATTTCATGTTGGCCTACTCCTTTGGCATCGACGAACATTTCGATTCGGTGGGCGTTCTGATACTAGTGGTGCTGCTGTTGACCGCTACGTCCAACCTCGCGACCTCAGTGCCCAGCGCTATTGGCGGCATTGGGCCTTTTGAGATAGTGGCCCAGCAGACACTGATGGCTCTGGGGGTCGGCGCATCCCTAGCCGGTGCCTACAGTGGGTTTGTCCACCTGGTGGCCCTCTGGTTGCCGGTCAACTTAGTGGGCCTGGCCCTGCTCTGGAGGAGTAATCTATCCCTCCGTGATCTGAGTTCTGCCAGTCGGGCCGGCAGCCTGGAAACCACAACCAGCTTGGCCAGCGAAACCGCCGCAGAGGACGACTGATGCGAGTTGGTATCATCGGCGGCGGCGTGGCGGGTCTGGCCGCAGCCCATCATCTGACGAAAGCAGGCCATTTTGCAGAGGTCTTTGAAGTTGCGCCCTTTCTTGGCGGTCAGGCTTCCACATTTGACGTGTTCGGTGGCCGCTTGGAGCGTGGTTATCACCATCTGTTCATCAGCGATACCAGCATTACAGAACTGATCGAAGAGCTGGGTCTGGGCGATAAACTCGAGTGGCTTCAGTCCAGTGTTGGGTTCTACCACGGTGGAAATATCTGGGACTTCGCCAACCCCATGGACCTCCTAAAATTTAAACCGTTGCCGATCTTAGACCGAATCAGGGTCGGATTCTGGACGCTAAAGCTTCAGAAAACAAAGTCATACAAACAGTTTGAAGGGGTCACAGCTCAATCCTGGTTGACCAGTCACATGGGGAAAAAGGGCTACGAAGTCATCTGGGAGCCGCTGCTGCGTGGCAAGTTTGGCGAGTACTACGACAAGATCGGTATGACCTGGATCTGGAACAAAGTTACGCTGCGAGTGGCGTCACGTAAGGGAGCCGGCCAGGTGGAGCGCTTGGGCTACCCCATGGGCAGCTTCGGTGAGGTGATTGACGTCCTGGCTGAGCACATCGTCCGGCAGGGCGGCCAGCTACACACATCTTCGTCCGCTTCCAAGATAATCGAGTCTGACGGATCAGCCACCACGTTGGAAGTGCAGATCAATGGCGGCGAGCCGGAGCGGCGGGAATATGATGCCGTCATCGCCACCACTCCATCGTACGTATTCACGAGGCTGGCCCCACCGATGCCTCAGGAATACACCGACAAACTGGAAGGCATCAACTACCTGTCGGCGGTGCTGATGGTACTGGTGATGGACCGACCCTTCACCAACAAATATTGGATGAACATCGCAGACCCCACCATGCCGTTCGTTGCCCTGATTGAGCACACCAACATGATCGACAAAGATTTGTACGGTGGGAAGCACATTCTCTACATCAGCAACTATCCCAACCGGGGTAGCGAGTTGTACGAGATGTCTGCCGAAGACCTCATGGACCTGTTCGTGCCCCACCTGCAGAAAATCAATCCGGACTTTGATCGGTCCTGGGTCATTGAATACCACCATCACCGATTGGATGGAGCCCAGCCCATTGTCGGCATCAACTACGAGGCTGGTATTCCGGAGCACCGCACGCCGCTCAACGGGCTCTACCTGGCCAATACCACCCAGATATACCCAGAAGACCGTGGCACCAACTATTCAGTTCGTATGGGCATTCAAGTGGCCCAAATGGTACTCGAAGACACCTCTGGTCAGCCTGAACCTTAATAGCACTACTTAAAGCAGCCCCGGAAGTCTAACAAGAAGACCGGCAATTAGACGGTGTGCGTAGTGTTGCAAATCCCCAACCGTCTTGTACAATCTACCTGTCCCTGGACTTATGAGGGAATACAAGGCAACAACAGCCCGTGTATGGGCTCACTGGTAGGAGAAAACCTTGGGCAACGAGATTGAACCACAAAAGAAATCCGGCCAGACTCGCCGTAGCTTCCTAGCCAAGATGGGCTTGGGCGCCGCCGCTTTGGCTTTAGTAGGTGGACCACTTGGCATGTTGGGCATTCGCTCCGACAAGCAAAAGGCTGCCACCCAAGAATTCCCTGGTGAAGAATCCATCTTCCATCCGGCCTCCGATCCCCGCCAAGACCCCCGCCGCTCCTAGTCTCCAGGGATAGCTCTATGGGGCAGTGCCCCCGTCCTGGCCTTCCCTCGTCTCGGGGGAAGGAACTATTGCGAAACGCCCGAAGGGCCTAACGGCGGCCAAACTCCCGTTCCATGTGCATGGAACTGAAATGGACCATGGTTGGTCGCCCGTGGGGGCAAGTATGTGGATTGGGCGTTGCTTCTAATTGTTCCAACAGCGCCACCATCTCCGGGTCCGTCAATGACTTCCCCGCTCTGATGGCCCCATGGCAGGCTATCGATGCCGCCGTCACATCCTCTTTTTGCCGCACCAAACCCTCAAAGGCTGTCATATCCAGAACGTCCAATAACGACTTGGCTGGATCGCCGTCACTGAAGATGACCGGCACTGCCCGCAGCAGGTAGCTGCCGTCGCCAAAGGGTTCAAATGAAAACCCGTACCGTTCCAATTCTTCTTGGTTGGACTTCAAGGTGTCGCCCTGTGCCGGCGACAGTTCCACCGAAATTGGTTCCAATAGCTGCTGCGACTGTGGCTCCTGTTCACCTTTCTTCGCGCAGATACGGTCAAACAACACCCGTTCGTGGGCTGCATGTTGATCCACCAAGATCATCCCATCTGAGCCCTCCGCAACGATGTAGGTCAGCTTGAGTTGACCCACAACCTTTAGTGGCGGAGCTGCTTGGCCTGGTTCGGTTAAGTCCTGCGGTCCGATCGACAAACCCGCCGGATAATCAGGCATGCTGCCCCCATTACGCACTCCGCCAAAGGCGCTTCGGGGGAAAAACGAAGTGGGTACCTCGGTTTGATAATCCGAACCCGGTGGTGGTGCCAAAGAAGGCACCGGCGAATCAGCCACCAATACCGCGCGCACCGCACGCTGCACCGTGGAAAACACTCTACTCTCTTCCCTGAACCTCACCTCGCGTTTGGACGGATGATAATTAACGTCCACGTCCTCATAGGGGATGATTATGTTCAGAGCTGACAAAGGATAGCGTTTGACCTGTAACAGGCCCATATACGCCTCCTCAACCGCGTAGGAGAGCATCCGGCTCTGGATCCAGCGTCGGTTGACGAAGAAGGTCATGTAACTGCGGTTGGCGCGCGACAGGCTGGGCGCACTGACAAAGCCGTCCACTTGGTAGCCGGTTTCCGGGTTTTGCTCCTGAATCTCCAGCATTGCGGTGGCCGCCTGCGGTCCGTAGACCGCCAACAGCGCTTCTCGCGGCAGGCCGTTACCGGGGCTCGTGAATGAAATCTTGCCATCGACAATCAATTGAAACCTAACGCCTGGGAAGACCAATGCGTAACGGCTGACCAGTTCTTGGATACGGGAGGTTTCGGCGGAGGTGGACCGGAGGAATTTGCGCCGTGCCGGCAGGTTACCGAACAAATCTGAGACTTCCACGGCGGTGCCAGAGGGGCAGCCGTGCGCGCCGGACGATTCGGGTTCACCCCAGTCCATCGCCAATCGGAATCCACCTGGGTTTAGCGGTTGTCTGGTGGTGATGACGATGCGGGAGACGGCGGCGACGCTTGGCAGGGCCTCGCCTCTGAATCCCAAGGTGGCAATGGCGTCCAGTTGGTCATGGTTCGAAATCTTGCTGGTGGCGTGGCGCTGGAAGGCAACCGCTACTTCGTCGGAGGGTATGCCGTGACCGTCATCGATGACCTTGATCAAATCCACGCCGCCGCCGTTGATCTCAACGGTGATCTGGCTGGAACCGGCATCGATGGAGTTTTCAACCAGTTCTTTGACCACCGACGCCGGACGTTCAATGACTTCGCCGGCGGCAATCTTGGCGGACAGGTCTGGGGGAAGGACTTTAATGGGCATGGCGAAGTCCAGACCTGCAAAGTGTCAGGTCAAAATTGCCAGTGTTGGGCCACGTCTGGAGCAAAGAACCTAGAAGAGTGGAACTATGGTTCCCTTGGCGCGGTATTGCTTGTCTTCGGAGCCCCCGGTAGCGGCGAAGTCGCAGACTATGCGGTAGATGCGCTGCATCTCCTGGTCCACGGACCGTTTGAAGAAATAAGGGGGGACCCATACTCCACCAAAGGCTGCAACCACTTCCGGATAGTCGTCGATCACGAAGTCGGGCTCGAAGGGCACGCCCAGCTCTTCCAAACGTTCGTGGAAGTGGTGAGTTGGCTTCTCGTAGACGCCGCTCACGTATTGGTTCAATTCGAATTTGTTGACGACTTCCCAACGCTCACCCATCCCGGACC
>JAPKDE010000142.1 GCA_028822675.1 Dehalococcoidia bacterium | reverse complement strand
TCACGTTCTGTCACGAAGACGAAGAAACGGCCCGAGAGATGGCCAGCGAGTATATTGGCAATTACTGGGATTCGATCATGGATCACTACGAGTTCCACAGCGATCACCTGAAAGAGACCAAAGGCTACGAGTACTACGGCAAGTTCACCGAGAAGATTGAACAATACGGAGACCAGGACGTAAAGGACTTTTTCCTGGATTTGCAGGTATGGGGAACTCCTGAACAGTGCTACGAGAAAATCATGAAAACACGGGGCCGCACGGGAAGTGAATCATACTTGGCAGCGTTCAGTTTTGGCGGCATGCCCTACGATGAGGTTGAAAAGAGCATGAAGCTCTTCGCCGAAAAGGTGATGCCCAGACTGAAAGAAGTTCCCGTAGCGGTGTGAGCTATTCGCCCGTATAGCGAATTTCCTCACTTTTGATCTCACCCAGAGGACGCCATGCAAAACGCTCCGTATAGGGGTTGTCGATTCCTTCCAAAGCGTCCGCGGCCAGTCCGCCCAGCACCGGGCCAAACTTAAAGGCATGCCCACTGCCGCCGGTGGACACCACCAAGCCCTGCCTGGCAGGGTCACGACTGATCCAGAAGTCGCCATCCCAGGTGTCGCAGTAGAGACACATCTTGCTGCCGTGCAGCGGTAGTGCCGCCAGAGATGGCAGTGACTCGGCCAGGAACGCGCGGCAATGGGCTTCTTGCTCTGGCAGTGTCACTCTATCCGCGTCCGGGTGGACTCTCAGGCCCGGCCCATGGTTGGCCATCTTGACGACGCCATCAGTGTTGGCCGGAAAACCGTACCAGCCGCTACGAGGAATATCCGCGCCCCAAGGCGGGAATGACGGGGCCCTGTAGCTATCCACATCTGACGGTTTGAAGTAGAAGATGGGTTGCCCCACCGGCCACATCCGGTCAGCAAGCTCCGGAAGCAAAACTGTGGTCCACACCCCGGCAGCCACCAAAACCCAATCAGCCAGCAATTCTCTGCCGTCCGATGTCGCAGCGCCGGTCACTCGAACGCCGTCCTGTAGCAAACGGGCCGCGGCGAACCCGGTCACAATCGAGATGCCAGAATTAACGGCGTCCTGAGCCAGGGCAGCGGTGATTTTGCCGGCTTCCGCCCAACCAGCCCTGGGGTTGAAGTACCCGTCTATGTAGTGGTCTGAGTTCCAATGCGGGTAACGCTGTGCCAGGTCTCCGGCTGATAGCTTTTCAAGTGGAAAGCCACGCTCAGTCAGGAGGGTATACGAGTCCTGCTCAAACGACCCGGCAGCCATGGGGTCGCTGGTCATAAGCAGAAACCCATCCTCGTGATAAAGGTCTCTTCCCCAACGAGCATTCCAGCGGTGCCAACCCTCAATCGCCTCCGCACCCAACGACGAATAAAGGCCATCGCCGCCATAGTCCATGCGCACCATGCGACTGACATCGTTGGAAGCCGCCAGAGGATGGGGGACCGGGCCGGGATCTGCCACCGTCACTCGATATCCGCGCTGATGTAACTCCAAGGCGGCCGTCAATCCAAATATGCCAGCCCCAAGCACCAATACCGAGTTGTCAGCAGACACAATCCACCATAGCTAATTAGATTTGCCGGAAGTTTGGCCGGTCAATCAAGACGTTCACCCAGCGGCGGCAGACTTAATGGCAGCTCGCAGGTCGTCGATGCTAACGTCGCCGCCCAACAGCTCGCCGCCAATCATATAGGTGGGGGTTCCGCCCACGCCGGTCTCTTTGGCCGCTTCATAGTCATGCATCACGACATCTCGATACTCACCGGCCTCGATCCGAGGGGCAAGGTCAACCCAGTCCAAGCCAACCGCCGTCACTATCTCTTGCAACACGTCCAGATCGTTGATGTCAGCACCTGACTCCCAGTAAGCAGCAGCGGCCAGGTGATGGAACTCACCGTCTTTGCCCTTTTCCTTGGCGTACGCAGTGACTTCATGGGCGCGCATCGTGTTTGGCGACCATTGGGGACGGTGCATTTCCAGCCCAACGCCCTTAGCCCGTTCTTGCATCGCGGCGTTAAGCTCGGTTTCAGTCTCACCATCAAACAGTCGACGAGGTTCACCCTCCGCAGGTCTTTCCGGACGGAGCAAATACGGTTTGCGGTCTACTTGAATAGACAATTCCGAGGACAACATGTCGAGCCTACCCAGGCCGACGTAGCAATAGGGTCAAGTGTAGTCATACCAAACGGTGACATTAACTAGAGTGGAAGTGGCCATGTCATACCTCTTTGTGGTGGAATAATCAGGTAAATTTCTGCGCCTAGAGCAATTTCGAAACATTGTAGCACGCAAGATTTCATATTAACCCCAGACGACAAAAAGGCCGTTGTGCGATTCACAACGGCCTTTTTATTATTCCCGGTTCTGAGTGGCTTAGTCGGCGGCGCTTGGAGAGCCCGCCTTGGAAAAGGCGTTTCGCAGGGCCGCAGATGCTTCATCAACCGCCTGCTGTGACTTGTCCACCACGGCTGCCATGCTGAAGAAGCCGTGAATTACGCCGTCATACCGGGTGGCAGTGGTCGCCACACCAGCTTCGCTAAGTCGCTTGGCGTAAGCCTCGCCCTCGTCGCGCAAGGGATCGTATTCTGCCGTGATTACCAACGCCGGTGGCTGCCCAACCAGGCTTTTGGCCTGCATTGGGGCTGCATAGGGGTTTGAAGCATCCTCTTGATTGGCCAAGTAATGCTCCCAGTACCACTGCATACCAACCTTGGTTAGTGAATAACCTTCGGCATTGTCATTGTAGGAAACAGTGTTGAAATTGACATCCGTAACTGGGTAGATCAGCACTTGGAGCGCGATCTCCGGGCCGCCTCGGTCGGCTGCCATCAATGACATGGCCGCAGCCAAGTTACCGCCCGCGCTATCGCCGCCAACGGCCAGTTGGCTTGGGTCACCGTTAATCGCGGCGGCGTTATTCACCGCCCAGGTGGTTGCAGCCCAACAGTCATCTGCAGGACCAGGGAATTTCGTGTCGGGTGCCAAACGGTAATCTACCGAGATGACAATGCACTGACCGCCTACACATAGATTGCGTGCGGTACCGTCAGCAGAATCCAAATCGCCTACCACCCAGCCACCACCGTGGAACCAGGCCAGGATGGGGAACGGGCCATTGCCCTCCGGGGTGTATATACGAACTGGGACATCACTGTCCGGGCCGGGGATGTTCCGGTCTTCTACCTTGGCCACTTCAGGGCCGGGAGAACGTTTTCGGAGCCTGGCGTTGGCTCGGGCTTCCTCTGGGCTAACAGTATCGGCCGAGGGCAAACCAAGGGCCGCCACGGTTTCCATCACCTGTACTATTTGTGGATCTAACGGCATTTCATACCTCTGCGTTTGGACAATTTGATTCTTATTTATAGGCCTTCAGGCTTATTTTCAGGGCATTATAACTGAAAATTATTGCATCCCATCGGGTTTAACGCTGTTTAAGACGCCGCCTCAGCAGTGCCCGTTACCAGAGCACCTTTTCCGTCAAGTTTCATCTTGTTCGCTCCCCCGTTGGGTTCCCTAAGACTATTTCTTGAGGCTGGCTTGCCACTCCTCGTGGGGAGGCACCTTCTCGCCAAGGACGTAGAGATAGTAGTAACAGCCCATCTCCCCTAGAAATTTAAACTGCTTCCGCAGGTCCTTAACTAGGGCGGGGAAATCGTCATGGGAGCGCAAGTACTTCTGAAATCCGCCGAACTCAGAATCCAAATCCAGCAACCTCTGGGCGTTGCTCACCACGGCTTCAAGCTTGCGACGGTTCCTAATCACCTTGGAGTCTTGGGTCAGTTCGTCTATATCTGACGGGGTCATGCCGGCCACTTTGACAGCGTCGAACGAGTGGAACCCGTCCCGGATGCCCGGCCATTTGGTTTCCACAATCTTGTAGGACATGCCCGACTGAAACACCACCTTGCTCATAACCTCAAAGTAGTCACCGGGGCCTTTGGGTTTTATCTGGTCCGGCGCCTGCATCTCTGGCATGGGAGGCCTCCCAATCTGTTGCAGTATCATTAATCACGCTAATCACGCGTTTTTTAGTCGCGGCTTTTTAGTCGACCGTTAGGACAATCTTGCCGAAGTTGGCGTTGGTCTCCATGTATTTATGGGCCTCTGCAACTTCTTCCAAGGGGAATGTCCGGTCAACTATCGGTTTCATGCTGCCAGAGGCAAGATGGGGCAGCACGTGACGCCTGAACTGGGCAGTAACTTCTAGTTTCTCGCCAAGGGTACGGCCTCTCAAGCCAGTACCGCAGACCTGCAAGCGTTTGGCCATCAAAGGGCGAAGGTCAACTTCCATCTTGGTCCCACCCATTAGGCCGACTTCGACCAACCGTCCAAGCACGGCCAAAGAAGCGATGTTCTTGTCCCAGTATGGCGCGCCAATGAAGTCGATCAAAACATCCACGCCAGCCCCGGAGGTGACGTCTTTGATGACCTCTGCAAAGTCCTGTTCCTTGTAATTTATGCCCACGTTCATGCCCAGTTCAGTCGCTCCGGCCAGTTTCTCTGCCGAGCCGGCCGTTCCAAACACAAATGCTCCGGCCTGATGGGCCAGTTGAATTGCGGCTGTGCCCACACCACTGCCAGCGGCATGGATCAGCACGCTCTCTCCCATTTGGAGATTACCTCGGTTGAAAAGCGCGTCGTAGGCCGTTAGATAGACCTCTGGCGTTGCAGCAGCCTGCACAAAATCCCAACCAGCCGGTATTTTGACCGCCATTCGATGATGCGTGATGGTACGGCTGGCGTACCCACCGCCGCCCAGGAGGCCAAAGACGCGGTCTCCTTCTTTCAGGCTATCCACTCGGTCACCCACCTCAAGCACCACTCCGGAAAACTCCAGACCGGGAATCTCCGATGGGCTGCCAAATGGCGCCGGGTAGGCACCTTGGCGCTGGAGCATGTCGGCTCGGTTCAGGGCAGACGCTTTCACATCCACCAGAATATCTTCGGGGCCGGGAACCGGATCATCTACTTCCATTACCTTCAAAACGTCGGGACCGCCTGGTTCGGTGATGACTGCTGCGCGCATGAATATGTTCCTTTTTTGACTAAAGTGAATTTCAGAGCCCATTTACAGGACCCGTTTAGCAGTGGGTTGGTCCGCCTGCTGGATTTCGCACCAGTTTATCACTGGAATTAAGCACCCGCAGCTGGTCATTGCCAGCCCTCTGGCAGCAGGCACTAAAAAACCCGATTCCGAAAGTCGGTTCTCGTAAAAACTCCCAGGCCCAGGGCTAATGTGCTACCAGATGAAGTTAGTCTGAAGACAGGGCGGCGCTATGGTCGTCAATGCGTTGCATCAGGTCTATGATGTCCGGCATCGCAGGGCCGTAACGGTCAGCGTCGTCAATTCCGTAGCCCTTGTGGTAGGCAGAACGGAAGTTGGCGATGGCACCACCGGCTCCGGTGACCGAGGAGTTGCCCTCGTCCCAGATACCACCGTGGATCAGGTCAGGCATGGCATCTGGCTCACGGAAGACGTTCTTCGGGTCGCCGCCGTCCTCAACAACACGCATCTGCTCTTCAAACTGGCGGCGCATGAACACAATGGGCAGGTCGCTCCGGCCCAGTTGCTCTTTCGTCCGGTCGTAAATCTCACCCTGGGAGACCCAGGCATGGGCGTCTTGGGCCAGAACGAAATCCCACAATGGTTTGCCGTCTTCATCAAAGATCGGAATGTCGTAGTAGGGGATAGAATCTTGCACTGGGGCCGGGACTGCTTCGGGGGCCATGTAGCATCCATAGGCGATGTGGTAAGTGCTGACATCGTCTATGGGCACCCGAATCTGGAACTCCTGGCGCACTTGCCCAGGGCCACCAGTCTGGGTGTAGAACGGGAAAATGACCGTGGAGTGCCGGGACTGGCGGTCTTTGTCTGCGCCCATTGCTATTGAGTAATTGATGCCCTTTTCCATGCCGTATTGGGTCTCGTGGGCATAGAGCGACTCGATGCCCCGGCCCATGTCGATTCTTGAGTGCAAGGTAGACATCTGCTGGTCTTTGGTCCGGTCTTCCAAGTCTCCTTTCTTCTCCAGCCTGTATTTGAACATGTAGCCGTGGAGATAGACGCTGTGGGCTGGGTCTCCAGTGTTCTCGTGGCATTGGAGCCAGTTGCATTCCAGCACCGAGATACCAATCTGGCGGATGGCGTTGGGAATCACAAACAAGTCCCATGGAGCCAGTAGAGGAACCGGTTGTGGCCCCATATAAGCCCAGACCAAGCCGCCCATTTCCCGCACGGGATAGGCGGCTATTTTAACCTGCTCTTTGAGCTTGTTGGTGGGAGATTCCAAGGGAGTGTCGATGCACTGGCCGTCCGGGGCAAACTCCCAACCGTGATAGCAACAGCGTAGGCCGTCTTCGTCAGGGATGCCGAACTTCATCAAGACTGCTCGGTGGGGACAGCGCTCGCCGACCAGACCCAGTTCACCCTTCTTGGTGATAAAGAGGACCAGGTTCTCGCCGAGAATCCGAATGGGCATCACTTCTTCTTCTTTCAACTGAGATAGCGGCCGCACCGGTATCCAATAACGGCGCATCAGTTCACCCATCGGTGTTCCCGGACCGACTCTGGTAAGTCTTTCCTGAGCTTCGGCAGTCAGCATGTGACCCTCCCTGATAAACCTTTGGAGAACAACTTTTGAGAATTATTATCCCATTCCGTTGATTGCCAGACAGTATATCGCAGAATTTATCGATTCTGCATTCTAAAAAATCCGGG
>JAPKDE010000014.1 GCA_028822675.1 Dehalococcoidia bacterium | reverse complement strand
CAACGCCCACATTGTTCACGCAACTGCCCACCACATCGTCCAGCCGGTCTTTCAACGCCTTCTGGTCAACGTCGTGCTGGTACTGGCCGACGCCGATGGACTTGGGGTCGATCTTGACCAACTCGGCCAATGGGTCCATGAGCCGGCGACCAATCGAGACTGCGCCGCGGACTGTCAGGTCATAGTCTGGGAACTCGTTCCGCGCCACTTCTGACGCCGAATAGACGGAGGCTCCGCTCTCGTTGACCATAACCACCGTGATATCCGAGTCCAGTTCCAGCGTCTGGAGGAAGGCTTCGGTTTCGCGGCCGGCGGTGCCGTTGCCCACGGCGATGGCTTCAACACTGTAGAGGCGGCAAAGGTCGACAATCTTGTCGCCGGCCTCCCGCTCGCCCCGCTCCCCGGTGTGCGGGTAGACGGTGTCGTTGTGCAGCAGCCGACCCTGCCGGTCCAGGCAGACCAGTTTGCAGCCGGAGCGGAACCCGGGGTCCAGGGCCAAGACGTTTTTCTGCCCCAGGGCCGGGGCCAGCAGCAGTTCCCGCAGGTTGTCGGCGAACACCGTAATGGCAGCGTCCTCGGCGCGCAGGCGTGCTTCCTTGCGCACCTCAGTCTCCATAGAAGCTTCCAACAGCGGCTTGTAGCGGTCCTGCACTGCCTGTCGGACTTCCTGTGAGGCCTCTGTTTCGCCGGTGACGAATATGTCCTGCAGCACGGCCACGGCCTGAACTGCTGGCGGCGAGATATGCACGGATAACATGGACTCTTTTTCGCCCCTGAGCATGGCCAGCACCCGGTGGGAAGGGACCTTCATCACCGGTTCTTCCCACTCGAAGTAGTCCCGGTATTTTGCGGCCTCTTCACGCTTGCCGGAGACGACTGAAGAAGAAAATGTGCCCTGAGACCAAAATAGACGCCGAATCTCCCGCCGGGCGACTTTGTCCTCACTGACCCATTCGGCGATGATATCGCGCGCACCGCTGAGGGCGTCCGGTACGTTGGCCACGCCATTAATCGTGCCGGTAGTCGAGTCGACGTATTCGTCAGCAGCCTGTCTAACGTTGAAGCTTTCCTGTCCCCACAGATGCAACGCCAGCGGCTCCAGCCCCTTCTCCTTGGCGATAGTGGCTCTGGTGCGGCGTTTGGGTCGATAGGGCAGGTAAATGTCTTCCAGGGTCGTCATGGTCTCGGCGGCCAAGATCAACCGGCGGAGTTCCTCGGTCAACAGACCACGCTTTTCCAGCGAATCTAGAATGGCCTGACGGCGGTCTCGGAGCTCGCGAATCTGGGAGAGCCGGTCGCGGATGTTGGTGATTTCGACCTCGTCCAGACTGGCGGTGTTCTCCTTGCGGTACCGGGCTATGAACGGCACGGTTGCGCCGTCGTCCAGCAGGTTGACCGTAGCGGAAACCTGCCCTCGGGCCAATTTGAGTTCCTGGGCAATCTGGGGAATGGCGGTATCTATCATGTTCTTTTGACGTTATCCGTTTTGAGAATCAGTGTTGTTTTGCCGGATTAAATTTGGCTAAACCCGATTAAATACGCACGGCTAAATACGCTCGGCGATCCAGACGATGTTATGGGCACCCTTCTTGCCGCGACCGCGCACCTTGACCTCTTCAACATCGAACCCGGTCTGGCCAAGCCTCTTGGCGAAACCAGCATCTTGGTCGGAGGACCAGATGCCCAGTACGCCGTTGGGCTTCAACGCGGCGTGGGCGGTCTCCAACCCGGCGATGGTGTAGAGCCAGTCATTACCGTCGGATGTGAGGGCGTTGGGGCCGTTGTCCACATCTAGCAGGATGGCGCTGAAGCTGCCGCGGCCCCGCTTGATCATTTGGGCCACGTCACCCTCTTGCACTATGACGCGTTCGTCGTCGAGGGGATTGCCGGCCAGATGAGCCAGGACTCCCTGGTTCCAGCGGACCACTGCGGGGACGAGTTCAGCGACCACTACTTCGGCTTTGGCCCCAAGTTCGTCCAGCGCCGATTTTAGGGTGTAACCCATACCCAGACCGCCGATCAAAACGCGAGCAGTTGGCGCGTCGTTAATCTTCTGGCAGGCAAGGGAGGCCAACGCCTGCTCCGAGCCAAAGATGCGGCTGTTCATCAACTCAAGATTGTCCGCTTGAATCGCGAATTCTTGGTCACGCTGGTACAGGCACAGCTCAGCGCCATGGCCGGGTGTCTGGGCTTTGTCGATGAGTATCCAGGGTTTCAACGGCGTCTCTCTCGGCAAGCGGGTTTAATACAAGCGGGTTTAATTAAAGTTGGGTCTCTAACAACCAGTATGACGCTATTTTACGGTTTTAGGAAAACCGCGTGGGCCTAATCCGGCGCAGAAAGTAATCACAATTCAAAAGGGCGTCCCGGTTCCGTTGGGACGCCCTTTTGAATTTCAGCTAAATAGACGGATTAGTCTTCCAGATGCACGGTGGCAGTGATGCGGGGTACGTCACCCACCACGCGGGTGGTATGACCGGCGCCGGTCATGTCCTCGGCCAGGTTGACGTCGCCTGCGCCCAGACGGTGAGTGGTGCCATCTTTCAGGCCGATCTCAGCCTCGCCGGACAGGGTGATGATGTACTGGCGGCGTGGGGCAATGTGCCAGTCGCTGAAGAAGCCGGGCTGCTGAGCCCTGAAGATAATCTTCGATGCGTCATGCAGGGTGTTATAGGAAGGATGCTCTGAGGGGTTGATCTCTTCGATCTTGGTTGTGCCGTCGTCGCCGGTGTACATTCTGATTGAACTCATGATTGATTCTCCTTTAATTTCTTTTCTTTTTAATCCAAAATTGGTAATTCGATTATGGGTTACGCTTATCCGTTCGTGGTGTCCTTCCGTGGAAAGGCGAACCATTTTCCCAATTTAGTCATGGTTTTCGTTTCCAAACATGACTTATGCGTGCCCTTCGACTGGCTCAGGACGATCGAGTGGGGTGTTCGGTTGACACTGATATTTACCCCTATTCCGACAAGAACTGTTTGATGGCTGCGTATGAGTCGTCTGGCAGTTCTTCTGCTATGTAATGTCCGCAGGGCAGTGATTGTCCCCGCACGTTGGTGGCGTAGTCCTGCCAAATTTTCAGAGGATCTTGAGTCTTGCCCACAAACCCTGTTTGGCTCCAGAGGGCCAACATGGGGCAGTTGATCTTCTGGTCGAAGTCGGATTCGTCGTGCACCAGGTCGATGCTGGCACCGGCCCGGTAGTCCTCGCAGACCGCGTGGATGGTGCCGGGAATGCTGAAGCAACGGACATAGTCCGCGAGAGCCTCGGGGGTGAACACTTTGTCGGCGTCCTTGGTTCGTTCAAACCCGCGTCGGGCGTAGAACTCCGGGTTGGCACCAATGACTTTTTCGGGGAAATCAAAGGGCTGGATTAGGAAAAACCAATGCCAGGTGTTGGTGGCAAAATCCTTATCCACGATCTGGAACATGGTCCGTGTTGGGACAATATCTAACGTGACCAACTTCAATACACTGTCGGGATTGTCCTTGGTCAACCGGTGCGAAACCCGGCCTCCCCGGTCGTGGCCCACCAGGTAGAACTGGTCAAACCCCAGGGCCTTCATAACGTCCACCTGGTCCTGGCCCATGGTGCGCTTGGAGTAGTTCATGTGCTCTGGGTCGCCTTCGACCTTGGCGCTGTCGCCGTAGCCGCGCAGGTCTGGGCAGACCACGGTGTAGTCTTCCGCCAAACGGGGCGCAATCTTGTTCCACATGGCGTGGGTCTGCGGGTAGCCGTGGAGCATCAGCAACGGCGGGCCGTTGCCACCCTTGACCAGGTTGATGGTGGTGCCGTTTGCTTCTATTTGAAGCTCTTCAAAACCTTGAAACATCGTTACTTCTCTTTTAGAAAATGCCGGTTAGCTGGCGGGAACTAAAGCCCTTTCCAATACTCGCCTTAACGCGGCTGTGAAGGTGTCTATCTCAGTCTTGCCGATCTCTGTGGACACTGCGCCCACCAGATTGGAGGCCATGAGGATGCCTTCATTGAGCAGTCCCAAGAACACCTTATGGCGGAAAGCTGAATCCTCGGCGGCAATGTCCCGGTAGCCTACCAGTTCTTCGCTAGTGAAATGGATACCGAATAGCGATCCCAGTCCGGTGACTTGGATCGGCACTTCCAGCTCAGCCCCTACTTTGAGAATCTCAGCCCGGAGGTAATCCGTCATTTCCTCCAGCTTCTGGTAGACCTCAGGAGTCAGTTCGTCGAGGGTCGCAGCACCGGCCAGCATGGTCATTGGGTTGGCGTTGAACGTACCAGCGTGGGCAACCCTTGGCCCGCCGGTTTGCGATGGGTCATAGAGGTCCATAATGGACTTGGTGCCGCCGAATGCCCCGATGGAAAACCCGCCGCCGATGATCTTGCCCAGAGACGTCATGTCGGGGGTGATCCCGTAATACTCCTGGCAGCCGCCCATGGCAGCGCGGTAGCTGATTACCTCGTCGAAAATCAATATTATCCCGTTGTCGGTAGTGAACTCCCGCAGCATGGTCAGGAATTCAGATGTGGCCGGCAGCATGCCAACTGAACCCAGCATCGGCTCGATAATCACCGCTGCCAGGTCGTCTTTGTTTTCTTCCAGTCTTTGTTTGGCTATGGCGGTCTCGTTGAAGGGCACCACTATCACCTGGTCCAACGTTCCTTCGCCCAGGCCTTCAGTTGCGGGCATGGAGTCGGGGCGGGTGCGCTCTCCAGACTTGGCCGGGTTGGTCCGCACGCTAACGCTCACCTGGTCGTGGCTGCCGTGATAGCCGCCCTCAACCTTGGCAATCTTGCTCTTGCCGGTTACGGCCCGCGCCGCCCGGATGGTGTTCAAAGTGGCCTCGGTGCCCGAGTTGGTGAACCGAACTAAGTCAAAGCTTGGGATGCGGTCACAGAGCAGCTTGGCCAGGCGAGTCTGGTGGGCGCTGGGCGCGTTGTAAACCATGCCCTTGTCCATCTGATGTCCAATCACGTCCACCACTGATTTGGGAGAATGGCCCAAGATGAGAGTGGTCATGGTGCCGATGAAATCCAGGCGATCAGTGCCGTCTGAATCGACCACATGGCAACCCTGGGCGCGGTCCACAAAGATGGGATACGGCGCCCAGAATATTGAGTTGCGGCTGTCGCCGCCCGGCAGATAATTCTTGGCGTCCTCCCAGAGGGCCTTGGACTTGGTCGTTGATTCTAGGTACTTATCCAGTTCGCTAATGGTATCCGCCATGGTTGACTCCTGTTCGGAACTTTTGGGATGTAAAAGGTTGATAGGGGCTTTAGGCTAATCAGCCGCTGCCCCAACGGCTGTCGGTGTATCACTTGGGAAGTAGAGCTTCCGGAGCGACCCACTGCTGAGACTGAAGAAGACTATGACCACAAAAATCAGTCCGCCGACCACCAATACTGCCGAGGCGTTGAAGACGTCGGCGATGGCGGCGTTGGCCAGGTTGGTGACGGCCATACTGCCGCCCACGTGGACCGAGTAAACACCAGAAACGCGGCCCCTGACATGATCTTCAGTCAGGGACTGAATGATGGTGTGGCTAATGGTCATGAACCCAGCCTGGTTGATGCCCATAATCACCGTGGCGGCGATTGACAGACTCGGGCTGTCAGACGCTGCCAAGAGTAATGGCCCCAGCCCACTGCTAAAGGCAAAGATGATAAAAAGCTTGCCGCGCATGGCATTGCTGCGGACACCGGCCATGAAGACCGAAGCCAACAGCGCCCCACCGCCAATTCCGGCAATCAGGAAGCTAGCACCGACTGAGCCAGCGCCAAGTTTGTCCTCAGATATGGCGGGCAGGAGCGACTCGTAAGACATGGTCAGGGCACAATGCGCTAATACCAGCAACACCATGGACATGATGAGGGGCCGCTTATATACGTAGACAAACCCCTCAAATAGGTTGGCTAGGAAACTCTGGCTTTTGTTGATCACACCCGTGGATCGGGTTTTGACCCTGGATACCTGCAAAAACCCTAAGAAGTAGAACCCGCTGCAGAGCCAGAAAGCCGACTCTATATTGACGAACCCGAGGAGCGGCACAATGGCCAACGCGCCAACCATCCTGGCCCCCTGCTGGGTGGCCTGGTTCAGGGCAATGGCGTTCATCAGGTGTTCTTTGGATACCAGGTTGGGTATCAAGGCTGATGCTGTGGTCATCTGGCTGGCCCTTAGCGTGCCGTTAATCAAAGCCATGAATGTCAGCACCCAAGGCCCGGCGCTGCCGGTCATGACCAACACAGCCAGTGCCATGTTGTTGACCATATTCAGGAAAAAAATTCCGCGTAATAACTTTTGCCGATCAAATTTATCAGCCAAGAACCCGGAGATGGGTGTGGAGAACACCCTAGGCACAAGGGCCGAAAAGGTGACTATTCCAACCCAGAGCGATCCATCGGTGATCTCAAAGGCCAGCCAGCCACGGACAATAATTAGAGCCCAGGCGGCGGAGGCGGAGAAAGTGGTCGCAATCCAAAGGTTTCGGTAGTCCTTATATTGGAGAGCTAGGAGAAACCGGTCTCGGGTGGTAGAAAGTAAGGTTCTCATCCCGTTCCTTGATACAAATCGGCCTGCACGATTATAGCAGTAGCTTTAAAGCAATTTGTAGTCTGCAGTTGCGGCCAACGGCGGCGAATTGTAGTATCCGTTTTTAGTGCCGATTTATTGTCCGGGCCGTGACTGAATCAGCCTTGACTGTCACTAACCTGCTATCTACAATCGCCAAAGTTGCTCAGGCAACAGAATTATCCCAAGCGCTCCAAAGCTGTCCAGGCATTGGGATTATCATGATTGTTAAGGAATAATATGCCATTCCAAGCCCCTGAAGACGGCGTCCTGCTGCCACCATATAGAATCCTGGACCTTACGGGGCCAGAGGGCGTGTTCTGCGGCAAACTGCTGGCCGATTACGGCGCTGAAGTAATTAAGGTAGAATTCCCTGCCGGAGACCCCACCAGACAGAGACCGCCCTTTATCGGCGACGAACCGGGAATAGAACGCAGTTCCTATTTCCTGTTCTACAACACCAACAAACGGTCAGTGACGGTAGATCTGGAGAGCCCGGATGGGCAGAATTTATTCAAGAAGCTGGCCGCCTCTTCAGATGTAATAATTGAGAGTTTCTCCGTTGGGTATATGAAGTCACTGGGTCTGGACTTTGATTCTTTGAAGACAGACAACCCCGGGCTGGTCATGGCCTCCATTACTCCATTTGGTCAGACAGGGCCGTGGAAGAACTACAAGTCGTCCGACCTGATCTCCCTGGCCGCCAGCGGTTTCATGCAGATAACCGGCGACCCAGACGGCCCGCCGCTCCGACAGGGCAATGAGCAGTCCCACTTCCCCGGCTCCCAACACGCCGCCACCGCCATCATGGGCGCATTGGTCTATCGAGATATGCAGGATGGTCAGGGTCAGCACATCGACGTTTCCATGCAGGAAGCGTTGATTACCTATTACACCGACGCCCACCCAGCGCTGGCCTGGATGCAACGCGGCGAGAACGTAACCCGCGTCGGCACCAATTCGACCCTCGTTATCCCGTTGGGTGCCTACCCCAGCAAGGACGGCTGGATTTCGGCGGGTATCATCACTCCCAGAGAGTGGGAGAACCTATCTAATTGGATGTATGAGGTCACCGGCAACGAAGAGATTCTCAACGACGACTACAAAGGCGGCAACCAAGACCGTGCGCCCTACAACGACATCATCACAGCGCTGGTCATAGATTTCACCACCCGCTTCACCTCTGAAGAACTCTTCCACCAGGGCCAGGAACGCAACCTGGTATTTATTCCGGTGAACACAGTGGCCGACCTGCTGGGCGACCCACAACTGGAGGCAAGTAATTTTTGGTTTGACCTTGACCACTCTGAAGCGGGTACGCTGAAATACCCGTTGGGTGTGTTCGACAGTGAGGAGGTCTCGCCGGTGACCAAACCAGCCCCACACCTGGGTCAGGACAATGACGCCATTTACGGCGATCTGGGACTCGGAGAATCAGAACTTGCGGTCCTCCGTATTCAGGGGGCAATTTAATAATGACCAACCAAAATAAACCTCTTAACAAACCCCTCGCGGGAGTCCGAGTCCTGGAACTCGGGCCATATGTGGCGCTGCCAATGACCGGCCGAATTCTGGCGTCGCTGGGCGCAGAGGTCATCAAGGTCGAGACCAACAAGGTGTTGGACGAGATGAACTTCATCCCCGCCTGGTCTCGCGGCGGCGGTCAGCCGGAGTTTCAACGGGCCAAGAAACGAATAACAATTGACGTACGGACCCCGGACGGCTTGGAAGTGTTTAAAGAGCTGGTTAAAGTCAGCGATGTTTTCATGACCAACTTCCGGCGCAACATCCTGGACCGGTGGGGCATCGACTTCCCGGAGCTACGGCGACTGCGGCAGGACATCATCCTCATGTGGCAGACCGGCCTGGGCGGCATCGGCCCGTATTACACCTACAAGTCCTACGGGATATTGGTGCAGCACATGGGCGGTGTTTCTCTAATGTCGGGCGAGGAAGGCGAGCCACCAGCCACCATCAATACGTCCTACTCCGACTACCACACTGGTGTTTTTCAGCCCGTGGCGATTATGGGAGCGCTGCTGCGGCGTAGACTGACGGGCCAGCCTGCCACCATGGAATCGTCAATCTTCAAATCGGGCGCACTCACCGCTGGTCCGGCGATACTCGATTACCAGTCCACGGGCCGCATGCCCCAACGCATCGGCAACCGGGATCCGTTCGCCGCGCCCCACGGCGCTTACCAGTGCCAGGGAGATGACCGTTGGTGCGCCATTGCAGTCCAAACCGAGGAGCAGTGGATGGCTTTCTGCCAGGTTGTTGGCAGTCCGGATTGGTGCAGCGACGACGCGTTCTCAACCATGGAATCTAGGCTGGCCAACCAGGAGCGACTGGACGAATTGGTGGGTGAATGGGCTGCGAACCAGACGGCCGAAGATGTGATGACCGAACTCCAAGAGGCCGGTGTCCCCGCCAGCGTGGTGTCCCAAGGCCAAGACCTCTACGAAAGTGAGCATCTGAAAGCCCGTGGGTTTTACCAGCCAACCCCTTATTACCTGGCGGACCGGGGCAATCCCGCCTACGAATGGGACAAATTTGAAGGCATCGCTGCCGCCAGCCCGCCCAAAATGTCAGAATCACCAATGAATTTTGGGCCCTACAGCAACATCGGTGAAGACAACGATTACGTCTTCAAAGAGATACTGGGCATGTCACAAACAGAGGTAGACCGCTTCACCGAAAACCAGTCTCTGTACTAAACCAAACCCCTGAAAGCTGATGGCTAATTGCTAACACCGCGAGGAACGATGTACGACTACAGCAAATATGAACACATACTATTTGATATCAAGGATGGCGTGGCCTTGCTGACCATCAACCGTCCTGATGTCTACAACGCGACCAATTTCAAGCTACACAACGAACTCAGCAAAGTTTGGCTGGACCTGGGAAATGACGACGATGTCCGTGTTGCCGTGATTACTGGCGCGGGCACTGCGTTTTCTGCCGGTGGCGACTTTGACCTGATCCAAGAGTCCATCGGCAACGCCAAGGTGATTGCCGGAACCATGGAAGAGGCCAAGGACATAGTCCACAACATGATCAACCTGGACAAGCCAGTGATCTCCGCCATCAACGGCGTGGCGGTGGGGGCTGGTCTGGCCGTGGCGCTATTGGCTGACATCTCCATAGCATCGGACAAGGCCCGGTTCACCGACGGCCATGTCCGGCTGGGAGTGGCGGCCGGTGATCACGCAGCGCTGATTTGGCCCATGCTAATCGGTATGGCCAAGGCCAAGTATTACCTGTTGACCTGCGAGTTCCTGGACGGCACCGAGGCCGAGCGCATCGGGTTGGTCAGCCAGGTGGTGCCCCATGACGAACTGATGGACAAGGCCATGGATGTGGCCCGCCGCTTGGCCGTTGGCTCCCAACAGGCACTGCGGTACACCAAACGTTCTCTGAACCAGTGGCTACGTCAGGCCGAGCACACCGCCTTCGATTACTCATTGTCCCTGGAGATGCTAGGCTTCTTCGGCGAAGACGTTCAGGAAGGCCTCGACTCGGTTCGGGAACGCCGCGACCCCAAATTCCCTTCGGTTCAATAAGTAGAAATCTGAGGAATACATGGACTACAGAAAGTTCGGAAACACCGGCATAAACGTCTCTGAGATCGGGTTCGGTTGCGGCGATGTGGGCGGACTCATGGTCCGTGGCGAGCCTACCGACCGAGTCAAAGCTGTCGCCAGGGCGATGGAACTTGGTATCAACTACTTTGATACTGCCTCCCGCTACGGCGGCGGTCAGTCTGAGACCAACCTTGGCCAGGTGATGCGAGAACTCTCCATCGATACAGACTCGGCTGAGTTCTACGTCGGCACCAAGTACAGCCTGGGCGAAGCCGACCCCAGCAATCTAAAGGCCGGAGTTATCCAATCAGTCGAAGCCAGCCTGAAGCGATTGGGCCGGGAGCAGGTTGACCTAATCCAATTGCACGACCGCATCAGTTCCCAGACTGATGTGTCAGTCCGTGCGATCACCGTGGCCGATGTTCTGGGTGAGGTCCGTGAGGGGCTGGAAGTTTTGAAGGCTCAGGGCAAGGTGCGGTATTACGGCATGACCGGCGTTGGGGAACCCCGTGGCATTCATGAAGTTGTCGCCTCCGGGATGGTCAGCACCGTGCAGACCGTCTACAACCTGATTAACGCCAGCGCCGGAACCGCCGCACCTGCCGGTTTTGATATGCCTGATTATGACCAACTAATTAACCTGGCCGTAGAAAAGCAAGTCGGTATAATCGTGATTCGTGTGCTGGCGGCAGGCGCGCTCTCAGGCACCAGCGTTCGCCACCCGGTGGCGGTGCCAACCGTTGCGCCCATCGGCTCAGGAAAGGACTTTAAGCAAGATGAATCATGGGCGCAGGAGTTTGAGTTCTTGGTTGACGAAGGCTTTGCTGCTGATATGCCGGAAGCGTCCATCCGGTTCGCCCTTAGCAACCCAGGCGTTTCCACAGTGTTGGTGGGCTATTCCGACATGGACCACCTGGAACAATCAGTGCAGTACGCGGCCAAGGGCGCTCTTCCCCCCGAAGCGCTAGCCCGTCTACCCCAATCTTGGTCAGGATTTGTGAGTTAAGACATGAACGAGATTCTTGGTAATCTGGACAGCCTGCGCCGCGCCATGGACAACGGAGATTTTGACGCCATTGTCGCCATGTCTCCGGAGAACGTGCCTTATACCTCAGGGGTGGGCATCTGGTCGCAGAAGGTGATTCGCGATCGCCTGGCTCTGGTCGTCTGGCCCAGAGATGGTGAGCCGACGCTGATTGTGGCCACCAACGAAGAGGGCTACGTCAAAGAGAAGTCCTGGATACCAGATGTTCGAGGTTACCGCCAGCACGCAGACTCGCCCATCAAACTGCTCTCAGATGTGCTTCAAGAAAAAGGGCTCAGCGCTGGCCGCATCGGCTTTGAACCGGCTTACCTGACCACCGATTACTATCTCGAACTCTTGGAGACCATGCCCGAGGCCAAATTCGAGTCCTGTGAACCCATGCTACAGAAGGTTCGCATGATCAAGACCGATGCCGAGATCGAGATACTCAGCAACGCAGCAATGGCCACAGAACGTGCGCTTATGGCTACCTACTCGACGTCCAGACCCGGCGAGAAGGAACGTGATCTGGTAGCCCGGTTGGGAGCCAATATCCTGCAGGCGGGAGCGGAGTTGCCATCGTTCTTGTTCTTCACCGTGGGGCCAAATTCAGGCTATGCCCACCCGGACCCAACGGACATTGAGGTCCAACCCAACGACATCCTAAAGGCGGACTGTGGTGGCTGGTTCAATGGCTACTTCTCGGACATTGGCCGCACGGTGGTGGTAGGCAAGGCTACTGATGAGCAACATTCCATCTATAACCGCCTTGCCGAAGTTCACCGCCAGACCATCGCCACCATGCTGCCGGGCGTTCCGGCCAACGAGGTCTACCGGAAGAACGTGGAGTTCTATCAAGAGGCGGATATCGAATTCAGTCTGCCCTTCGCCGGACACGGCCTGGGCTTATACATCCACGAGATGCCTATGCTGGCCGCCTACGACGACACACCCCTGGCCCCCAACATGGTATTTGCGGTCGAAACCAGGGTGCGCTGGCCCGGCGTCCAAGGCTTCCACATAGAAGACCTCGTGGTCATCCGAGAAAACGGCCCCGAAATAATAACCACCTTCATGGACACCAGCCGCTTGCTGGAGTTGTAGCGACCATCTCTCAGGCAACCCAATTTGTAGGGGCGGGTTTTTAACCCGCCCTGCTCGACTTCAAATCATTTTCGAACTGGAATCTACACTCGGACGAAACCTTGGGTTCTCGTAGTCTTCGTTCCATTTCAATGGGTTCTCTTCAATGTATCTCCTGACAACATCCAGGTCCGTCTTAGAACGAACTATGTGCTCGAAGTAGTTCCGCTGCCAATCTGGCGTGCCGGAGGTATCTCTGAGTTTATTTATTCCCCTGGCAGAATAAGTCTTAAATCCTCTGATGATTTCTGGGAGGCCGTGCTGAGGGTTGGTTTGAAGTGGGGCATCAGCGGGTTGGAAACCCGCGCCTACAAATGGTCGTTCCACTTCGTTAATGCAAATAATTCCGTGTATGTGGTTAGGCATGATTACGAACGTGTCGAGTGAGATATTAGGGTAGTGACTAGGTAACCCGTACCATTGCTCCTTCACGGTCGCACCATTGTGATTAAGCATCATCCTTCCGTGGGTAATTTCACCGAAAATACAGCGTCGGTTGAACGCGCAAATGGTCACGAAATAAGCGCCAGGTTGGGAATAGTCGAAGCGCTGTAGTCGTTTCGAGCCTAGCTCAGGATAGTTGGGGCGAAATGTCATTATGGAACCAACAAACGTTTCTGATGTTCCACATGATGAAACAAACCAGCAGATTGCGCGCCCAACTTCTGTCAGTAACTCTAAGTTGTTTGCGCAGGTGTAGGCGCGGGTTTTCAACCCGCTCTAACCGGCTTCAAACTAGGTTTAGACTAGCAACTCCCCCAAATAGAAAACCCTACGGCCGGATCAAATAGACGGCTAGGACCAGGATGGTTACGGCGGACAAGAGGTTTATCCCGGCGGTCATGCGGACCAGCTTTCGGGCCAGGCTCTGGGGTAGAACCTCTCCGGACGCTCGGGCCTGTTCCAGGCGGTCCATGATCTTGGGGCCTAGCCAGAAGTCGTGCAGCAAACTCAGCACGACTACGAACAAGAACAAAAATGTCTTCACCCGTAATATCTGCATGAACCGACCATCGTCCGTGAAGAATATATTGGGCCGGATACCCCAGTGATCCGTGGCCAAATAGGCGCCACTGATGCCAAGCAGAATCATTGCCGCCCAGGCGATGGGCAAGAATTTCTTGGCGGCGTCTCGCATCATTCCAAACGCCTCTGGAGCGCCAGACCACCGCAGATAATATGTGTATCGCGACTGCTACTTGGTACATGATTATTGGGCCACGTAGCCACCGTCCACAGTCATGTTGTGGCCGGTGACGAACGATGCGGCATCGGAAGATAACCATAAAACTGCCGCGGCAATTTCCTCTGGTTGGCCCAGACGACCCAGTGGGTGCCGTGATTCCAATCTTTCTTTATACCCTTCCATCCGTTCAAAGGCACCTTCGATTAACGGGGTCTCGATGTATCCAGGACAGACAGCATTAATTCGGATACCAGCCTTGGCATATTCCAAGGCCGCCGCCTTGGTCAGTCCGGTAACGCCGTGCTTGGCGGCAACGTAGGCCACGGTGCCGGATAGACCAACAAGACCGGCAATCGATGCAGTGTTAACAATGGCACCCTTGCCCTGCTTCAACATTTGGGGAATCTCTGCCTTCATGCACAGCCAAACGCCCTTAAGGTTGATGGACATGACCCGGTCCCAGTCCTCTTCAAGGTAATCTGCCGTGAGATTTCGGTCCCTGCCGCCACCGATGCCAGCATTGTTAAAGGCGCAGTCCAAGCTGCCGAATGTTTCAACGGCCTGGGCGACCATAGCCTGAGTGTCTTCAGGTCTGGAGACGTCGACGTGAACCAAGATTGCTTCGCCACCCGCCTCTTTGATCAGCTGAACCGTCTCCTCTCCACCCTCAACGTTCACGTCGGCCACAACGACCCGTGAGCCGCCGTTGGCATAGGCCAGAGCAGTCGCTCGGCCAATGCCAGACCCTCCGCCGGTGACCAGGGCTGTCTTTCCATCTAAGCTGTCGGCTAACCTATCGGCCATTTTGAGTCCCCTCTTGCCATGAGTACATTATCGGAATTATACCCATGCGCCCCGGTTTAGCAACAATGTGAATTCTTTCCCAGGCTGGGACTACCGTGTAGAATAGGCCGACAATCCATCAAAGCCGTGAAGGACTTAGAGGACTTATGAGAGACATCGCCACCAACATGCCAGATTACGAAACTGCCATTAAGAATGACCGGCTTGATGTGCCTGAATTCTTCAACTTTGGGTTTGATGTGGTGGATAAATGGGCCGAAGACCGCACCAAACTGGCCCTGATATCGGTGAATCCCAGCGGAGATAGCGTTGAGCACCACAGTTTTTGGGACCTGAAAATTCTCTCCAACAAATACGCCAACGCCCTCAGGGACCGGGGCATCAAGAAGGGTGACCGGGTTTTCATCATGTTGCCGCGGATTCCGGAGTGGTATGTGGTTATGCTGGGACTGATGAAGCTAGGCGCGTTGCCCATGCCCGGCACTACTCTCTTGACGCCCAAGGACATTGAGTACCGCATCAACACCGCTGAGGCCGTAATGGCGATTACTGACGAAGAGAACGCCAGCAAAGTAGACGAGGTTGCCGGTAGCTGTCCTGATCTGAAACACCTGGTGGTTGTACGGGGCGAAAAACGGGGCTGGATCTCCTATAACGAAGATATGGCTGCCGCATCGTCGGTGTTAGAGAATGTTGAGCCGACCCGAAGCGAAGACCCATTGCTGATCTACTTCACCTCGGGCACTGTTGGCTATCCGAAGATGGTGCTCCACACCCAGGCATCATGCGCCATTGGACACATTATCTCCGCCAAGTACTGGCATGACCTGACCGCCACCGATTTAATGTGGACGCTGTCCGACACGGGCTGGGCCAAGGCCGCCTATGGCAAGTTGTTCGGCCAATGGACCTTGGGCGCAGCGGTGATGCAGCACGATGCCAGAGGCCGCTTTGACGCCCCATTGACCCTGAGTCTGCTCGAGAAGCACGGGGTAACGTCTTTCTGCGCTCCACCAACGGCCTACCGGATGTTGGTCTTGGAAGATCTCAGTAAGTACAACATGGACAACTTGCGTCACTGCACCGGCGCCGGAGAACCGCTCAACCCGGAAGTGATGAAACAATGGGAAGACGGCACCGGACTGGTGATTTACGACGGCTACGGCCAGACTGAGACAGTGCTGTTGGTTGGCAACTTCCGATGTAACGAGGTCCGCCCCGGCTCCATGGGGAAGCCCACCCCCGGCTTTACCATTGGCGTGGTGGACGAGCAGGGTGAAGAAGTCCCCGTTGGTGAAGAGGGGCAGATTGCAGTCAAAATCAAACCAGAGCGTCCGGTTGGCCTATTCCAGGAATACTGGAAGGACCAGGAGGCCATGGACCGGTCGTTCTTGGGCGATTGGTACCTGACCGGGGACAAGGCCTACAAAGACGAAGACGGCTATTTCTGGTTTGTAGGTCGGGCCGACGATGTAATCATCTCCGCTGGCTACCGCATCGGCCCATTCGAGGTCGAGAGTGCATTGATCGAACACCCAGCCGTGGCGGAGTCGGCTGTTGTTGCCAGCCCTGACCCGGTGCGCGGTGATGTCGTCAAAGCGTTTGTGATTCTGGCTCCCGATTATGTCGCCTCAGATGAGTTGGTGGTCAGCCTGCAAGACCACGTCAAAACCGCCACTGCGCCTTACAAGTACCCAAGGGTAGTGGAATTTGTCACCGAGCTACCCAAGACCGTCAGCGGCAAGATACGACGGGTGGAGCTCAGGCAGCAGGAACTTGATAAGGCCAACGGCGGCTCTTAAGTAGAGGTATATCTAGGTCAGAAAAAGCCCACATCCAAACGCTCCCCCGTGGAGGGAGAAGAGGCAGTTGCTTAACTGCGATAGAGATTACGTTAATAGGAAGTACAAATGCCCAGTTTCAGTGAAGAACTGAGAATAGAAGCCGAGCCGATCTGGCGGAAGATCTTCGATCACCCATTTTTGAAAGAGATCAAAGACGGTACCCTGCCGTTGGAGACCTTCCGGTATTATCTGGCCCAGGACTACCTATACCTGGAGGGGTTTGGCCGGACGGTGGCGATGGCATTGGCCAAAGCTCCCGATGCCCAGACTCTGCAGGACTTGGCCCGCAGAGTTATGACTCCGGTGGAGCGGCCCCTGCACCACAAGCTGCTGGCTGACGCTGGGCTGACCTTGGCCGACGCCCAGAACGCAGTGCGCTCGCCAACCAACACCGCCTACGTGGACCACATGCTGCAAACGGCGTCGCTGAACGGCCTTGGACCGACTGCCGCCGCCCTGCTGCCCTGCCCGTGGACCTACCACCTTCTGAAAGACGAAGTGGGGCAGTCGGAGCATCCGTTGTACGGAGAGTGGACCCGATTCTACGTGGAAGGGTTTCTTGAGGGCAGCGTTGAAGCTTGGCGCGGCTTTGTTGACCAGATGGCCGCCGACGCAAGTCCGGCAGAATTGGAAGCCATGCGACGGGCATTTATGACCAGCAGCCGCTACGAGTTCATGTTCTGGGAAGCCGCCTACAACCGCCAGGAATGGCCGGTCTAGCAACCATTCCTGCAACGTTGCGCTAACTCTCCCGATGGGGAAGACCTACTTCTTTCGCTGGACCAGCGGTTCCACTGGTGACGGATAGGTGTCATAGGCGTAATACCTAACACCGGCGCAGGGGACAAAGTGGTACCAGTGGATCAGTTCCGGTCCTGCTTCAGTCGTCCTAACTATCTCTTCTAGCTCTTTGAATAGATGCTTCAGAACTTGAATTGCCTCAGGTTCTGCGTCAATAAGTCGCTCGGGTAACGTGGTTGTCGTCATACCGCCGCCTCCTTTGCTTCTTGGTCGGCCTAGAGCCAAACGCTTTCATGGCAAGAATTCATCCAGAAAGCCTGGCCCGCCTACCTGGCACTACAAGTCATTATAATTCTTTGCCAGCAGCGCAAGCGGATGCAGGGCCAATCGGCTCGGCTGGGCGGGCCAAACGACCCCAATTTAGGTATACTTGCCGCCAACAGCCCCAGCATTTCTGGAACCACAAACACAAAAGACACAACAAAAGACACAATCGGAGGCCAACCGTGCCCAAAGCATCTATAAATGGAATTGACCTTTATTACGAGTCCCACGGCGATGAATCTGCTCCAGCAATAATCTTCGCCCACGGACGCGGCGGCAACCACCTCAGCTGGTGGCAGCAGGTGGCGGAGTTCTCCGGCGAATACCGCTGCATAACCTTTGACCACCGCGGTTGGGGAGACTCCATTGCCGAGCACGGCACTCCGCTGCGGGAGAATTTCATCGCCGATCTGACCGCTCTTATAGACCACCTCAAAATTGATAAAGCATTCTTGGTGGCCCAGTCCATGGGCGGGTTTGCCTGCTTGGGATTCGCATTGGCCCACCCGGAGCGCACCCTAGGTCTGGTTTTGGGTGATACCACCGGTGGCGTGGCCACTGAGGGAACTCTGGCAGAACTTGGTAAAGCTGTCCCGCCGCCAGACGGCCCTGGACGATCGCTGTCGGCCAGTTTTATCAACGAGGAACCAGCCCTGACCTTCCTCTATCAGCAGATCAACGGCTTGAACCCGTCTCGGGGCGAGGACGGAGTCATCTCTGGGTTCCGACTGAAAGATGGCCCCAACATTGCTCAGTTCGCTGGCTGGACCATCCCCACGATGTTGATCGTTGGCCAAGAGGACGCCATCTTCCCGCCCAGCGTCATCGCCGAGGTCCAGAAGGTGATCCCCGGATCAAGGATGGAAGTAGTACCCGGCGCAGCCCACTCAGCCCACTTTGAACAGGCAACCATATTCAACAACCTATTATCTGAGTTGTTGAATGGAGTCCGTTCTGGAAGCACCGCCGGAGCGGCAGCCGACTAGGAATTTAACCACCGGCAACTGGCAAACAGAAAAGGGCGACCCGATTTAATCGGGTCGCCCTTTTTGTTTGGTTCGTTTAACCGGATGTTACGGTGCGGTGTAGCCAGGACCCCAGTTGTTGGGGACATTGATGAGGGCTTCCTCAAGGTCTTCTACGTCACTCTGGCCGCAGAAATCCATGACTCGTCCAACCTCTTCCCGGAGCAGTTCCAGGACGTTGTGAACGCCGTCTTCGCCTTCGGTCGCCAGACCCCAATAGAGAGGTCGGCCGATACCGACAGCTTTGACACCCATGGCGAGGGCTTTCAGCACATCGCTGCCACGGCGGACACCGGAGTCCAGGTAGACTTCACAGTGACCATTAACCGCTGCGACTACCTCAGGGATAGTCTCGATCGAACTTAATGTCTGGTCCAGTTGGCGGCCACCATGAGTGGAAACCAGGACTCCTTCACAGCCCAGATCAGCGGCCATCTTGGCGTCCTCGCCGACGCGTATTCCCTTCAAAACCAGGGGCAGGGAGGTCAGGCCGCGAAGCCATTCCAGGTCCTTCCAGGTAATGGGGTCGGCGCGGGAAACGTCCCAGCCGGGGGTATCGTCGGTGCCGCTAATCTCGCTGCGAGACAGACCCAGGTCACGGAAGTTACCCAGCTCAAGTGTGCGCTCAAATTTGTTGCGCAGGTCCCGTTCCTTAGGGCTAGGAACCGGAGTGTCGATCGTTAGCACAATTGCCTTGAACCCGGCCTCTTCTGCACGGTGTACCAGCATCTCGGTCAACGCCTTGCCTCGGTGGTAAAGCTGGAACCAGAGAGGTCCGGTGGCGGCTTCGGCAACCTCTTCTAGACTGCAGTTGGAAGACGTGCTCAGCATCATCAGGGTGTTTGAGCGTCCGGCAGCTCTGGCGGTGGCGACTTCGGCATCGGGATGAGCGATGCCGTGGCTGCCGGCGGGGCAGACGAAAACTGGCATGCTGATGTCGGTGCCCAGCATGGTGGTCGAAATCTTGCGTTCTTCCACACTGCGCATGAACCGGGGGCGAATCGACAGTGCGTCGAACGCGCTGCGGTTTCGCTTGGTGGTGATTTCGTCCATGGCGCCGGCGTCGATAAAGTCCCAGTTGTCGTGAGGCAAAGCGAGCTTGGCCCTGGCTTCGTAGTCGTAAAGATTGATGGGATCGTTGGCCATCGGGTCCTCCTAAAGTTGTAGTCGCAGAATTTGTGACCCGGATTTTCGAGTCGTGAAGCTCACAATCAACCGTATTGATATTACAAACAGTGATAAAAAAGTGAGGTTGAAATCGGGTTTACTCTAACCCGAACGGAAGATGGTGGCAAGTGTGCAAAAACTTTTCGAAATTAATTAGACTGTATAATAGCGTTTGACGCTAGTAGCGGACTGCGTTACTTCATGAAATGAATGATTAGGTCGTTTCGGAATAAAGAAACCGAGCGTGGTTTCCGAAGGGAAGGATCCAGGAGACTCCCGCCGGACTTACTGCGGCCTGCTCTTCGCAAACTGGTAATGATTGATGCGGCTGACTCATTATTGGAATTGCTTGCTGGCACGAGGGCAGGCCAGACCAGTATTCGAATCAATGATCAAAGGCGTATCTGTTTTCGTTGGACCGATGGTGGCGCTCATGAAGTAGAGATTACCGACTATCATTAGGATATGGATATGACATTTACAAAATCACCTCCAATTCATCCTGGGGAAATACTAATGGAAGAGTTCATGAGTCCGTCAGCCATCACTCAATACCGTTTGGCCAAGGATATTGGAGTCCACCCAAGACGCATCAATCAGATTGTCCACGGTAAACGGTCTATATCGGCGGATACCGCGCTTAGGCTGTCCCGCTATTTTGGCACTTCAGATCAGTTTTGGATGAACTTACAAAGTCGATATGCCCTAGAGATCGAGAAAGACCGCCTGGGTGACCGTTTGGAAAAAGAAGTGAAAGAGTTAGCCGAACGGGAGTAAACGTGCCCGTTACAAAAAACCAATTGACTCGTGGTAGAACACAGAGGAAAGATAAACAAAAAGAGGGGGCGGAATTAATCCGCCCCCTCTTTTATGTGCTAGTTGTTTGCCGAATCCTCCGACCCGTTGACTACTCCGCTTCTGCGGCGTTGTCGTCATCGTCCTTTTGAGGAGTGATGGGGATCAGGCCGGGAATCCACCACTTTTCCCATTGCTCATCAACCCTGTCTTGGGCGTGCTTGATGTCTTCGGGTGTGAAGTGGGCGAAGCGGCCCTGGCGTAGGAGATATTCTTCCACGGGTTTCCGTTGGCGGATACCCTTGGAGATGGCTCGGCTGGGGCCGTTGAGTATCACCTCACCCTCAATGATCTCGTACTGGACCCACAGGCCGGTCTCAATGGACAGCATCCCCAACTCATGGGAGTACTTAGGGTCATAATCCCAGCCTTTGGGGCACGGATCCATGCAGTGGATGAAGGTGGGACCGCCGGTAGTTAGCGCGCGGCGAACCTTGTTGTTGAAGTCCAACCCGTAAGAAGCGCAGGCCGTGGCCACGTACTTCATGTTGGGATGGCCAACGGCCATCATGGGTGCCATGTTCTTCTTTTCACGGTTGTTCATGATACGGATATCTTTTCCAACCGGGCTGAAGGTGGTATTTGCACCCCAAGGAGTGCTACCAGAGGCCTGAATGTCTGTGTTGGCGTAGGACTCGTTGTCGTAGCAGACGATGAGTAGGTTGTACTCGTCATGCTGCAACGCAGCGGACAACGCTGACAGACCCATGTCGACTCCACCACCGTCGCCGCAGAAAGCGATGACATTGATGGGCTCGTCCGTCATTTTGCCCTTGCGCATCATGGAGGCCAGGCCAGCAGCGGTGCCGGTGGCGGCAGAGCCGGCTGAACCAAGCTGAGTGTGCATCCACGGCACTACCCACGGTGTGCTGTAGTAGGTGGTGTTTGCCACGTACATGCAGCCGGTGCTGCCGAGTACGATGGTCCGTTGTCCGGCGGCTTTAATCATCAGCCGCATCACCAGAGCCGATTCACAGCCCTGACAGGTCCGGTGTCCGGAACCGTAAAACTCCTCCACCGGTATACTCTTAACTCCCCTTATCTGAGGGAGGTCTTGTACAGTTGCCATTCTATTACTCCCTTACCGAGACCCAGGTGGTCTCTTGTTCGATTTTACCAGTGTCGATGGCTGTTTGGGTGGTTTCCACAATCTGTTCTATGTCGCCGACCATGACCTCGCGGCCGCCCAACCCGGCAATGAAGTTCAACATTACGGGGCGTTTATCCATGGGGTACATGGTAGATCTGAGTTCATGGAAGAGGACTCCGCCGTAGGAAGGTGAGCCGTAGGAATAGTCACGGTCAATTACCGCTACACCCTTGGCGTTACCAAGAGCCTTCTGTAGCTCCTCAGCTGGGAACGGCCGGAAGAATTTCACTCGCAGGAAGCCAACTTTCTTGCCTGCTTCCCGCATGCGGCGAATGGCAACCCTGGTCGGCATGGCCAGGGTACCCATTCCTACGACGATGATTTCAGCGTCTTCGCACATGTATTCTTCAATAAACGGACTGGGGTCACCCCGACCAAAGATCTCGCGGAACTCTTCGTAGGCCTCTTTGATGACCTCAGGCGTTCGGCGCATGGCCTCGTCGGTCTGCTTCCGGATCTCCATTAGCCAGTCCTCATTCACTTGAGGGGCGACGGTGATGGGGTTGTCCGGGTGTAATTGCAGTTTGCCACGTTTGTAAGGTGGCAAGAATTTTTCTACCTGATCTCGAGATGGAACCTGAACGATCGCCTGTGAGTGGGTCAGGAATGATCCGTCGCAACTCAGGGCAAAGGGCAACAAGACCCGGGGGTCCTCTGCTACCTTGTAGGCGATTAAAGCCATGTCGAGGGCTTCTTGAGCGGTGGCGACCCAGTAGAGATGCCAGCCCAAGTCACGCACGGCCAAGGCATCATTGTGTTCCACTCCGAATGCGCCCGGGTCGTCCAACGCCCGGTTACCAACCATGGCCACCACGGGCATACGTAGCCCGGCGGTTACGGTGATGGCCTCAAAGGCGTAGAACCAACCCACTCCGCTGGAGCCAGTGAAGGTGCGGGCGCCGACGGCGGAAGCATGCTTCACAATTTCAAACTGGGAGTGCTCGCTCTCGGCGATGATGTAATCAAAGTCGAAGGCGCCGTCGGCCTTGAGACGGGACACGTATTGCATCACCGTGTCATAGGGCCGGATGGGATATGCGGTGATTACGTCAACGTCGGCGAGGGCACAGGCAATGCCGATGGCCTCACTACCGCTGATTAATTCTTCCTTGGGCTCCGCGTAGAGTTTGGACTGTACGGCGGCCATTATGATTCCTCTGCTTTGATCTCGTCCTCGTAGCCGCCGACGTGGTGGAAACCGTGGGTTCGAGTCTCAGTTTTCTGTTTTTCTACCAGCACGGTCATCCACTTGTTGTAGCCGTCTTTATCGGCTGTCCAAGCGTCCCACTGGCTGCTGTTGTCGTTGAACTCGGGCTCGCCGACCATGGTCACACAGTCGGGAACTGGGCAGACCGCTTCGCAGACACCGCAGCCGCAGCATGATTCCAGGTTGGCGTCATACAGACCGTCTGGCGTGATGTCGAAGCAGGTGTCAGGACACTGCAGCCAGCACAATGTGCACTTGATGCAGGTGTCAAAGTTGATGACCGGGCGCATGGAGCGTGTGCTCCACTTCTTAAAGACCTCAGAACGACCGGGCTGGTATCCCTCATCGCCGCCGCGGAATCCGCCACCCTCAGGGAGAGCGCGAATTACTACGCCCTCTTCCATGGTCTTCCAACCGGGCATGTCGAAACTGAACGGGGTCTCGTCGTTACCCTCGCCAGGTTCCACGGGACGGCTGGTTGTTCGGTCAAAGGCTCCCTGGACCGAAGCGACCTTGGTGTCGTTGCCGGTCTGTTCCTTAACGGACTCCAGCATGGCTTTAACGCTGACCAAATCAGGGCAAACTTTGCATATTGCGCCGAGTACCCGCATGTCAGTGTGGTCGTCTTTATAAACCCAGAGACCGGAGAAACTCACGGTGCTGGGGATGACCGCTAGATTGTACGGTGATTCCTTCTGGTGGATGTCTTCCAACAGAGAGTCGGAATCCTGCCTTGAGGTCACGATCAGTGTTCCGCCGGGCTTGGTTAGCTCGTTGATGGGCTGAAGACCGTACCAAGCCCAGGACTCAATACCTTTGCACATTGCGTCGTCAACATTGATTGTAACGTCAACCGCCGTGGCCTCGTAAACAGCCAAGCTCTCTTCCAGTTCCAAGGCCGTGTCAGATACGATGGCAAACTGCTTGGCCGGGATTCCATTCCTCTCTGGTGAATCGCTGTAACGGCCAAATGCCGTACCGATTTTGCCGTCTTTTCGGGCGGCGAAAACTATGCTTCTGACGATGTTTCGGGCCATAGTTCGTTGAAATATGCCCCGGTACACCACCTCCACAGATCGGGTAGCCATAGGTCTCCTCCTCAGCTTTTGGTAGTTTGGTGTTAGTTATCTACTTGAGTCTTGCCGACGTGCGCCTGGATATCCGACCAAGCGAATCCCAGGCGTTACTTATCTCTTCTTTATATGCTGGCGGTGGGCGCTACTGGTTCTTGCGATGTTAGAACTGAGCTTGATGGCTCCACTGCGGTCAGGTGATGTTCCATGGCTGACCTCGCTCCTAGATGGTCTCCAGACCGAATCGTCTCTAGAATCTCCCGGTGGGAGTCCAGGGACCGCTGCGGCCTCCCTGGCTGTTGTAGTGTTTGGTCTCGGGATTGCCTCAGTACGTCTTCCACTGCGCTGACCACCTTGACCAATGCCGTGTTGTGAGTTGCAGTGGCCAAGGCAAAATGGAACGCTGTATCGGCATCAACACCGGTTTCGCCCTCCATGATCTGCCGTTGCTGTTCAACCAAGATAGAAGACAGGCGTTCCACATCTTCCGTAGTGGCCCTCTGCGCCGCTAGAGCCGCAAGCTGGGGCTCCAAAAGATGTCTAACTTCAAAAATATCTTTGAGCTGGGCTTCACTCGCTCCCAAATCGTCAATCAGTGATGAGGTCATTAATGAGGCCACTGCGTTCAGGCTCTGGGTGTTGATGAAAGTCCCAGACCCCTGTTTGCTCACAACCAAACCCTGGAGTTCCAGTGTTCTGATCGCTTCTCTTACAGAACTCCGGCTCACCTTAAGCTGCTCAGCTAGCACCCGTTCTGCAGGCAACTTGGCACCATGCTCCAGGCTCCCCCGTTGAATCAACGAATGGAACCGTTCCACGATAGCCTCATGGAGCCGCCGGCCCCGGAGGTTCTTCAATTCTGACTGCGAGTTTTCAGGCAACAAAACAGTGGGTGCAATAGCCTCAAATCACAATTGGTCTGACCAATTATTTTATAGGCCAAATTATACACCTGCGCAGGGTCGTGTCAAGGCGTGGGACGGGCGCGAAAAACCACAACAATCCGATAGCGTAAAACAGTTGTCAGACTGGTACAATGGCCGGGTCTAGTTCTGGTCTAGTTAACAATAACTGGAGAACTCTGTTCTCTTTTTTATATGACTTGCTGATTCTCGTAAGGGTATAATTTCCGAGTGGTAACAATCCCCAAATATGGGGTGATTCTAGAGGTAACCTCAATTTGCAAGATGTGATTGTGGTGGGGGCGGGCCCCGCCGGAAACAACGCCGCTCTTTCCTTGGCTTCCAACGGGTACGGCGTCACTGTCATAGATTCCAGGGAAAATATCGGCGATAAATTATGCACTGGTCTGGTGGGCGAAGAATGCTTTCGCCGCTATCCAATAGACCCGTCATTGGTCTACCGCGAGATAAATTCTGCCTCCGTCATCTCTCCTTCCTCAGAGGTTGTCAGATTTGAAACCCCAACCACCGTGGCACGGGTAGTCGACCGTGTGGCCTACGTGTCTTCGTTCGCTGATAAAGCCGTTGATGCTGGCGCAGATTACCTTCTAGGTAGCAGGGTTGTAAGCCTGGAACAACACCCAGACCGCGTCACCGTGGTCATAGACGGCAGTTCTGACTCAAACACCTTGGAAGCAAGGGCGTTGGTTCTGGCGGCGGGTTTTGGCTCGCAATTGAACCGGCAATTAGGTCTGGGAGAGCCTTCCGACTACGTGGTGGGTACTCAAGCCTTGGTGAAGACTGAAGGTGTTGAAGAAGTTGAAGTCTATCTGGGGCGCGATGTTGCCCCCGGGTTCTTTGCCTGGCTGGTGCCAACCAAGCCTGGATACGCCTTGGCAGGCCTGTTGGTACGCAAGAACGCAAAAGAATGGTTTTCCAACTTTATCTCTGCCAGACAAGCGGAAGGGAAGATTATAGAAACAGCGGATAAACCAATCTGTTGGGGCATACCGTTGCGACCGCTCAAGAAGACCTACACTGACCGAGTGCTGGTTGTAGGAGATGCCGCTGGGCAGGTGAAACCGACCACTGGCGGCGGGATATTCTACTCGCTACTTGCGAGTGAGATTGCCTCGGGCGCCCTGCAACAAGCGCTCGGCGAAGACCGGCTCTCAGCCAACCAATTGGGTGCTTATCAGAAGGAATGGAAGAACCTGCTCTCCAATGAGTTGGAAGTGGGATACTCCGCTCGCAGAGCATTTGAGTTCCTGGGTGATAGCCACATCAACTCATTGATTAACCAGGCCAGCACCAACGGATTTGGGGCCGAACTGGCTGCTTCTCCGGACGTTTCATTTGATTGGCACAGTTCGATGATTGGCAAGATAATGGGCCACCCAACACTTGGCGGCGTATTGAAACTGGTGAACCCTCTGCTGGCGCGAATGGCGAAGGTGCCAGAACCGGCTGAAGTGTTTGCATCTGAAGCTTCGATTGAAGCGTCTGAAGCGTCCGTTGAAGAGTCTGTTGAACCGTCTATGGCTGAAACCGGAACTCCGGTTTAGCCGCACTCCCTATCAGACTCCCCTAGATTTATCGGCCAATCGTCCTAGAACCAACATGATGGAATGGATGACTAAACGGCTCCGAATAGTCCGGTTGTCCCTCGCGTTTACCTTTATCAGCATGATGATTTTGGGCCTACTAGGGCCGGTTATAGCCAACGCCCAAGAACCAACATCACCCCACGCCCTGGTCATGAATGTTGATGGAATTATCAACTCGGTGAAAGTTCGCTTCGTATCTAGAGCCATCGAGCAAGTTCAAGAAGATAACGCGACCCTGCTGGTGATCCAGCTTGATACACCGGGCGGACTTCTCAGCGCCACTAGGGATATTGTCCAACTACTACTTGAGTCGCCAATCCCGGTGGCGGTGTTTGTGTCACCCAGTGGTGCCAGAGCGGGTTCTGCGGGGACGTTCATCGCGGCGGCCGCAAACTTTGCCGTGATGGCGCACGGGACCAACATTGGCGCGGCCACTCCCATATCTAGTACCGGTCAAGATTTGGACGACACCCTGGCCAGCAAGATTGAGAATGACACTTCAGCCCTGATTAGAAGCATTGCCCAAACAAGGGGACGCAACCAAGACAAACTGGAAGCAACGGTCAGGTCTGCGGTTTCTTACACCGCCCTGGAAGCCCTCGCAGACAATGTGGTTGACCTGATCGCAGAGGATCTGGATGACCTGTTATCAAAGTTGGACGGCCTCACTGCGGATACGTCTTTGGGGTTGGTCGAACTTGAAACGGCAGAGATTGGCACCCAGTCCATTGAGAAGAATATCTTGGAGCACTTTTTAGAGTTCATCTCAGACCCAAACGTGTCGTTCATCCTGCTAATGATGGGCGGCCTGGGTATAGTGGTGGAGATATTCAACCCGGGCCTGGTTGCCCCCGGAGTGGTCGGCGTGATCTGCCTGCTGCTGGCGTTCCTGGCTCTGGGCAATCTTCCGGTCAACTGGGCCGGAGTGGTGTTTGTCTTGCTGGCTGTAGTCCTAATTGCGCTTGAGGTGGCAGTTTCCGGGTTTGGTATTTTGGGCGTGGGCGCTATGGTAAGCCTCACGGTGGGCGGGGTTCTGCTGTTCAACCAATTTGGAGACACTTCTCCAACTCTGCCTTCGATCGACGTTAATAGGTGGTTGCTGGCTAGCTCAGGCGGTGTAGTTTGTGTTGCGTTGGTCTACTTTGTTAGGGCGGCCTACCAGTCTCGAAAAGAAGGACCGCCGACAAAAGTTTCAGACCTTACCGGCGCGCTGGGTAGAGTGACTGGGGAGTTAGCGCCCAGAGGGATTGTCCTAATTGGTAATAAAACGTGGACAGCGATAAGTGAGGATGATAGTGTGATTGCCACTGG
>JAPKDE010000351.1 GCA_028822675.1 Dehalococcoidia bacterium | reverse complement strand
CTTCGATCTCCTCTAGGACTCTGGCGCCCATGCCCAGGGCCGTACGGACCAGGGAACTCTGTTGCGCGGTTTTAGCAGTGTTGGCGGTGGCCCCGCCATTGGCCATGGTGAGCCTGAATTCGTAGGTCGCACCAAAGGCCTCAGTCACAACCTCACTCACCTGACGGCGCGAGCCCGGGTCTTCCATTTCCTCTTGCATCCGTTCCAGGTTGGCTTTGTTGGAGAAGCCCAATACCAGGGTGTTTTCTTCAAGGGAGACAGCGTTCCCTTTACAGTCTCGTAGCAGGGCTCCCAGGTTGTATTTCTTGCCCTTATGGCGTCCCAAAACTTTAACTGCGGCCAACCATTTTATGCCTAGCTCAGAGATGGGTGCAGTATCCTGGGCCGGTCGGCGTTGACTTGCCGGTTGTGCGGCTGGGCCTGGTGCCGGCCTGCTAGCAGGAGGCGGCCGATTGGGAGCGGGTGCCGGTGCGCGGCCAGCCGGTGCCGGGGCAGCAGCGGCTGGTCTTGCCTGTGCCGCCATCGGAGCGGGTTGTGCCACAGGAGGGGCTGTATCTTCGCAAATCTCAACCACGGCCAATTCCAGAGGCAGTGTGGACGGCGCATCGTAGCGCATATTAACGTCGCCCCAGACCTTTAGAGCCCTAATTATTCGCCAGGACGGCAGGTTACCGACCAACTCCTGCAGCTGGCCGGTCACGTCTTCAGAAAGGTCTACAGCGTCCTCAGAGCCCCATTGCAAGTGCATAACGGCTCGCAACAGCTCTATGGTCTGTTTATGCAATTGTCGCAGATCCGTACCGCCCCAAGCAGCCCGGTTCACCGCAGACAATGCGGCGGAAGTATTCCCCAGCAGCAGGTACTTGACCAACTCCAAGGAACTTTCGCCGTTATCCAGGCCCAAAAGTTCTTCAACCTGCTTTAAGGTGACGCCGTCGGCGGCAGATACAACCAGTTGTTCTAGCAGGTTTTCGGCGTCCCGCAGGCTACCGGCGGCGTGGCGGGCTACTACGCGCAAAGCTTCGGGGTCTACGGTTACACCCTCGGACTCGGTGATGTCAGCCAGACGACCGTAAATCAGTTCAGAACCGATGCGCCTGAAATCGAATCTTTGGCACCGAGAGATGATGGTAGGCAATATCCGGTGGGCCTCGGTGGTGCAGAGTACGAATATGACATGCTCCGGCGGCTCCTCCAGTGTCTTTAAAAAGGCATTGGAGGCTTGATCAGTCAGCATGTGGGCTTCGTCGATGATGTAGACCTTGCGTCGGCCCTGGGATGGTGAGAAATTCACCTTCTCTCGGATGTCTCGTATCTCGTCGATGCCCCGGTTGCTGGCGGCGTCTAGTTCGATGATGTCCATGAACTGGCCGCCGTTGATGGAGCGGCAGATGGTACAGGCGTCGCAGGGGTTGCCGTCCTGGGTGTCCAGGCAGTTGACGGCCTTGGCAATGATTCTGGCGGTGGTGGTCTTGCCGCTGCCCCTGGGGCCGCAGAACAGGTAGGAATGGGAGACTCGGCCTAGTTTGATGGACTGGCGCAATGTTCCAGAGACGTGTTCTTGTCCAACCAGCTGACTGAAGCTGGAAGGGCGCCACGTACGGG
>JAPKDE010000013.1 GCA_028822675.1 Dehalococcoidia bacterium | reverse complement strand
TGCGTCCACCTTGCGTTCCCATTCCTCCATCTCGTGCTCAGATTGGTCAATGGGGTCTTCGTTGGGCCAACCGCCGCGGTCATGAACTTTAGGCATTTTATGCTCCTGAAGATACGGGCGAATCTGCGCCCATGTTAAGTCTGATGCTGCACGTTGGCAAGAAGTTGCGCGTTGCAATTTTCAGCGCTACCGCCACATCTTGGCCACGTCGATGGCTCGCATGAATTCTACGTTGGGGAACGACTTGATGTATTCGATCAAGCGTTCCAGCATGAGAAGCCGTCCCGGTCGCCCGATGTACTGAGGATGCATGGTGAGCGTGAAGGCCCTCCCGTAGCGGTAAAGCCCCTCAAACTCTGCGGCCCATGTTTGGTAGACCTCGTCTGGGTTGCGCATTGGGCCCAGGCGGTTGGCCACCGGCGCGTAGACAAAGTTTGGCGCGTCGTCGAGCAACCAGTGCACAGGCAATTCAACCAGGGATTTGCCGTTGGTTGGAGACTCAACTATGTAGGGCGCATCGTCCCCCATCAGGCTGCTGTCGTAAATGAAACCGTGGTCGGTCAACAGTTCCAGGGAGTGCTCTGAAAGCTCCCAGCTTGGAGAGCGGTAGCCTAGAATTGGCTCGCCGGTGATACCGCTCAAGATTCGGAGGCCCGACTCCATGACGTCTATTTCTTGCTGGCGAGTGAGACTGGACGGCGGCTCGTGCATGTAGCCGTGGTGGGCTACTTCATGGCCTCTGTTAGCCAGCTCTTTGACCATTTCTTCGTGGGTCTCGGCCACGAATCCCGGCACGTAGAAGCTGGCTGGGACGGAGTGGGCGTCCAGCATGTCCAGGATTCTTGGAGTGGCGACGGATGGGCCGTACTCGGCCATGGACATGAGGCTGGGGTGGTCTTTGAACGACGGGTCACGGTTTAACCATGACGATACACCGTCAATGTCAAAGCCAAGCATCGCTACACATTGGGTCTCACCGGGCCAAATTCCCGACATGGTCAACCTCCCGCCTGAATCAGATTGCAGGCATTCTAGCCCAAGCAGGGTTGGCTGTCTAAAAAGACACTTGGCTAGGGGCCGAGCAAAATTATGAAATCATCGAACAATCGCAGGATTTCTCCCTGAACGTACTCAGTAGAAAAACCGGCGCAAGCATCTTCCGGAGGGACGGGAATTCCGTTCACCCGTACTGTCTCTAGATTGAACCCCTACCAGATCTCAAACTCGATAAATGCGCTTCGGTACGACGTGGCTTTGTATGCCCTAACCGTACAGTGAGCACCACGGCCCGTGGCGGAAAGATCATCGCCTGTCCAAACGACAGGCGAAAAGTGAATCCCTAAAGTGTAATTGACGCCTTCACCGAAGCACCGATTATCGGGGCAGGCCTGTAATGCCTTGGTGAGGACTTTCCCAGAGCGGTAGCTGTAGGCACTCTCATTCGTGATGACCTCATCCGCATCATGGAAAGTCCAGCCTTCATTGTTTGAAAACTGAGCCACGGCGGCATGGACCTGGGAAGCCGTCAAGTTGGTCAGCCCTTGGTCCGACGGTGGTTCGCTAATTGCAGGGGTCGCAGTTGAAGCGGCCTCAATGGTTGGTTCCGGAGTTGCCTCAAGTTCTTCCCCGTCAATCTCCTCAAAGGTGACTACAGCGTCGTCGATAGCGGCAGCCAACTCCTCCACAGTCACGCCGTCAAACGCCGGTGGGTTAACTGTCAAAGTGACTTGCTCACTGCTGGAGATACTGAAATTCTCGAAAATCAACGGTGCGCGGTCTTCCATAAAGATGTGGAGGTTGCCCAGACCGGTATCAGAGAAGACTGAGGGCTGCGAGTTCTCCGACGAACTGGACACGAATCGGCAAGACTCGCCGGCCGATAATGGCGACGCTAATGGAGAGCCATTTTCAATACTGCTCTTGGGTTGGGGCGTCAACAAATCCCAGACCCAGTTTACGGCCACTCCGGTGCCGGCCCCGACGACGGCGATGGTTAAAATCGCAGGCGCAGTAATTACGGCTGCCGCCCCGCCAAACAATCCTATTCCAAGGGCCGTTGCTCCGGCCATGAAAGCACCAGCCTGAGCTGCAGCGGACCCATTACGAGCTCGTTATTGGCCGTGGTGGTGGCTGTTTTATAAGAGGTGCGCCAGTTGTGGAACTCAGTCTCAAACTTGCCGAAGTCTTTGTCTCGGTCAACAGCCAGCATCCGGTCTCTGGCAGTCTTTGCTACATCAACATCCTTTTGGATCTTGTCCATGGTGTTATTGAGAGAAACGACGTCATTGCAACTGACCAGCAAAGGGCTATGTAGCCCAGCGCGGCCCTGCGGGCCAATCTGGCCAAGCACGCTCTGGGAAAGGTCTAGCACCTGGGTGATGTTGTCTCCCCACGCCTGTACGGCCTCGTTGAAATCAGCGAGTACCTGCATAGTTACTTCAGGGTCGTTAACTTCTGGGTTAATGCTTCCCAGCCTGGATTGTTGTGCCAGAAGGTCATCTACCAGCGATTGAGTAATGAGTCCTTTGGCGTTCAATTGCTTGGCCAGGGACTCAAATTCTTCCTGCGGCGACGGCGTTGCCGTGGCTAGAGGAGCATCCGGTATAGCAGTTGCTTCAGACCCGCTGGTCGAAGTTGCATCATTGGTGAGCTCGTCAATGGTGGTGCAGCCGACTATCGCGAGTAAGAGCAGCATCATCGCTGCCGCAAAGAAAATTTTACTTCGGCTGAAAAATTTGGTGTTCGAAATTGGTGTGCCTGGTTGTAAGTGGAGCATCAGTGGCCAATGTTAACAAGGTTAATGCTTGGCCTGCTAAATGAATTCAGTGAGAATCCTCAGAAAGCAGCCTCTAAATATTTGGGATGACTTCTTCCATCAAAGCGTCTAAGTGCTCCATGTCGTCAAATGCTGGGTTGATGAGCACCATTTCTGCGCCACCTTGAGTGATCTTTGCCAGTTCTTCTGTGATCTTTTGGGTTGAACCCCAGACTGAGACCTGGGAGCCCAGGTCTGCGTTACCGTAGCGCTTCCCGAACCATTCTTCTAGTCGAGCTTCGGCGCGGTCTTCGTCGTTATCCACGGCCACGTAGACCCGCTTGGAGATGGTGAATGACGCGGGGTCTCGGTCGGCTTCTTCCAGGTACATCCGTGTTTGGTCAACAGCGGTGAGGAAGCTATCAGTGGTTGATGAACCGGCGCCCATCCAGCCGTCGCCGTGTTGGACAGCCCGTTTCAACGCATTGGCGTGCCGGGCACCCAGCCAGATGGGCGGATGAGGGCTTTGCAGCGGCTTGGGCTCCATCTTGAGTCCGTCTAACTGCCAGAACTCGCCCTGGAAATGGGCCTCGGACTGCGTCCAGAGCGCCTTCATGACCTCGATGATCTCAGTGAAGCGGCGCACCCTCTTTTCGCCGGAAAAGCCAAACGGCGGAATGTCGTTGAGGTTACCGCCCAGACCCAGGCCAACGGTCAGGCGGCCGCCGCTCATGTGGTCCAAGCTGCCCAGGCTCTTGGCCAACTGTATGGGGTTGCGGAGTGGAGCCACGATGACAGATGTGCCCAGCCGCACCTTCTTGGTGATGGCTGCCAGGTAAGACAACAGGGTGACCGGCTCAAGGATGGGAACTGCGCCGGTAATTGCTTCCTGAGTCCAGAGACTTTCAAACCCCAGGGTTTCGGCCTTCTTCGTCCACCGCTCAATCAACGGCATGTCGATCGGCCCGTCAAAGAACACTTGAGGAATGGATATTCCCCAACTAACTTTCCCAGCCATGATAATTCTCCTGAAAGCTGATTACTGACCGCTGTTAGCTGCTCCGTTTTTTGATTGCTTACGGGAGTTAGCCGGCCGCCTGTTTGGCCGGAATCACATCAAACCCGGTGTAGGGCCGTAGCACCTCAGGGATAACCACCGACCCGTCTGGCTGCTGGTAGTTCTCCAAGATGGCTATCATGACACGGGGCAGGGCCAGGCCGGAGCCGTTCAGCGTGTGGGGAATGCGGGGGCGTCCGCCTTCTTCAATGCGATAGCGGATGTTGGAGCGCCGGGCCTGGAAGTCGGTGCAGTTGGAGCAGGAGCTGACTTCAAGCCACTCCTGGCAACCGGCGGCCCAGACCTCAATGTCATAGGTCTTGGAAGATGCAAAGCCCATATCGCCGGTGCAGAGGGCCAATACCCGGTAGGTGAACCCAAGCTTGCGGCAGACGTCCTCGGCATTGTCCACCAGCTTTTCCAGTTCGTCATTGGAGGTCTCGGGCTCCACAAACTGGTACATCTCAACCTTGTTGAACTGATGCACCCGCTTGATGCCCCGGGTGTCCCGCCCTGCGGAGGCTCTTTCGCGGCGGAAGCATGGAGTCTGGGCCACATACTTCAATGGCAAGGTGTTGGCCGGGATAATCTCGTCCCGGTACAGGCCAGTTATAGGGACCTCAGCGGTGGGTATCAGCCAGAGGTCGTCCTCCACGTCTTGGTAGAGAGTGTCTTCGAATTTAGGCAAGTTGCCAGAGCCTTCCATGATCTCTCGTTTGACCACTGCCGGCAGGGAAATCTCGGTGTAGCCGTGGTCATTGGAGTGGAGATCAAGCATGAAGGCGATCAGCGCGCGTTCTAGCTTGGGGCCGTAGTCCACCAGGTTGTAGAACCGGCTTCCGGCCAGCTTGGTGCCGCGCTCGAAGTCGATGATGCCCAGTTCTTCGCCCAAATCCCAGTGGGGCTTGGGTTCAAAGCCCATTATAGGGGGTTCGCCGTTTTGACGGATGACGATGCTGCCGGTTTCGTCTTCGCCCACCGGCACGTCAGACTGGGGTAGGTTAGGGAGAGTGAGCATCAGTTCGCTCATCCGGTCGCCCAGTTCTTTGGTTTTCTCGTTCAAGGCATCGGCTTGGTTGCCAATCTCCCGCATCTCGGCACGGGCCTCGTCAGAGACCTCCTGCCCTTGGGAGCGCGCCTGGCCCAGTTCTTTGCTGACCCGGTTGCGTTCCGCGTTCAGGGTGTCGCGTTCTGTGATGGTAGCGCGAATTGCCGTGTCCAGTTCTAGGACCTTCGTGATGGAGTCGTCCTCTCCCCTGGTTTTGAGGGCGGCGCGCACTTCATCCGGGTGTTCTCGTATGTGTTCAATTGAAAGCATGGTTATTCCGTAGTTTCGTCCCCGGTGTTGATTTCTGTTTCTTCTTTGGAGTCTTCTTCGGGCTCTTCTTCTGTTGAATCGGCGCGCAGCGTTCGCATCTGAGGGAAGAGCAGCACATCGCGGATGGACGCCTGTCCCGACAGCAGCATCACCAGCCGGTCGATGCCGATACCCAGGCCGCCGGTTGGGGGCATGCCGTATTCCATGGCTGTGAGGAAATCGTCGTCCTGCCGGTCAACGTCTTCGTTCTCAAATAGTTGTTGTATTCGGGCTTGGTCTTCAAACCGTGCCCGTTGCACCGCCGGGTCGTTCAGCTCGCTGTAGGAGTTGGCGATTTCCATGCCAAAGGCAAAGGCCTCAAATCTTTCCACGTATCCAGGAGTGTCCGGCTTGGCTTTGGCCAGTGGGGACATCTCTTCCGGGTAGTCCAGCACAAAGGTCGGCTGGATCAGGGTTGGTTCCACAAACGTGGACAGCAACTTGTCTATCAACCGTCCCCGGCTTTCCAGCACTGCGGTGTCGATGCCGATCTCTGACGCTTTCTTGCGTAGGGCTTCGTCATCGGTGGATTCGAGGTTGATGCCGCTGCGTTTTTCAAGTTCCTCACGCAGGCTAACCCGCGCCCACGGCGGCTCAAAGTCGATGACTGCATTGCCAATGGTCACCTTGGTAGTGCCGTTGACCGCCATACAGATGCTGGAGACCATCTGCTCGACCATGTCCATCACATCGTTGTAGTCGGCGTAAGCCTCGTAGCTCTCCAGCAGGGTGAATTCTGGGTTGTGGTCCTGGTCGATACCTTCGTTCCGGAAGACCCGGCCAATCTCATAGACCTTGTCGAAGCCGCCGATTATCAAGCGCTTCAAGTAAAGCTCAGTGGCGATGCGCAGGTAGAGCTGCTGGTCCAGGGCGTTGTGGTGGGTGATGAACGGCTGGGCGTGGGCGCCGCCGGCCACGGGGACCAGTATTGGAGTGTCCACCTCCAGGAATCCCCGGTCGTCCAGGAACCTGCGGATGCCGCTGATTACCTTACTGCGCAGGACAAACACGGGCATGATCTCGTCCTGGTTGGCGATCAGGTCCAGATAGCGCTGCCGGTAACGAGTCTCAACGTCTCTGAGGCCGTGCCATTTCTCAGGCAGGGGGCGCATGCCCTTGGCCGTCACGGTCAGCTCTAAAGCGTCGATGGTCACCTGGCCGGTGCGGGTGCGCATCAGATTGCCGCGCACGCCCAAATGGTCGCCTAGATCCAAGTCCTTAATCAGGTCAAAGCCATCATTCAAATTGTTCTGGCGCATGAGGACTTGGATGACACCGGAAGCGTCTCTTAGATCTACGAACGCCGCCTTGCCCATGGTGCGCATGGAAGAGATACGACCGGCCAGGCTGACATTCTGAAGCTTATCGTCAGCTGGCTCGGCGTTCTCCAGTTCTTCAAACAGTGTCGTGGCGGTGGCGGTGTCGTAGGAGCGGTGGAAACGGGCGGGATATGGGTCTATGCCGTTGCCCCGAATACGTTCGAGCTTGGTGGCCCGATTGGCCATTAGGATGTCTTCTGGGTCTGGCATCAAGTCCTGTTAGTCCCGGCCGGTTTGCGGGCGGGTTAGTTGGGATGGGCGGGCGATTTAAGTCGATTAAATCAACTGATTTAACCGGTAGGTTTAATCGGGTAGAAAAGTTAAAGAAAGCAGCGAAATACGTCGTTTTCTCTGACTAGCGATTGTAATGCCGTGCCCAATTGTTGTAAAGGAATCGCCCGGCCAAGCACGCCCGTTTGGTCTCTGATAAGGGCAATATAGACTCCACTGTATTTGACTGTCTTTATATAGTCTATTAATCTTTTTTGATGTGACAGCCCCAAACCAAATAACCATGAGGAATCCAAATGCCTGGTTTACTTGAGTCCACGCCTAGGAGGCCTGGATTGGTCGGCGGTCCCACTGGGTTTCCATGTAGCTTCGGGGAGTCTCTTTAATTCTCTTTCATTCACTTCCGCGGGGCTATTTCACCCACGCACCCTCTGCCTTCCAAGCCCTAGGTATGCCGTTGGACTACCAGTTTTTAATGGTCATTCAATCGGGTATATGAATCTGCGTGTTTAGTTGGGCGCAGTTCTTTGGGTTTTAACCCTGGTTTTTAGGAGTTCAGAAGGTTTGATACGGGTCCCCTTAATTGGTCTGGCACTTATCGTTTTTTTGACGTTGATCGCTGCTTGTGACGGTGATAGTTCACCCGTGCTCAGGGTGGGCGGCATCCCCGACCAAGACGCCTCCAGACTTGCCAGACGGTATGACGGGTTTGCCGACTATCTGTCCCGGAAATTGGGCGTGGAAGTGGAGTATGTCCCCAGCGCGGATTACGCCGCGGTGGTGACTGCGTTCACTCAGGGCAACCTTGATCTGGCATTTTTTGGCGGACTCACCGGCGTGCAAGCCAGGATTCTTGACGCTGGCGCCGAAGCAGTAGCCCAACGCGAAAATGATGCGGCCTTCCACTCCAAGTTCATCATCCGGAACGACCTGCCCGCCATGTCATTGAGCGACCTGGCAGACCTGGCCGCAGACCTGACCATAACGTTTGGCAGCGAAAGCTCTACCTCCGGGCACCTGATGCCGCGCCATTTCTTGAAAAGTGCAGGGTTAGAGGCTGATTCTAGTTTCAAATCGCCACCCAATTACTCCGGCTCCCATGATCTTACGTGGCGGCTGGTTGAGAGCGGTGCGTTCGACATTGGCGCTCTGAACGAACATGTTTGGGACCGGGCCGTGGCCAACGGGCTGGTGGACGTCAGCAAAGTACGCGTGCTGGAGACAACACCCGCCTTTTTCGACTACAACTGGACTGCGGCCTCGGGCGTTGGCGAAAAATTTGGCGACGGATTCTCCCAAAAAATTCAGAAAGCACTCCTAGAATTGGGCGCAGAAGAGAATTCAGAAATCCTCAAGCTTTTTAGTACAGAGCGGTTCATTGCAACCGAAAACGACAATTACCAAGCAATTGAGGTCGTGGCTAGGGATCTGGGGATAATCAAATGAGTATATTGAGGGACACCCTAGAACGCGCCAATGACGGAATTAGTCCTGCGCAGCCCTTGGTGGACGGACGCAGCCTGAGCAAGTCATTTGGGTCGCTGGTTGCTTTGGCCCCATTGGACTTGGCCATCGGCGCTGGCGAGAGAGTGGCGTTGGCTGGCCCCAGCGGTAGTGGCAAATCCACCCTGCTGTACATTCTTGCCGGGTTAATCCAACCCGACGATGGCCAGCTATTTCTGGACTCGAAACCAGTTACTGACCTGCAGCCGGGCCGCCAACTCTCGGAGTCTGTGGGTCTGATCCAACAGCAACTAGATTTGGTGACGCAACTGCCGGTGGTGCAGAACGTGCTGGCCGGGCGGCTGGGCCAGTGGAGTCTATGGCGGTCGCTGACCTCATTATTCTCAGCCAGGGAGCGGAATTCAGCCTTGGATGCCCTGTCCCGACTGGGCATTGCCGACAAGATCGATGAGCCAACCTCCCAGCTCTCCGGCGGCGAGCAACAGCGGGTCGCCATCGCCAGACTAATGCTACAGGCCCCCAAGATAACCCTGGCCGACGAGCCTGTCTCGTCCCTAGACCCGGCCCGAGCCGACGAGATACTTGGCCTACTGAGTGCTCTGGCAACGGACACAGGTGGCGCGTTGATTGCCAGCCTGCACTCGCCGGATCTGATACAGGCGCACTTCACGCGGGTAATTGGCCTGCGGGAAGGCGTCATCCAATTTGATATCCCGGCCCGGGAGTTGACAGCCCCGGTGCTTGAGGCCCTTTATGATCTGGACCGGGACTCCCAGAACTAAAGGGCTGGCCCAGCTTTTCGAGGCCAGACGCCTGCTAAGCCTGATTTTGGTTGGGGCTTTTGTCTGGAGTCTCACCGGCGTTGGTTGGAAGGATGGCATCCTACATACCGGCGGCGGTGATGCCATCAAAGACTTCTCCCTGGCGCTCTTCCCACCAGAACTCTCTCCCGGCTTCTTGAAACTCGCCCTGGCGGCTAGCTGGCAAACAGTGGTGCACGCTGTGGCTGGTATCACCCTGGCCATCATTGTTGGCGTACCCCTGGGAATTATCGCTTCCGGTTCCCTGGGAAACCCTGGCCGTACACGGCTGGCTGTAGCCGTTGGTGTCCGGTTCCTGCTGGCGTTCATGCGCTCGATTCACGAACTGGTCTGGGCTGTGTTATTCGTGGCCGCGTTTGGCCTTTCATCGATGGCCGTGGTGTTGGCCATTGCTATCCCCTACGCGGGGATACTGGGGCGAATCTACTCAGAGCTACTAAATGACGTGCCTGAGGGACCATTGGACGGCCTGCGCTCCGCGGGGGCATCGCCAACTGAAGTCTTGTTCTATGGCCGGATGCCCATGGTTCTGACCGACTTACTCAGCTACAGTTTCTACCGATTTGAATGTGCAATTAGAGCCGCAGCTATCATGAGCTTTGTCGGCATCAGAGGACTGGGCTTTGAGATACAACTTTCGTTGAGAGACCTGATGTTCAGTGAGGTCTGGACGCTGCTCTTGTTCTTGTTTGGTCTGGTCTTGCTGGTGGATTACTGGAGCACACGCGTCCGGCGGAGTCTGGGCTCATGAGCGTGAATCGCAAAGCGATCAGGGAAACCGTGCTTGGTCGGCGTCGGATTACCTTCGCTCGGGCGTCGCTCTACGGGTTTTTGGCTCTGGCAATAGTTTCTTGGGTATATATCTTGGCCGGGACTGATAGCGGGCTTGGGGATTTATTCTCGGGCCGTTCTTGGAGTAACGCCAGCAGTTTCCTCAGGCAGTTGCTGGGGTTGGAAGACGGGTTGGGCGGCGGTGGCCGGCCCGCGTTTTTTGACCTGAGTCGTTGGGGCGAGACGGGCAAGTTGGCCTATAAAACGCTGATGATGAGCGTGTTGGCCATCGGGCTGGCTGGTCTGGGGGTGTTGGTGACCTTTCTGCCGGCGGCGAGGAATGTTAGCAACGGCGAACTGGGTGGCCGACCTTCCGCCGGTATGGGCGCACTTTATCATGCGCTCCGGCTGTTCTTTGCTTTCACACGAGCAGTGCCGGAGTTGGTGTGGGCCATGGTAATCGTGTTCTTTCTGTCACCGGGGATACTGCCGGGGGCGATTGCCCTGGGGCTGCACAACTACGGCATTGTGGGCAAGCTTTCAGCCGAGGTAGTGGAGAATATGGACCCGGGTCCGGCGCGGGCGTTGCGTTCCGCAGGAGCTGGAAATATGCAGATGCTAGCCTATGGAATCATCCCCCAGGCCATGCCCCAGTTTCTCACCTACCTGCTGTACCGCTGGGAGGTGGTGATTCGTACCACGGTGGTGGTGGGCTTCGTCAGCGCCGGTGGTCTGGGCCGAGAATTCAGACTGAGCCTAAGCTTCTTTCAGTACACCGACGTGGCGCTGATTATCCTGTGGTACCTGATCCTGGTGGTAGCTGTAGACCTGCTCAGTGCGTTCCTGCGGCGGCTGGTGCGCGTCCCGTAACGCAGGGTTATCAGGTCTAGATAGTGACGGGGTAGATGACCTGAATCACCTTGTTGTTGCGAAGGCCATCGAAGTAGGGATGGGGACGGTCCGGATTCTGGAGCCAACGCCGGACGAAATAGGCGACCAGATTGGACAACTGATTGCCCACCGAGCGTTCGGACTCCACGAAACAGATGTCATCAATTAGCCCTGTGGCGTCCATGCCCTCATCAGACCGTAGGAACTCGGCCATGAACTTAGCTTCCAGTGAGGCCCCGTTTTGGGCCATGACCAAGGCATGGTTGGCGATGGGTACGGTGCCGTCCATGATGTCGTCGCCGGATAGGCTGGACATGTTGAGTTCGTCTAGGAACATACCAATTGCAAAGAAGAATTTATTCACCAGTGGGCCTGTAGGAGTATCCCACCTGTTGATGTAATCATCGTTCCCGGCTGCTCTGGCGTCGATGAACTCTTGTTTGTTGATGTAGGCGGTGATTACCGGTGTCTCGCGGCGAATCATGATACCCAGGCAGTCTTGCATCAGCTCGTTTCTTTTGGCCGGAGTCCAGGAGGAGAAATAGCCCAATCCTTGGTATAGGTCTACCGGTCGGATGACGTTTGGTGCGCCTTCTTCGCCCAGCGGCGCGCCAAAATGGCGGCGGCAGAGGGCGTTGAACTCGCCGTTTACCGAGATTGACTGGCTCTCGTGTATGAAAAGCCCAGTGTAGATCTGGTGTCCTTGGGATGGGTCATTGACCGTTGTGCCGGTAAGTCCGGATTCTCCAACATAGGTCAGGAACATTTTCCTATCTCCAAAACAACCGCCGGAGGCCTCCCCGTATGCGGGATTTGCTCCTCCGGCGTTTTTATTTCTTTAGCGATTCCGACCTGGAGAACTGACTTGTTCACCCGGACGGGACTATGGATCAAGCTGAAAGTGGACTGGCTCCGAAGTCTACCCCTCGGATGCTTCTTCGGCAGGTGCGTCTCCACCCTCTTCGGCTCCGCCTTCGGCTGCGGTGAATTCTTCTGCGACTCTAGGAAGCTCAATCCTGACCACCAGCTCTTCGACATCGGTTAAGAGTGTGGCAGAACTAGGAATCGGCAGGTCACTGGCACGGATCACCGAGTCGGCGTTTTCCATGGTCGCTAGATCAACTTCAATCTGGTTTGGCATCTCCAGGGGCAATGCCTGGACATCCACAGTGCGCAGTTGGTGCATCACTGTGCCATTGACCAAGCGTGCGCCGGCAGATTCGCCAGTCAGTATAATCGGAACCTGGGCGGTTACCGGCTTGCTGATGTCTGCGGCCAGCAAGTCGACGTGCAACAGGTCGTCGCGCATCGGGTCCCACTGAATCTCTCTGGCAAAGGCCAAATGCGTGCCAGACTCACCCTGGATGGTGATGTGGATGGGTGTGGCACCACCGGCAGTGGCCAGTGTCCGGATTAGAGTGGAGGCTTGGCACTGTAGTGATCGAGGCTCCATTCCGGGTCCGTAAAGATGGACAGGGACAATTCCGACCCGGCGCAAGCGCGCTACCTTTTTGCCGATTAGTTCTCTGGGGTCTAGTTCAATCTGGACTGAGTTCGTGGTCATGGGACGATGGTCTCCGGTATATTTGTACTTCAGAATTCCCGAGGGGCTGCGACTGATTTTTGGAAAAAGTGCGCATGGGCCAGAAGGGCTACGGCCAATCTTTGGGAATTAGTGCACATGAGTTGATGCGAGAAGTGACGAATCGCAACCGTCTAATAATAGCATTAGCCACCTGGAAAGTGAATGCCGCATCTTCTTGAATATCATTTTAGGCGTGTTGCGACCCCAAATCTTGACACTCGGTTTATCATGGTTTTGGACTTTGACCGGAGGAAAAAACATGGCTTCTCATTCACTGGGGCTTTCCTTATACCAAGCAGCAAGAAATATGGGTGTGCCCTTTACTGATGAAAACGAGCCTGTAGACCGGACGGTTAAGGCTAACGGAATGAATTTTCACTACCTAGAATGGGGCGATTCTTCCAAGCCCACCTTGGTGATGTTTCACGGCGTTTCCCAGCAGGCCCACAGTTGGGATTTTATAAGCCTGAATCTGTCACCCGATTACCATGTGATTGCGGTGGATCAACGCGGCCACGGTGACACAGATTGGGCCGAAGATGGCAATTACTCCCTGGATTCCATGCAAGCTGACATGGATGGAGTGATTGAGGCCATCGGTTTGGACGACTTCAACCTGATGGGCCACTCCATGGGCGGCCGCAACAGCTTCATCTGGGCGTCCAGGCACCCCAAGACACTGCGGTCTCTGACTATCGTGGACACTGGCCCCGTAACCCAACGCCAAGGCCAAGACCGGATTCGCAATTTCCGTGAACTGCCCAACGACCTGGACAGTTTCCAAGAATTTGCTGATCGCATCAAAGAATATACGGGTCGCACTGAAGATCAGGTACTTGGGGCGCTGAAATATAGCATCCGCCAGACTTCAGACGGCAAATGGTCTTGGAAATGGGACCCGGCAACCAAGAATCGTAGTCGTATGGGAACTGACCCCAACTGGCCTGTGGAAAAGTTGTGGGAATGCGTGCAGGCGGTGGACTGCCCGTCATTGGTGCTCCGGGGCGACCGCAGCGACATATTTGCCGAGGAAACCCTGGCAAAGATGGGTGAGGTCATGCTTGAATGCACCACGGAGACCATTTCAAACGCCGGACATTTGGTCCAAGGCGACAACCCGGTGGACTTCATCACCGCAGCCCGCACACTTTTATCTAAAGTGAACGCCTAAGAATCTAGGCCAAGGTGAACGGCTAGGGTTTAATTATCGACGCAGGCTTTTAAGAGAGGTTGATAATCCTGGGAATCAGATCGCCCAGTCCAAAGCCGACCCCGGCAGATATTGCGCCAATGGCCAGTATCTCCAGTCCTTGCAGGAGCGGTGAACGCTGCACCAACCGGCCTTTGCCCACGCCCAAGATGAACAGGCCCGTCAGCGCCGCTGCAATGGACACGCTGATGGCCGCCCCGCCTTCCATGAAGAAATGGGGCATTATGGGTATGATCGCTGCCAGTATGAAGGCGATACCCATGGTGAGGGCGTCCTTCATGGGGTTGGTTGTATCGTCGGGGCTGATGCCCAGTTCTTTCTCCACCAGAGTGCGCAGCCACAGGTCTTTGTCCTGGGATATCTCATCAGCTAGGTGTCGCGCTTCCTGATAGGTCTTGCCCTCTCGCTGGTAGAGCACCACCAACTCGGCCAACTCCTCAGCCGGGTTTTCCTCAAGCTCTAGGGCCTCACGGGCGATTTCTGCCCTTTGGACATCCTGCTCCGCGCGGGAGCCCAAGAATGCTCCGGTGGCCATGGATAGCATGCCCGGCAGCGCAGCCGCCAAACCGGCGACCAACACCGTGGTCTGGTTTTCCACGGCTACGGCAACTCCGGTGACCAATGCCACCGTGCTTAATAGGCCATCCTGAGCGCCAAAGACCACTTCACGCAATCTTCCCAGCCGGGCGACACGCCAGCGCTCACGGTCGATCTCTGTGGCCGCGCTAACGTAGTCCGCCATGGTCATGCCATCGTCATCGATGGTCAGGGCGCTGCCGGGAGCTGGTCCTGTGGCTGGTACTGGGCCGGACGCTTGGTTGGCCGATGGTGCAACTACCGGCTCCAAACCCGCAGCCGCAATGGCCGCTGTTTTGGCATCCAGCAGTTCCAAGGCAACGGTGAACACCGTCAGGTGATGGCGCTCGCGGTCCATGGCCAGGGCAAACGAGTCTGCGGCGTCCTGGCGGCCCTCGTCCAAGGCATCCTGGATCATCTTGGGATACATGGTGCTGTATTCTTTGGACTCGCCCTCGGTCACCGTGCGCAGGTTGATATGAGTGGCGTCCAGCGCACCCGCCACTCGCAGATGGTTCATACCGTGGATGGTCTCGGCGCCGGCCACTTCTTGGAAGACCTGGGCCACTTCGGGGTGACCCTCTTCCAGGGCTCGGTGAGCGTAGGCGTTATATTTCAAATGGGCCATTGCCTCAGCGACAATGGCCGACCAAAGGTTTCGTTCCGTCTTTGTCATTGACGGTGGTTGTGGAGCCATGATGGGTGTCCTTATAAATTTCTGTGGCGCTACCAGACGCTGTTATTGCCCAGCGTAACCGGGCATAATCTGCCTCTAGTCAAAGGCCCATTGGGCCGTGGGATAGCACAACCTATCTTAACAGTTGGGCGAAATCCCTGGGCAGTTAAGCCAGTGCAGGTTGTGGCGAGAGGGGACTAATTACTGGGGTTTCGTATGGGCGGTCTAGGCTGACTGAGAAGCGTGGTGGGCGATCATACGCCAGCCGTCTTCCCGCCGGACGAAAACGTTGGTGGCAAAGGTGCTGAAATTAGACGCTGTTCCCGCTACCACGCTAGTGATGACTTCGACACAGGTGACGCTGCCGAAATCACCCTCGACTAGTACGTTCAGGTAACGGACTTGGAATTGCATCAGGTTGGAATTCTGGAAGATACGGTCCCAGCTCATGCGCACGGCTTCCCAGCCGATCAAGGGAGTCCACCCCGGATGAACACAAACCACCCGCGCGGAGTCCTCCCAGACCTGGTCCATGATGGATATATCCAAGTCTGAAAACGCGTCGTAAAACCGCTGGTTGGCGGCTTTTAGTTCTTCAACTATCTCTGGTTCGGGTTCAGGAATCATCAGTCTTTTTCCTCGTTATAACTACGCCTGGGTTCTAATCCCGCCTGGGTCCTAGCCACGTCCGGCACGGTTGGCCCAATATTCCCAGGCCCGTTCTTGGGCCGTGGGGCGCATCTGGCCTTCTGCCATTAATTCAATCTCGCCTGGTGTCATGTATTTAACATCTCCCAGCCGCAGCGATTCCAGTAGCAGTCCGGCGTTGACCTGCAGATAGACCGAGGCCATCACAACCTCTTGGATGGACTTGCCGGCAACCACGCAGCCGTGGCCGCGCATCAGGGCCACCCGGCGGTCACCTATAAGCAGCGGGCCAGGTCTCGGCCTTGCTCCATTGTTGTGACCAGCATGCTGGTGTCCTGAAAATTGTCGCGTATGTCCCAAACCGGCAGTTCCGGCCCAATGATGGCTGCCAGGTGGAACATTGGCCGCAGTGGCGTGTCTGTAACGGTGAACGGCACCACCGTTGCCGAGTGGTTGTGGACGACGGCCAGAACGTCGTCTCGGGCCTCGTAAATGCCGCCGTGGATCGGACGCTCCGAATACATGGTGCGGCCCTGTTGGTCTAGGGGCTCGCCCTCCAGGGTGTACTCCATCAGATCAGAGACTTCCACCAGGTCTGGTGCGCGGGACTGGGACAATACGTACCGGTCCGGGTATTGTGGATGCCTGATGCTCACGTGGCCAAAGGCGTCTACCACTCCCTCCCGTGCCAATATGCGGTTGGCCGTGACCAGTTCTTCTAATTGTTCATCAAAATCAGTCATGCAATTTTTGCGCCGCTATTTCAATATTCCAGGGTGATGATGCTGGTGTAGGGGAACCGGAGTGCATCAAATAAAGAGGCCCTGCCCATGTTTCTCGGCAGAGCCTCCCAGTTGTGCTCGTTGGAAAACCAATCACGAATCGTTTAGAACACCTGTCCAAACAAAACGCCGCTGCGCGGCTAGTGCATTGGGGAGAAGGACGACGGGACCATGATCTTGTTCTCTTGGCTGACCAAGAATTCCCGGGTGGGCGGTGGCCAGGTTGGAGTCTTGCTGGCTTCGGCCCTAACGTTTTTTCGCTGGTCTAGATCGTTGTAGGCCCAGATGTGGACCCATTTGTTCAATCCGCCAGTGTCGGTATACATGGCGGCGGCCAACGGGGAGAATTCCTCGCGGGCGGGAACGGCATCGGCCCAGATGTCGATAACCTTACTCATGCTGCCGACCTTGTAGGTGTAGGAACGCATCTCGTAGATGGAACCCAACGCTTGATCGCCACCCAGCGGGCGCATGAACGGGGCCGGGTTGAAAATCTCTGAGTTCATGCTCACGTACATGTCGGGGTCATTCTTCGGCGGCCAGTTTGGGTCTTTGCTAGCTTCTGCGCGGACGCTGTTGCGCTCTTCCACGCTCTCGTAGGGCCACACGTGAATCACCTGGTTCAAGGGGCCGATCTCGGTGTGCCAGAAGGCTCCCAACTTGGAATACTTCTCGCGGTGAGGCAACGCGGCGGCAAAGTTCTCTTCGAACGTGGCGACGCTGCCGGGTTTCAGGACGTAGGTACGCACTTCGTAAATCATGGTGGCTCCTAACTGACGTAGATTGTATTCTGCCCACCTTGCCAGGCTCAAAACCAGGCTAAATCAGAGACGGGCCTGAAGTACGGCGACAGTGTAGCAAAACTGGATTGTCCGGGCAAACGGTCCGGCGTCAATGGCTACTAGTTTGCCTGCATGATGACCACTTTATCGCAGTGCTTCTCAGCCATCTGCAAAAGCTCCTGGTGCAACTCAGACGGACTGCCAATGGTGCAGACCACATTCCAGACACCGGCCCTAGCGTCTCGGCCCATCCGGGCGATGATTTCAATGTTGTTCTCGCCGTTAATCGATTGCTCGGTCCCGGTGGCGAAATTTCGCACTGCATTAAGGGCTTCGGCAGTACCGGCGACATTATCAGCATATTTCAGCAGTCCGATGGTTGAATCACCCAAATGTGAAGGACTGGCTGGGTCCAGGACGATGAACGTCACAGCCCGTTCCTTGGCGGCAAAGGCGGTCACGTACTTGCGCGTTTCCACGATCTGACTGGCGTGGGTGGCCTCATGTCCAGATGAACGTTCGATTAATTCCAGCAACGTCAGCTCGGGAAAGTTATTTTCAAGGTTGTATGGGATAGCTGGCTGGGCCATCCGGTCTTCGGTCAAACTCGCAACCAAGGCGCGGAACCGCTGGTGAGTCTAATCCAGGTGGGCGATGTCTTGTTTGAGCCTGTCTTCGCGGGTGGCAAAGGGAGCTAGCATGTCCAACTCGCCGGATGCGATCTTCTCCAGTCGGTCTAGATAGTTCTCGGCATCCAGGTGTCTCAGCGTCTCCTAAACCGACCATCTGGAGCCCAAAAATGCATCATCGGGGTCGAGCCCTGCCAAGGATCCATGGAGTGCCTTATGTGATTCATAAAGTTGTTCCAGCACCAGATCCCGGCGTTGGAGCAGGGTTAAGTCTTTGTCTGTCGCCATTGGTTTCTCCCTACGGCTTATTACCTGCGGCTTTTTAAATTCTGAGGCCATTCTATGCCCGGCACCTCTTCGGTGAAAGATGCGGCAGTGGTACAATTTTCATCAATCTAAATGACCGAAGCTAGAAACAGAACAGCCACGCCTGCCGCCAGCATCAGTGGAGACTGGCTGACTAAAGAACGGCTGCGCAATCTGTTGAACGTGCGTATGCCCCACGACGGCGAGGTTAGTTCATCCATCTACCTGCGGCCAGGTGACACTGCTGGTTCTGCGGAATGGAAAGAGCGATTGTCCCGCTTGGGTGGTACCCCCGAGGACAACGGTTGCGGTCTGGTGGGGCTCAGGGCTGGTGACCGTATGCTGGTCATAGCGCCACCGTTTCCGGTGCTGGAGAGCGGTCTTTATGACACTTGGAACGATGAACCACTTGGGGAATTATTGGACGCAGAACGCACCATCGGCGTGGTTCTGGTGCGGCTGGGTCGCTACTCCGTGGCAGTCTACCGGGGCGCGGACCTGGAAAGCTCTAAGACCGATTCGCGCTACGTGAAGGGCAAACACCACGCCGGTGGCACATCGCAGCTCCGTTACACCCGCATCAGAGAAGGGCAGATGCGGCGTCTTTACATAAAAGTCTGCGAGTCCATTCGCGCCCAGTTTGAGCCCGTGGCCCGTGAGTTGGACCATGTGGTGTTGGGCGGAGAAAAATTCACGCTGAACGGCTTCCTGAAGGTCTGCCCTCGACTGGACGAATACAAAGGCATTACGCTGAAAAGAAGATTAAACATCCGAGATCCCAAGCGCGACACCCTTGATGACCTGGGTAGCACGCTGCATGAGAGCCGTGTTTGGGCTATGGACTGGTAATAATTGAACGACACTGAACCTGCAATGCCTGAAATGAATAACCCCTCGGAGTCCACGGTCCGACGAGAGACTCGCACGTTGAACACAGACCTGGGCGGCTTCGATTTCGCCGGACGGCTGCTCGAATTCGATAAAGTCCGAGAGCAACTCGTCAGCCACACGCACACAGTGGTTGGCGCCGAGCGTGCCCGGTCTCTGTCACCAACGCTTGACCTGTTAGATATCGCCACCAGGCAGCAGGAAACGTCCGAGGCCAAGCTGTACCTGGACACTGGTGTGGGCCTTGAATTTGGGCCGGATCAGGACTTTAGAGAGATTCTTCAGCGGGCCTTGCTGGGTGGTTTGCTGCGCGGCGACGAACTGTTTGCTATTCGAGAATTGCTTCGCGCCGCTCGTTTCAACCGCACTGAGCTTGGCCGTCACGACGAGATTCCGTTGCTGTCCAGCATTGGAGAGAGCATCCCGGAATTGGGCGACCTGGAACGCACGCTCTCCGGTTCCATCAGCCCAGTTGGAGAGGTGCTGGATAACGCTAGTCCAGTGCTGCACAACCTGCGTCAGGACGCCCGCAACGCCCAAAACCGGCTGAACGACATCATGGAGCGTAACCTGCGCCGACTACAGCGTGCCGACGTGCTCCAAGAAGCCCTGATAACCCAACGCAACGGCCGTATGGTGCTGCTGATTAAAGCAGAGATGCGCTACCGGGTGCCGGGCATCGTCCATGACGTGTCCGACAGTGGAGCAACCGTGTTTGTGGAGCCCATGCCGGCCATCGATATGGGCAACCGCTGGCGTGAAGCCCGGTTGGCCGAAGACCGAGAGGTTGAACGAGTGCTGCGGCAGTTGTCGGGCATGGTCGGTCTTTCCGGCGAAGACCTCATGTTGACACTGGACCAGATCGCCAGGCTTGATCTGGACATCGCCAAGGCCCGCTATTCCAAGGTGATCAACGCCGTTGCGCCGTGGGTTTCAGAGCAGGAAGCTTCGGATAGGCGTCTGAGGCTGGTTCGGGCGCGACACCCCCTGCTTACGGGCGCCGTGGTGCCGGTCAGCATCGACCTAGACCGAGAACAAGAGGTGCTCTTGATCACCGGCCCCAACGCCGGCGGCAAGACGGTAACTCTGAAGACTGTGGGTCTGCTGGCTATGATGGCCCAGGCCGGTCTGCACGTGCCTGCGGAAGAAGCCCACTTCCCCCGGTTTGACGGCATCTACGCAGACATTGGCGACCAGCAGAGCATCTCGGAGTCGCTTTCCACATTCAGCTCACACATCACCAACCTGAAAGGAATCATGTCCCGCGCCACCGTCAATTCCCTGGTCTTGGTGGACGAACTTGGTACCAGCACCGACCCTGAAGAGGGTTCGGCCTTGGCCAGCGCCGTGCTCCGGTACTTCCAGAAGACTGGCTCGTTCGTAGTCGGCACTACCCACCACCGTGGCGTGGCCCGGTTTGTTCAGGAACAACCAGGCATGGTTAACGCCAGTGTCGACCTGGATCCCGCCACATTGGAGCCTACTTATCATGTGGCGCTGGGTCTGCCGGGCCGCAGCTACGCACTGACCATTGCCGCGCGACTGGGCGTGCCCCAGGAAGTGATTGACGACGCCCGCACCGGTATCTCTCCGGTGGAGCAGGCCACTGAAGGTCTCTTGCAGGAATTGCAGCAAGAACGGCTGGTGGTCGAGGAACTGCGGCAGGAAGCTGAAATTGCGCGGACTGATTCGGCACGCAAACAACGGGAGCTAGACGCCCAATTGGCTGACGTAGAATCGGCCAAAGCCAACTTGGTCGAAGATTCGCGCCAGGAACTTCAGTCTCGAATTAGTGGGATATTGGACCGGCTGGCCAGGGCAGAACGCACTCTGGAAGCCGCCGAGATGCGTCAGGATGCCGAAGCACGTGTTAGGGCCGCTGCCAGAGCTGAAACAGAGACAAAACAGCAGATGCAGGTCCATCGCGATGAGATTAGAGAAGTTCAACGAGAACTGGATTCCACGTCCTGGTCGCCCATCGAGGTTGAAAGGATACCTTGGCAGGAAACCCTCAAGGAAGGCGACCGCGTCTACATCCGTGGCATTGCCCAGCCGGTAGAGGTAATATCTCCGGCCGACAGCCAGGAGCGGATCGAAGTTTTGCTAGGCACCATGCGGGCCAAGATTCCAGTGTACCAACTGGAACGGAAGGCCGATGCCGACCCAACTGCCGCTGCCCACGGAGTGTATTTGAGCCGCTCCTCTAGTAGAACGCGTACGCGTGGCCCGAGCCCGGAATTAGACTTGCGCGGTCTGCGGGTGGACGAGGCCCTAAGCAAGGTGGATGACGCCTTGAACGATGCATCATTGGACGGGGCCAGTTCGGTTCGCTTGATTCACGGCAAAGGCACCTGGGCGCTGCGCACCGCCATCCGTGAGTACCTGAACGGTCACCCCCTGGTGATCTCAGCCCAGGACGGAGAAGGGGCCGGCGGCGACGGCATCACCGTTGCCGAGTTGGAGTAGGGCCTGCCCCTACTTGCCCTGAAACCTGGCTTGGCGTCGCTCGGCGAAGGCCTTGATGCCCTCTTGGAAATCCGCGGTTAGGCCGCTGTTGGCCAGCGCTTCTGTTTCTGCGTCCAGTTGGGTCACGATGTCCCGATTCCATGACTGATCGAACAGGGCTTTTACCTTTCCGTAAGCCAAGGTCGGCCCCTGCGCCAGTCTGACGGCAGTTTCCATGGCGTGGCGAAACAGGTGCTCGTCTTCCACCACCTGATTGACCAGACCCATCTCTAGGGCCATCTGCGCGCCGATGGGCTGGCTGGCCAGATATAGCTCCATTGCGCGGCCAGAGCCCACCAGCCTGGGCAGCAGGTACGTGGAACCGCCGTCAGCCGTTGCGCCAATGTTGGCGTAGGCCATCAGGAACCGGGCGCTTTGGGCGGCGTACCGGATGTCACAGCCCAGGGTTAGGCTGAAACCTGCGCCGGCGGCGACACCGTTGATTGCCGCTACCACCGGTTTCTCCAGTCTCCGCAGACTGAGAACCACCTTGGTGTGGAGCGCATCGGCCATTGTGCTGATGTGTTCGTGCAGGCCGTCTGGGCCGCCGCCATCCAGCACCTCAATGAACATTTTCACGTCGGCGCCGGAGCAGAACGCAGCGCCGGTCCCGGTGAGTAGTACGGACCGGACATCGTTGCGCTTGCAGGCCTCAATCGCCTCTCCCATTTCGTTGACCATGTCCGGAGTGAGGGAGTTTCGGGATTCGGGGCGGTCTAGGGTGATGATGCCCACTCCGTCCATTTTTTCGAACTTTATATTTTCGCCAGCCATTAGACGCTCTCCATGTATTCGGAAATCTCTTCCAGGCCGTAGCCGGATACTGCAATCTCCGGCGCCCAGGTCACCTGGTCTGACGACCAGCGCACTGTGGCCCGGCGTTGGGAGGCAATGCCCAGGATGTTGTTGATCAGCCGGAGCACATTGTCGTTCATGCGCACGGTGTTGGGTTTCAGCGGAGCGGCGAATTTGCCATCTTTGATCAGGTAGGAATCGCCGATAATCGTGCCGCTGAAATCTCCGCTAGTGGTGCCATTCACCGGGTAGGTGTACCAGATGCGGCCAATGTAGACGCCGTTGCCAACCAACTGCAGCAATTCTTCCTGGGTGTTGGTCCGGTTGCCTTCAATCACCAAGTTCTTGGGGACTGCGCCGGGCATGGATGCAAAATCACGGCCACCGCCGTTGCCAGGCCGGAACCCGTTGCGGGGGGCAATCATCTCCAGGGCGCTGGCCGGGTTGGTTCCTAATTTGTCCTGCCCGGTGGCGTCATTCAGGATGCGCTGGTAGTTGTAATAATCAGACAGCAGGCCCGACAGTTTGCCGTTGCGGATTAAGTCAGTACGTCCCGTGGGCAGGCCCTCGTCGGTGATCGACTTGGCGCTGGGCAAGTTTGGGGACGCGCCGTCGTCGTAGAGGTTGAAGTCTTCTGAGGCCACCAACTGGCCCAGCTTGCCCATGAATGGCGATGCACCGGCGAAGAACATGTCCAAAGACAGCCCCGGCATCAGCACCCAATCAAGTATCTCGGCTACTGCTTGGGGGCCAAGAATCACGTTGTACTTGCCGGTCGGTATGCGTTCGCCCTCCATCGATGCGATGGCGTTGCGTGCGGCTTCCGCAGCGGCTTCCCCGGTGAAATCGGCGAGCTGACTGCCAACGGACCAGCCGCTGCCCTTGCTGGCTTGGGTCTCGATCATGGCCGTGGCGAATGACATAATCAGGGTGTTCTGCTCGGTCTTAATCCTAGGTATATGGGTTGAGCCGATGGCCATTCGGTCTTGAAGCATGACCACGTCGCCGCCCAAAATCAGGCCAAGTTCGGACATTTTTTCCGCTGAGCCGGCCAAGCCCATCAAGTCTTCCGACGACTGGAAGGTGTCCAACGCGCGGTGCATCATGCTCCAGCCCGCGTCCACCAGACCCTTGCCGCTGATGCGCATTAGCGCTGGGTCGTAGTTGGCCAGCGGTTCCTGTTCCTTTGATGCTGGTCGCTGGAGTGAATCAAGCTTGGGCAGCGACACAAACTCGGGATCGGCAACTGCTCCGGCACGGGCTTTTTCTAACGCCCGTTCAGCACCGGCCACGGAGAGGTCGGTAGGCTCGCTGCCAAAGCCGGTTTTGATGCCGTTGGGGGTTCGGAAAGTGGCCCTGATGCCCAGGCCGTAACCCTCTGTGGACTTGGGTTCTTCCACGCCGTTGCTTGGGATGTGGGATGTGTAATTGAGCCGAACAGTGAGGTTGGACCCAGCCGAAGCAAAGACCTCAACCTCGGTTACGTCGGGTTGGGAGGCGGCAAACGCCAAGGCGTCCTTAACGGCGCGGCGCAGGTTGGCTAGGGATATCACTCTGGTCGGTCCTTCCGAAGAGCAGCCCGGCCCGGAGGGTAATAATTCAAAGGGCTATTCTTCATCGGTTGGCGGCTCGGGTAGTGCCCATGAGTCGTCTGAGTCAGACGGTTCGTCCAGCGATTCCGACCGAGTTTCCCCCAGAGCCTCCACTAGAGCTTCGTTCGGCGCTGCGTCGGGTATTCCCCGTTGCTGGCGAATGGCCTGAATCTGACTTAACGGACGTTCCAGCGCCCGACGCCGAGTGCCGGCTAGGTTTTCGAACCCCTTTTGAGCCAGCTCGAAACGCTTGCCCACCAAGTCCATCTGGGCGGTGAACCGGTCCCACTGCCGGTCAAAGCTGGCCAGCACCGATAGAATCTCGTCCGAAGCCTGTTGAATGGCAAAGTTGTCCAAGGCGTGGCGTATAACGCTCAGAATGGCGAAGAGGCTGATGGGTGAGCAGAGCACCACCCGGTTTTGCAACGCTTCTTCCACCAGCGTTGCCCCGTGCTGTTGGATGTAGTGGAACATGGTCTCGTTGGGGATGAAAACGAGCACGTAATCCAGGGTATTGTCTTCAGGGTTGATGTAATCCCGGCCAATGACTTCTCGGGTGCGGTCTCGCACGTCCCGCAGGAAGGAACGGCTGTACTCCTGGATGTCCGCTTCAGACTTCGCTTCAACCAGTTTCATGTAGTTGGTCAGCGGAAACTTGGCGTCCATGTTGAGCTTCTTGTTATCCGGCATCAATATGGTGAAATCCGGCCTAGAACTGCCGTCGGAAGTGGTGGTCTGCTTGGTGTAATTTACCGACTCTACAAAGCCGATCAGACGGAAAACGTCCTCAGCCATTCGCTCGCCCCATTGGCCGCGGACTTGGGTGTTGGCCAAGATGTTTTGGAGGGCAGAGGAACTGGTGTTCAAGCTGGACAGCATGGTTTCCAGTCGCTCTGACTGCTTGGCGCGGTCTACGTTTAGGTGCTGGATGGCCTCATTAACTCGGTCCATGCCCTGTCGAATCTCGCCCACCTGGTGGCCAAGGGCACTCTCTTCACTGTTGGAGTTGGAAGTTTCTTGAGATTTGAGCAGGCGCAGCATGAGGATGATAGCCGACGCCGTGGATAACAGGGCGACTATGCCGATAATTATTATTGCTACCGTCATGCTTTCCTCAAAATTGTGCCGTCTAGCCTGGCCCAGTTAAACGAGTGACGCCTCTCATAGCCTTGGTTAGCCTGGCCCCGTGAGACGAGCTACCCCTCGCATAGTAGGCCCGCCGTTGCTCATGCGCTTGGCCTGCATCGGTTGTCCCTTGCCGCAATTGGGAATGGGGTTCACTCGCAGGTCGTTGCCCACCGCGTCAATGGACATAAAGTAGTCACGGCTGTCCGAAGTTATACCGCCGTCCCGGTACAGCCTTCCCAACTGGCCGTTCTTAATCTCATAGACCTTGACCGCGGTGATGCGGAAGTTTTCCCTGGACTCGGCGATCGAAGGCGTACGGTGTCCGTCGATGTAATACCCGTCTTCAACCTCAGATATGATGCTCTGTGGGTCTTGCTCGCCTGCGCCGAAGATGGTGTTGGTCATGCGGATGAGCGGCACCAATTGGGCTTCAGTGGAGCGGGCCGACCCATTGGGTTCTGCCCCAATGATAGCCGCCGTCTGACGGTTATTCAAAAACTCTTCCAATACGCCGTTTCTGAGAATGTAGGCGCGACGGGCCGGTGTTCCCTCATGGTCGTACTTGAAGGAGCCGTAACCCTCCATGGTTGGGTCCGAGTAGGCGGTGACCAATGGCGAGGCGATCTGATTGCCCAGTTGGTTATCCTGCATGTCTTTCAGGAACCAGGATCGTCCCGCATAGCCGGTCTCATACTTCAATGCCCGATCCAACTCGGACGGATGGCCGACCACTTCATGGATCAGCAGGGTATTAAAGTGCGGGTTGGTGACGACCGTTACTTCTTTGTTCGGCGGCTTTAAAGGCGGCGCAGCGGACACTTCCACCGCGTCTGCGCCCAGCTTCTTGCAGAAGTCCGTGAAGTTGGGGAGCACGATGGGCCCGTTGGTGTAGCCGTCGGTCAAGACCTCCCAACCACGCTGGTGGCCGGTGAAGTCGTACAGTTCAAAATTACCGTGCTCCCCGCTGCAGATGGCAATGGCAAAACCCTCTGTCTGGGCAAAACTCTGGTCAATATCTGCGCCATCAGAACTGAAAAACAGTTCCCGGAGCAAGAATGTCGACGCTGATGCCGCCGAGTAAACAATGTTACTCCCTTGGCTCTGCATCGCCTTGCAGCCGTCCACGGCCATCGCAATGGTGTCACCAAGCGGAACTTGCCGTGGATCAGAGGCGTAGATGGCTGGGACTGTGTCCTGGTTGACTGGCACGACGGCCAGGTCTCCCGCAGTGAGGCTGCTGCCCAGGTTTGGGAAACGGCCCTTGGCGCGCGATTTTTCCCTGGCGCTAGCCCTTGCCCGGTTATGGGCTTGTTTGATGCCATCCCAGACCACGTCTTCCAGGCGATCAAGATCGGTGGTACCCAAAACGCGGCCGTAATAACCAGAGGCGCTGGTGCGTCCCCCGGCAATGGCCCTAACGCCGAAATCAAAGGCGTAGTCCTCGGAGCTGGCCTTCTCCGAACCGTTCTCCGCCAGAGCGCCCTTCTCTTCTCGGACTTCTATGCGGAGGTCGCAGTAGCGAAGACTCGGCAGCGTCTTGGCCTTCTCGGCAACCAGCGACTGCAGGTTGGCCCGGAACCGATCCAGAGACTCAACCGTGACGCGCGTCGAAGACGCGAAAGATTGAAAAGGCCGAGAAGACGCAGATGTCATAAGACTGCTAGGCCGCGTCGGAGACGGCTTTGGCAACAGTGCGGGCTACTTCCGGGTCCAGAGACCAGGGAAGGACGTTCTCTGCGGTGGGTTCCACGATCATGGCCGCCAGAGCGATGGCCGCCGCCAGTTTCATTTTGGTTGTGACTTTGGTGGCGTGGCAGTCCAGCGCGCCCCGGAAAACGCCGGGGAAGACCAAGCTGTTGTTGACCTGGTTCGGGAAGTCGCTACGTCCGGTGCCAACCACCGCTGCTCCGGCTGCCTTGGCCAGGTCTGGCCAAATTTCCGGAATGGGGTTGGCCATGGCGAATACTATGGGGTCTTTGGCCATGGATGTGACCATCTCCGGGCTAATCATGTCACCGGCCGCCAGGCCAATGAATACGTCTGCGCCGCGCATGGCATCGGTGATGCCTCCGGAGAGATTGTCCGGGTTGGTGGTGTCCAGCATGGCAGACTTAACGGCTGTTAGGTCGGTCCGGTCGCGGGAGATAATACCGACACTGTCTACCAAGACTACGTGTTTGGCACCGTGGTCCAGGAGCAGCTTTGTGGAGGCGATGCCACCCGCGCCTGCGCCGGCGAATACGAATTTGGTGTCTTCAATCTTGCGGTTGGTTACAAGCAGGGCGTTAATCACTGCGGCTAGCACGGCGATGGCTGTTCCGTGTTGGTCATCATGGAACACCGGGATTCCCAGATCCTGCAGCGAATCTTCGATGTCGAAACAGCGCGGCGCGGCGATATCTTCCAAGTTGATGCCCCCAAAACTGGGAGCCAAGGCTCGCACGGTCTGGATGATTATGTCGGTATCTTGGGTGTCCAAGCAGATGGGGAATGCGTCAATGTCGGCCAATCCCTTGAACAAGATGGATTTGCCTTCCATGACCGGCATGGCGGCTTCAGGCCCAATGTTGCCCAGCCCCAGCACCGCAGAACCATCGGTCACCACGGCTACGGTATTGGCCCGGTTGGTGAGGTGGTAGGACTCTGACTTGTCGGCGTGAATGGCCATGCAAACAGTCGCCACTCCAGGAGTGTAGGCGATGGATAGGTCATCCAGCGTCTCAACTTTCATCTTTGGCGCGATACTGACCTTGCCTCTGGTTTCTCGATGCCGGACGACTGCTTCTTTTCCATAGTCCCTGGGTTCAGTAGACATGTTTACGCATCTCCCAAAATTGGTGGCTTCAAGCGCCAAAATTTTTGCTAAATCAACCAGTCCATTCCACTAGGAACAACAGCCCTATCGCTGCCGATCCAGCCAGAGCAACGGAAATTCGGACAACTACTGGAGTCGCTTGGGTTGCCTGCCCGTTCTGTTCCGTCAGCCGGACATGACCCTCTGCCTGCAAGGCCGCAATGGCTTCAAGTTCCAAATCATTGTTGTTCGTTGGTTTTGGTTGCATGCTCTACATGCTGCGGTCGACGTGTTGCATCGACCCGGTTGTCAATTATGACCAGAATAGCCAGTCAGTGATTAGT
>JAPKDE010000141.1 GCA_028822675.1 Dehalococcoidia bacterium | reverse complement strand
CTCCTTAAATTTTGGCCTCGACTAACTATGTTAATGGCCTCGGTTTGGCAGTGTCAATTGGCATGGGGGCCATCTGGCGGGTTAGAATTGCCAGACTATGACCAAATCAGAAGATATAACCCCCGAATTTTCGCCCGATTCTGATCCGCCCACTCGCTCCCCAGAAGCTATCAGGGGCTCCGCAGACCGGTTGCGAGCGACTGTGGCCGACTTAGCTGACCGACTGGATCCGTTTCCAGCCTTCTTGGGAATGAGCACGTTGCAGGCAATTGAACTGGAATTGCCATCCGGCTCGGGATTCGAACCGCCGCCAGGAGTAGGCTGCGTGGTTCTGTTACCGAACGGCGAAATTTCTGAATTGGACCTCAGGCTAATACCCGGCGCAGTTGGCCCGGCAGAGGTTGATCAGGTGGAGCAGTTCACCGAGTTGGACCTGCATCCAGAGCTGTACATTGCCTACGCCACGCTGGCGATACAAATGCTGCAAGTGGAGATCTCCCGCCAGAGTTAAACCCCGCAAGTTCTTCGGTCAGGTAAGAAGCCTAGATTCTTCCGATGGGGTCGAGACCAAGGGCGACGCGCGCGTACTGCAGCCCGCCGAATTCCATCATGAACCCGTCGCGACGGACCGCAGCCTGGATATCGCGGTGGAAGCGCTGAAGGATTTCGGATTCAAAGATACCGTGCCCGCCGCTGAATTCAAACAGTCGATTGACTGAGCTCAGACATAGCTGGGCGATGAATGCCTTATCTCGTCGAATTTTTGCCCGTTCCAGCGTGGTGAACGCAGCTCCGGTTTGGGCTTTCTTGAAGATCCCCGCGATGTCTTCCCGCATCAGCGCGCGAGCCGAATCCAACTCCGCAGCGGACTGGGACAGACGTAGCTGAACTCCCTCCGAATCGGCAGTCCTACCCGGCCCCGAAGTTCCAGCGAGTTTGGTTGTGAACTCGTCTATCGATCCCTGGGCGATTCCAATCATCGGTGTGGCCAAGTCCCACCCCAGTAATACTGGAGCTGGCAGGCGATAGCGATCCTGCTGGTGCATCTCCCATCCGGTCCAATCCCCATCTCCCGATTTCATGAAGTCCAACACTCTGTAATCAGGGACAAAGGCGTCCTTGATTACAATGTCGTTGCTTCCGGTGCCCTTGAGACCGGAGACAAACCATGTATCAACAACCTCGTAATCCGATCTCGGCACCAAAATCCAGACCAGATCATCAGATCTGTTCGCGCCAACCATCACCCATTCAGCAGCGTCGGACCCGCTGGAGAATTCCCAACGCCCGGACAGCCGAAACCCGACGGTGGCTTTCTCCAGGGTCGACTTGCCCGGATTCAATGAGCTGGAGCAGAGGACATCTGGGCCGCCGCCAAAGACGTCTTGCTGGGCTTCAGCCGGCCAATGGCCCACCAGCCAGGAGTGGGCCGTCCAGATGCAAAAGCACCAGGATGTGGCGGCGCAGGCGGTGCCCAATACGGCGCCAACCTCAAACATGGAGCCATAGTCTACGTCCAGACCGCCGTAAAGCCGGGGGACGCCAATACGCAGCAACTCCGAAGACCGCAGGTCCTGAACCGTTTGATCTGGAATCCGACGAAGATTATCTGTTTCGGTCGCTCGGTCTTTGAGAGCCGGAATCATGTCTGTGGCCCGTTGGAGCAACTCCTCCGACGCCAATATCTTGCCGACCATGAAATCTCCGTGCCCTAAATTATGATTTAGAAAGGGCTGAATTTTACCACCAAATCTTCGGCCATTGGGCTGGAAATTCATCTCAAAAGCCAAATAATGATAGCGTAGGGCTTGAAATATCGCAGGCGCGATTGACAAGGCGAGGCGATAGTTTTAGATTTGCGGCAGCCTGGCTGGCTTTTTGCGATTTTACCCGGGTTAGTTTTAGAGCAGGCATCAGCCCAGGAGTAGTAGAACCGGCTTCTGCCGAGGGCCTCGAATTTACCCCTGACTTCATTAAGCGAGAAAATAATGGCGTTTCCCCAGCATGATCTCAATTACTACTTTGAAACGGCCCATGAATTGGCGGAGAAAGTGGCCGCCAATGCAGACCAAATAGACATTGACCGGCAGATTCCGGCAGAACTAACCGGCGAGTTTGCCGATAAGGGTTTCTTCCGGCTGTTGCTGCCCAAATCCTTGGGCGGCGCTCAACTGGCCCACTCAGATTTTCTCAAGATACTGGAGATTTTTGCCGCAGCGGACTGCAGCACCGGGTGGTGCATGAACCAGAACAACGTATTCTCCACAAACTCGCTCCGGATGCCCCAGGGTGTTGCGGAAGAAATCTATGCGGAGGGTCGGGCTGTGGTGACCAATGGGCCGCCAGATTCATCTGCCAAGGCGGTACCCTGTGACGGCGGATACAAACTAAGTGGACGCTGGAATTTCAGTAGCGGGATCACCCACGCCACCTGGATTGCGGCCCTGGCTCCCGTAATGCCCAAAGACCAAGAACCCGGCGCAGTATTTGTGCGGGAGAGTGGCCGGGTGATGCTGATTCCTAGAGATGACGTGAAATTTGTGGACTTCTGGCCGGTTCGTGGCCTGAGGGGCACCGCCAGCTTCAGCTTTGAAGTTGATGATTTGTTTATCCCCGAGGAAAGGACCTACAGCCCAACCAACGAACCTAGAGAAGAGGGCCCGGTGTACGGAATACCCACCACGCTGCTGTTCTCGTCCGGGTTCTCAACCGTGGCGCTGGGTATCGCCCAAGCCAGTTTGGGTACGGCCATGAAGCTGGTTGAAATAAAGATTCCAGGTCGGGCGTCTCGGCTACTGCAGGACGAGCCCACCACCCAGCGGATCATCGGTGAAGCCGAGGCAATCTGGCATTCGGCCAAGGCGTTCCTGCGGGAGGCCCACGCGTCGGTTTGGGAGAGCGCAATTGCCAACAAACCCCTGACTGTGGAACAGCGAATCAAGCTGAGGTTGGCCGCGACGTTTGGGATTCGCAAATCGAAGGAGATTGTCGAGACTGCCTACGAGCTCTGCGGTTCCAACGCGATCTTGGAAACGAACCCAATCCAGCGGCAGTTCCAGGACATCCACGTGGTATCTCAGCACATCCAGGGCCGCGCTACCCACTTTGAAACTGCAGGCCAGTTCTTCATGGGCATGACCCCCCAAGGCAACTTCTGACCGGATGAGTGCGTTGCCAGTCCGGAATGGCCGCTTGCAGGAAACCCCCGCAGCCCCATGAAAACGCGGCTCGCCGCCCGCCTAGTCTTCTAGGTGGATGTCTCCGCTGCGACCGCCGCTTTTTTGCACCAGGCGGACGGCTTCGATGCGCATGTCCCGGTCAACTGACTTGCACATGTCATAGAGGGTCAGACCCGCGACGGTGACGGCGGTCAACGCCTCCATCTCCACACCGGTGCGAGAGGTGGTTTTGGCGGTGGCTTCGATGTTGATTTGGCATTTCGCGTCGTCCAGAGACAACGCAACGTCCACTTTATCCAACGGCAATGGATGACAGAGGGGAATAAGCTCTGAAGTTTTCTTGGCGCCCATGATGCCAGCCAATTGGGCAATGGTCAGAACGTCGCCCTTCTTCATCAGCCCTTCTTTGATCAGGCGCAGCGTCTCCGGCTGGACTGACACATGGCCACGAGCCACAGCCACCCGACTGGTGATGTCTTTGTCGCCCACATCAACCATCTTGGCGTTGCCCTGGTCGTCTAGGTGGGTCAGATGAAGGTCCGGGTTGTCATTGGCAGTGGACATAACGTGCGGTGCTCCTTGGCAGATGTGTGGCCCTTCGACAGGTCCGATAAATTGAGACTCACGACCTTGGTCGAAGCTCAGGACGAGCGGTAGGAGTAATTTGCTACTTGGCAGTGCCGGCTTCTTTGGTGGCTGCGGAATCAGCCAGTTCGTTGCCGCGGTCTCCGCTGTGTCCGCGAACCCAACGCCATGAGACGTCACGGTTCTTTACTAGGCGGTCTAGTTGATCCCAAAGGTCGTTGTTGACCTTGCGTTTCCAGCCCTTGGTCATGGTGTTGATGACGTAGGTGCTGTCAGAACTGATTAGCACCGGAGCCGACGGGTCGATGGCCTCCAGCCCTTTAATCACAGCGGTCATTTCCATGCGGTTGTTGGTGGTTTGAAGTTCGCCGCCGGAGATAATCTCTTGGGTGCCGTTGGTTTCAATGACGGCTCCCCAGCCTCCCGGGCCAGGATTGCCCTTGCAGGCACCGTCAGTGTGGATCACGTATCCATTAATCTGCATAAAACTAATAGCCATCAGCCTGCAACCACCAGCCAAAGAACTGCTGACCGCCGACGGCCCACTACCCCCCTATTTGGTACATCTCTATCTTTCTGGGTGCGCCCGGTTCATTGGGCGCGGCGGCGCGTTCCTCCGAGTATCGGTCGGAGCGCACAGACCAGATGCTGGTGATGAGTTTTCGCAGGTCGTCGTCGTTTGCGCCGGCCCGGATGGGGTCCATCAGGCTGACACCCTCGCTGGCGAAGAGACAGGTAAATATCTTGCCGTCGGTAGACAGACGCACCCTGGTGCAGTCGCCGCAGAACGGTTTGGTCACCGAGGCAATCAGGCCGATCTCGCCGCTGCCGTCCTTATAACTGTACCTAGTCGCAACCTCGCCTTTGTAGTTGCTTTCAGTTGCTTCCAAGGGCATCTCGGCATCGATGCGAGCGATGATCTCGTCGGCGGGTACAACCTGCTCCGACTGCCAGCCGTTGCGGTTGCCCACATCCATGTATTCGATGTAGCGGACGATGTGGCCGGTGCCCTTGAAGTGGCGTGCCAGGTCGACAATGGTATGGTCGTTGACGCCCTTCTGCACCACGCAGTTGATCTTGATGGGTGAGAGACCCACATCGGCGGCGGTCTGGATGGCCTCAAGGACTCTTTGAGTGGTGAACCCACGGCCATTCATAGTCTTGAAGACCTCGTCGTCCAGGCTGTCCAAGCTGACCGTGATGCGGTCCAGGCCGGCGTCCTTCAACTGTTGGGCAAACTGGCTGAGTAGATAGCCGTTGGTGGTCAGCGTTAGGTCATCGATGCCGCTAACGTCAGTCAGCATCTTTAACAGTGTCGGAAGGTCGTTCCGCATCAACGGCTCCCCGCCGGTGATGCGCAGTTTGGCGATGCCCAATTCAGCGAAGATACCCACCAGCCGGGTTAGTTCCTCAAAGGTGAGAATGTCTTCGCGGGGCAAGAACTCATAGGCCTCGCCGTAAATCTCGGCGGGCATGCAGTAGGGGCACCGGAAGTTGCACCGGTCGGTCACGGAGATACGCAGGTCACGCATGGGCCTGCTGAATTTATCAGTTAGCATTCTTTAGTTGTCTGCTTTTAGCTATCGGTTATCAGCTTTTTGAGGGATTCCACCACTATCTTGGCGGCGTTGCCCCGGTGGCTGAATTGGTTTTTCTCGGCCAATGAAATCTGGGCCAGGGTCCTGTCGCGAGACGGGATAAAGAACACGGGGTCGTAGCCGAATCCGTCATCGCCCTGTGGGCTGTATTGTATCATTCCGTCCACTGAGCCCTCGGCTTGGGTGATTAAAGCGGGGGCAGCATCCCCCTCTAATCTCCCTTTACTGAAGGGGGAGGCTTGTTCCCATTCCCGATTCAAATCGGGATAAAGAGGGGCTAGGGGAGATTTGGCAACGGCGATCACGCACCGGAACCGTGCTGTCCGCTCATCCCAGGGCACGTCTTCCAGATTCTTCAATAGTAGGTTGACCCGGTCACCGTCGCTCTGACAGGCGTCACCGCCATACCGGGCGGAGCGCACACCGGGCTCGCCGCCCAGGGCATCAACCTCAAGCCCCGAATCGTCAGCCAGGGTCAGCAGACCGGAAAGCGCTGCGTACTCGGACGCCTTCAACCAAGCATTCTCCTCAAAGGTATCGCCAGTTTCATCCACCTCGTGGGTGATACCCAGGTCTTTTAACGAGACCAACTCAAAAGAAATACCCGACAAAAGCTCCGAGTACTCACGCATTTTGCCGGGATTTCCGGTAGCGATTAGCAGGCGAGTTGGTTGTGCGCTGCTCATCTCAGATTGTCCCCTCTTCGGCCAATTCGCCCAGGTCGTCATCACCCAAGCCCAGCCATGAGAGGTAGATGTGCTGGTTGTGCTCTCCCACAGTTGGGCCGGCGTGCTGTACAGCGCCAGGAGTTTCGCTGAATTTAGGCACCACACCCAGCATCTTGGTCTTGCCAAGCTCCGGGTCGTCGATGTCGATGATGTCTTCCCGGGCCAGGTAATGGGGGTCGGCCATTATCTGTGGGGCGTCATAGACCGGGCCGACCACCCCGCCCGACGGGATCAACTGGTCCATGGTCTCTTGCAAGTCTCTCTGGCCCAGCCAACCTTGTAGTTCGTCGTTCAGGATTTCCCGATTATCTAGGCGGGCGGCGTTGTCCTTGAATTCAGGCCGGTCGATCAGGTCGGGCATGCCCATGGCCTTGGCCAGACTTTCAAATGTGCTCTGGGAGGTTGCAGAAAGGCCCAGCCAGCGGTCGTCGCCGGTCTTGTATAGGTTGCGGGGCGCGGCGTCAGGGAAGTCATTGCCCACCCGCTCCCGGTTGATGCCCAGCATATCGAACATGGTGATATGGGGGATGCAGAGTCGGAAGAGCGGCTCAAATAGGCTCACATCAACCACTTGGCCCTTGGCATCAGGATTTCCCGATGCGTCGCGGTGGTAGAGCGCCATCATGCCGGCCATTGCACCAAACACCCCGGCGATTTCGTCGGCCAAGGGGATGGGCGGCAGGTTGGGCGGGGTGTCTGGAAAGCCGGTCATACTGATATACCCGCTCATGCACTCGGCGATGGTTCCAAAGCCAGGCCGGTCTTTGTACGGGCCGGTTTGGCCAAACCCGGAATAACGCAGCATTACCAGCTTGGGGTTCACGGCCAGTAATTCGTCCGGTCCCAGTCCCCA
>JAPKDE010000140.1 GCA_028822675.1 Dehalococcoidia bacterium | reverse complement strand
AACGGTGGGGGTGTGGCTCCCGAATCGGAATAAGGACGCTCCCAATCCTAGTACCACAACTGCACCGAAGCAAGGGTTCGTGTCTGTACTAGGGCTAACAAGCACTACCACTCTGGTAGGTTCTTGGTTAAACTACCCGCGGCCCAAGGGTAAATCTATTCGGCGGTAGCCAACATGAAATTCGGTCTGTTCCAATCGGTCCAACTTCCGAACCCCAACGAACAAGTCAGGTATTACAAAGAAGCATTGGCCCAGGTGATCCACGCTGAGCAGCTTGGTTTCGACTCGGTTTGGATCACTGAGCACCATTTCTCACGCCACGGAATCGTCTCGGCAACGCTGTCGTTATTGGCCTATCTGGCCGGCGTCACGAAGACGATAAGGCTGGGCACAGGCGTAACTGTGTTGCCTTTCCACAACCCCATTGAACTGGCCGAACAAGCAGCCACTGTCGATCTACTCAGCGACGGTCGTTTGGACTTTGGCGTAGGCCGGGGTTTCCAGTGGGGCGAGTTCCACAAGCTGAACATCCCTATGGAGGAGTCCAGCCGGCGGTTTGAGGAGACCATGGATGTCCTGACCAAAGCCTGGACATCTAACAAGCCCTTCGACCACAACGGCGAGTTCTGGCAGTTTACAGACATGACTGTGCACCCACGGCCAGTCCAACTGCCCCACCCGCCCATCTTCGTAGCGGCCTCCAGCGAGACTAGCGTAAACCGGGTCGCCAGCAACGACTGGAACCTGCTCATCGGCCAGGGTGAACCCTTCGATCAGGTTACTAAGCAAGTTCAGTTCTACAAAGGGGCGCTGGCTGAAGCAGGACACGAATACAACAAGGACAGGGTTGTAGTGGCACGGCCCATGTATACGGCAAAGAATATGTCCCAATCCCGGAACGACACTGAAGCGCCGTTCATGTGGTTCAAGCAGACCGGGCAGGAGGTTGGCGCGCCGCCGGACAATGAGGTGGAGTTGCTGCCGGAGGAGTACCGGGCCTACCGGAGCAGGTTCTCCAGGGACGTGACCTTCGACTTCAACGCCATGTATGAGAATGTGGCCCTGTTTGGCACGCCCGATGATCTGACCGCCAAGATTAAAGACCTGGAAAAATCAGGTGTCGAGAAGCTAATTTTCTTCATCAACTTTGGAGGTATTGAGCACCAGAAAGTGCTCGACTCTCTGGACCTATTCGCCAAAGAAGTCATGCCAAACTTTACTGACTAAAAACCTGGTTGGGGGTTCGTTAATTCATAGCTGTCTGGATTCCCGCCTTCGCGGGAAAGACGGAGGGCAGGCCCACAACCCCCCCCTCCTCATCACAAGGGGAAGGTTAGGTTCGACTATGTCGAGACTCTCGACGAAGTCGGAGGTGAGGGCAATTCCTATTCGACAGTCATGCCCGCTGTGGGTTAAGCCAGCGAATATTTGGGCGCAGTGGATTCTCGCTTTCGCGGGAATGACTGTTGGGCGCGGAGAGACCTCCGCTCATCCTGAGCTCCGACCTAGTTCGAGAGTCTCGATTTATCGGAACTGTCGAAGGATTACTTGCTGGAGCATAAATTTCCCCGACCACGTGGTTCGACAGGCTCATCATGAGCGGAATGCCCACGAACCTGTTTTCATCAGATACCCGTCCGCAACCTTCCGTCTTTCCTCCGAAGGCAGGAAACCATTACGCCAGCAAGTTCACCCTTCAGGATGAGCAGGTGGTTGTAGCTGGTGGCCAACGACTGAAGGTCTAGTCCCTGAAGTTAACAAACTGAAGCGGTTGGGAGTTCTTCATCTCTTTGATGAAGGTGATTGCCTCCTGCAGGTCATCCCGCTTCTTGCCGGTCACCCGGAGCTCGTTGCCCTGAATCGCCAGTTGGACCTTCATCTTGGCCGACTTCACTTCCTTGACGATTTTGCGGCCCAGGTCGCTGTCGATCCCCTGCTTGATGTCCACTACTTCACGGAGGCTGCTGCCCGCGGCGTCCTGCGCTTCTTTGAAATCCAGTGCGCCCAGCTCAACATTGCGCATGGCCAGGTACTTGCGGAGCAATTCCTCAACCTGCTGCATTTTCATTGTGTCGTCGGCAGTCAGAGTCAGAGTGTCATCTGCGCGGATGATTGCGCACTTGGTGTTGGCAAGGTCGAACCGCTGATTAATCTCACGTTCGACGCCGTTCAGCGCGTTATCGACTTCCGCCAAGTCAGTTTTGGACACCACATCAAAAGAAGGCATGGAAAAGAGCTCCTCAGTAAACCTAGTTCAGCAAATTAAAGATTATTAAGACCATAATACAACAGGCAAGGTCTTCCAGAATGTCGCAGCCCACCTAAAACGACCAATTACTTATTGAGCCTGTGCCGCCTAGGTGCCTCCATTCTTGAGGCTAATCACCACGGTGCCTGCTGAGGCACTCCCTCTTTTTCAACGTTCCCCGATAGCTCAGCGGTAGAGCGATTTCTTCCCGTACGGGAAGAAATAACCGATAGGTCGTAGGTTCGAATCCCCTCCTTCCCCACCAATTTTTAGCCGTTCGTCTGAGGTGAACGATTCTCTATCACGTCTATGTTCTACAAAACCCAAAAGGCCGTCTTTACGTCGGTCATACGTCTGATTTAGCCCAGCGAGTGCTGCGACACCAAAACGATGAGGGCGGTTGGACCAAAGGCAAAAGACCTTGGGAATTAGTTCATCAAGAAGAATTTTCTGACCGAGCTTCGGCCATGCGCCGTGAAAAGGCGTTGAAAAGTGGGAGAGCAAATCAAACGCTCCATCGCCGCTTTGAAAAATAATGCCTAGCGATTGCTAATTCGATATTGAGCGAAGGCCCAGCTAGGTGCTACAATCTCTAAGGCTAATCACTACGGTGCTAGCCACGGCACTACCCTCTTTTTGAACGTTCCCCGATAGCTCAGCGGTAGAGCGGTCGGCTGTTAACCGATAGGTCGTAGGTTCGAATCCTACTCGGGGAGCCATTTCTTCTTCTTTCCTCCGCAGTACATTCTTGTTGCTTGTCTTCGGCAGTTCGCAGACGGCTGCTTTCTTATCTAGTCCCACCTGATCGAGTCCTACCTGATAGAATCCCACCTGATATATCTTTGCCAAATTTCAGGAGGGCTTTATGCCAGCCAGCATCAACTTAAAGACCAGCGCGACTTACCCCTCGGCCGGGGTGCAATTTAATCTGAGTTTGACCTCGGCTGCGGGGCCGGATCAGGCGAGCCTGAGTATCACGGTGGACGACCTAGCCTCCGGTAACAGGATGAGTTTCTCCCATGAGGCTTGCGCTGCGGTGCACGACTTCACCAGAGGGTTCACTCGCTGGCTGAATACCAAAGGGTTTCAAGCCGCTCGCAACGAAGACGAAATCGTCGCCAGCGCCAAGGCTGATGTGACAGAGTCCCAACTGATCAAGGGGTTCCAAGACGCCCTGGACATGGTGGACCAAAAATTCTCTAACTACCTGGCCTCGGTAATCGGCTCGGATAACTACTCCGATGTTGTCTATAAAAAAGAAGACGGCGTTGCCTGGCTGCTGCTGAACCGGCCTGAAACCTACAACGCCAAGCGCGGCATCACCATGGACGAGATGGCTGATAGCCTGCTGGACGCTGCTGCCGACTCAGACATCCGCGTGGTGGTAATCTCCGGTGCCGGCCCCAACGGCTTCTGCACCGGCAACGACCAGAGCTACGACCCGGAACTGGAACACGGCGACTACCGAGGCCACCGCAGCGAGACCGAGGTCCGGTATAACGAGGTCGTCATGCAGATGCCCCAACCGGTTATCGCGGCCGTGGACGGGTTCGCCATCGGCTCCGGCAACATCCTGGCCTACACCTGCGACTTCACCATTGCGACCACTCGCTCCAAGTTCGGACAGACCGGACCCCGCGTGGGCAGTCCGGCCAACGGTCACAACGTGGCAATGCTCGCCGCTAGAATCGGCCAAAAACGGGCGCGGGAGATGTGGATGCTCTGCCGTCAGTACACCGCCCAACAGGCCGTGGACATGGGTCTGGTCAACATCGTTGTGGAGCCGAACCAACTGTGGACGGAGGTCGACCGTTGGATCGCTGACATCAAGAATGTGAGCCCGATAATTCTCCAGATGCAGAAGATCTCTTACAACCGACACGATCACTTTGAAAACCCGGAGACAACTCCGATGCAAGAGCACTACCCGGACTACCTGGCCTCTGAGGAATGCCTAGAACGCCGGACATCGTTCATCGAACGCCGCAAGATCGACCCGTCCAAGAACATTCCCTACGCCCAGATTCCGATTCAATAGCCCCTGTTGAGCTGACAGTTTTGAGTAACGAATCTGAAACTTGCCTGCCAACAACCACGTGGTTCCTCTATTCGGAGGTCGAGGACGAACCACTGGGCCGCATCTACCGCAAGGGGATTCCGGAAGTTGGCGGACAAATAGAAGAAGGTCAGGGCTTCCAATCCGCCGAGGTTGTGAGCTTTGAGGAACTGCGGGCCACCTGCGCCATGCGACGGTTCAAAGTGGCCCTCCGCCTAATATCCTGACCTAACGCTTCACCTGGCCTAACCCTTAAAAAGCAGAAAGTAACCAATGAAAATCACCGACGTCAAAGCCGTATTCCCCAACTACAAACACGTGGTGCCATCTTGGCGCACCAACTTCTGGCAGATCGTTGTCCGCGTGGAATCAGACAACGGAGTGGTTGGTTTCGGCTACGGCGGCGGTGGTATCGCCAGCGTCGAGATCGTCAATCGGCACTTCAAGGAATACCTGGTCGGACGGGAAGTGAACTCTGTTGAGGATATCGCGGCTGTCTGGGACACCCTTTACGCTGCGTCCATGCCCTACGGTCGCAAGGGCCTGGCAATCATGGCCTTGAGCGGTGTCGACTTGGCGCTGTTTGACCTTCTGGGGAAAGCCGAGTCCAAGCCGGTCTACGAGGTGTTGGGCGGCGCTAAGAGGACCAAGCTGTTCTCTTACGCGACTGGTGCAGACTCCGAGCTCTACCATAAGTTGGGCTACAAGGCGCACAAGTTCCCCCACCGCTGGAGCGGCTCGGAAGCCGACTACGGCAGCGCCGTGGCGACCGCCGCCAAGACCCGTGAGATGTTTGGCCCCGACGCCATGCTTATGATCGACACCTACATGTCCTGGGACAAACCGGTCACGGTGGAAATGGCCAAGCGCCTAGCCGAGTTCAATCTCTACTGGTATGAGGACGTGCTGAACCCGGACGATCTTGAAGGCCAAGCAGAACTGCGGCCGCTAATCGGCTCCACCATCTTGGCCGGCGGTGAGCATGAGTTCACTCACCACGGCTTTGCCGATATTGCCAAGGCCGGCGCACTGGGACTCTGGCAGCCGGACATTACCTGGTGCGGAGGCATCACCGCCGGACTGCGCATTGTGGAGCTGGCCAACAAGCTGGATATACCAGTCAGCCCGCACCGGGGTGGCGAGGTCTGGGGCCTGCATTTGATGGTCGCCACCGATTGCGCCGACCTGGCGGAGTTTCATTCCGACCACATTAAAGAGGAACGGGACATCCTCTGGCTTGGCGAACCCGCCCCGGAGAACGGCTATATCTCGCCGTCAGGCGGCCCCGGTTTTGGCGTGACCCTGAATGAGGCGATGCTCTAGCCAAACCTGGTTTACCAAACGCGGCTTTCCAAACCCCGGTTACCAGAAGCGGCTTATTCGCCTGCTCCGTCGCCACATCCTCCCTTCATTTCCTCTATGGTAGGCATGTATAACAAGCCTGTGGGAACTTTTCCGTGCCCTGCCGCGTCTAGTAGCTATACGGATTTATATCGGAGACCCACATGAAACGCTTACTCATCACAGCAGCCATGGCAATTTCTTTGCTGACGCTGCTCGCAGCCTGCGGCGGAGACGGCACCGACAAAGAAACTCCCAACCAGGAAACGGGTCAGGAAGCCGCCCCACAGACCACCGGAGGGGGCACTCCCACCGAAACGGCTGATACTGGAAAGTCAAACATCGTCGTGTTGTCGGGAAACGATGCGATCGTTGACCGCGACGGTCAGAACTAGTTATATCTTGCTCTCATGGATGACCTGGCCAACGCCCTGTGGAGCCACGACACCACCGACCTATCAGATGAGGCACTCCAGCCCATCCGTTTCATCACCTCCAGGCTCGAGGGTTTTTCATTGTTTTTCAACGCTCTGGACGAGTAAGACCGCAACTATCTATTCGGCAAATACGGGGTCGAGCTCCAACAAACGGCCGAGCTGGTAGTTTCTTATGCCTTGACGATCCAGCAAAGTCGGGGCGACGAGACAATCGCGGAGGAACTGGCGCGGCTCCCCGCCTTTGCCATTGCCACTACTAATACCAGCACGACCGCCAGCACGACGACGGAACCCACCAACGGGTCAGTTCAAGTACCAGACGGCGACATCAGTACCCTGCTGACGGTAAATGACGTGGCTGGGCTAGCAGGTGGTGTCGGGCTATCCACCAAGCAGATCGACATGAGAGCCATGGCGGAGAACGTAGACCCGACCCCGGTCGAGCACATGATCTCCTTTGATTCATTGTCCTTCGTCGCAGCCGATAGGGCTCAGGGGCTGACCTTGACCACCATCAAGTTCGACTCTGAAGAAGAAGCAGACAACCATATGGCGCTGCTCGCGTTAGAAGCCTCGACCATGCAGGACTTTGCAGACACAATCGGAGACGAATCAGGCTCTCTTGAAGTCAATGAGGGTGGGTTCGGCAGCATAGTGGTATTCAAGAAAGGCGTTTGGGTGATCCAACTGCACACTGCCCAGCGCAGTGGCGTCAACCCGCTGCTGGATCTGGCGGGAGTAGAATCCGCAGCCAGACTAATTGCTGATCAACTTTAGAGCGGCCTTACATCCGAAGACACCAAACGCTCCGTAGTAATAATTGGAGAGCAGGGAATTCAGCTCATCCTCCTAAAATATTCCCTGTTCACC
>JAPKDE010000139.1 GCA_028822675.1 Dehalococcoidia bacterium | reverse complement strand
CGGCCTCTGCGTCCCGAACGCAGCGCGCTACCCCTGCGCTACACCCCGACTTTCCTTGCTTCGATCCCGCTTCCCAGCCGGAATTGGGTTCTGGACAAGGCTTCAGATAGTATACCGCAACATAGCCGCCATTGGTTGGGTGATTCGCCGAGAAAATAAACCTGCTTCAGAGCGTAATTAAGAATCTGCTGTATCTAGTAGGCAGGCAAACAAAAAGCCCGCAAAAAATTCAGGCGGGCTTTTTATTTATCTGAACGAGACGTGGGGAAGTGAGAAGCAGGCTTATTGGGCCAGCATTTCCTCGGCCTTTTCCTTCAGCACGCTGCTGTTCAGCGCCCCGGTCCACTTATTGAAGATTTTGCCATCGGTGTCGATGAAAATCGTCGTCGGCATGCCCAACACCTGGTAATCTCTGATTACGCTGCTATCGTTGGTGAAACCAGCGGGGTAAGTTACTTCCAGCTCTTCCAGGAGTTCCTTAGCTTCTTCCTGGCTTCCCAGCCCGGTGAACCGGCCCAGGTCTATTCCCAACAAGAGCGTCCGGTCCTCGAATTCTTCGTTGAACTCCTGGAGGTCCGGCATCTCCGCCCGGCAGGGAGGGCACAATCCAGCCCAGAAATTGAGCACAATGGGCTTGGTCCCAATTAGGCTGTGGAGGTCCACTTCCTGGGCGCCGACCACATCTTCTTCTTGGAACATTGTAATGGAGAAGTTTGGTGCTTCGAACCCTTTGCTGGCAGACTCATCCCCAATGATGGACGAACTGCTGCTGGAACTAGAGCTGTCACTGCTACAAGCAATTGCTGTCACTGCTAATAATAAAACCAACGGCAAAAGAAACCGTAGTCTACTTTTCTTGATGCTGGTCTGCGGGTGTTCAGACCGACCGATTATCGATTTTCCCTTCAAAGTATCCTCCGTTGTGAACCATCTTCAAAATTAGATGTTGCTGAATAGAAGTAGGTTCAACGTTCTCTGAAATGGTAGCCTAATCGTTAATACGCTCAACTGCCACGCACGGTTTCCAGTGGGCGTCAGTCTGCGGAGGCTGCGGCGGCAATCTGTCGTAGATTCTCTTGGAACGCCAAGAACCTTTCCAAGACTCTGGTAAGGCGGGACAACCATTCATCACCCAGTCGGCGCAGGGGCATCTGCATCTGCGTGTTGCCCACCTGAACTGACGGCCCAAGGGCCTTCTGAAGAGGGATTTTCGCTCCACCCACCGGGGTCCGCAGGGCCAGTATGATTGCATCATTGCCCTGCACTATGGACTCGACTCCCACATCGGCGGCCAAGGCTCTGAGAGCGGCCAGTGTCAGTAAGTTCTCCACTTCTTCCGGCAGCGGGCCAAAGCGGTCCCGAAGTTCTTCGCGAATCTCCGGAATGTACTCAGCGTCATCCATCTTGGCCAGCCGCTGGTAAACCGCCAGCCGCGTGGGCAGGTGGTCAACGTAGTCTTCAGGGATGCGGGCGTTCATCGGCAGTTCGATTCTGGGCATCTCAACATCAGGAGCTGTGTCTTCTTCGCCTTCGCCTGTCCCATCGCTTAATTCACGTACCGCTTCATTGAGAAGTTGGGTATACAGGTCTAGACCCACTTCCTGGATATGGCCGCTCTGGGATGCGCCCAAGATATTGCCAGCACCCCTAATCTCCAAGTCACGCATGGCGATGCGGAAGCCTGCGCCCAACTCTGAAGCCTCTAATATGGCTTGTAGGCGGTGTTCGGCTCCCTCTGTGATGCGCCGACCTTTGGGGGCCAACAAGTAGGCGTAAGCCCGGTGCTCGCTGCGTCCAACGCGACCCCTTAGCTGGTAGAGCTGGGCTAGCCCAAACCGATCGGCCCGTTCCAGAATCAACGTGTTGACGTTGGGCATGTCCAAACCAGACTCGATGATCGTGGTGCAGACCAGCACATCGGCGTCACCGTTGCCGAATTTCAGCATCACGTCTTCCAGTTCATTTTCTGCCATCTGGCCGTGGCCGACCATGACCCGTGCCTGGGGGACGATTTTCTTGATTTCAGCGGCCGCTTGGTGGATCGTCCTGACCCGGTTATGGAGGTAAAATACCTGGCCGCCGCGCTCCATCTCCCGTAGGATGGCCTCTTTAATCACATCTTCAGAGTACTCAGAGACAAAGGTCTTCACCGGCAGACGCGCTTCCGGCGGGGAGTCCATGGTGCTCAAGTCACGAATACCGGCTAGGGCCATGTTCAGCGTGCGAGGAATCGGTGTTGCGCTCAGGGTCAGCACATCAACCTGTTGTCGTAGTTGCTTTAGTCGTTCTTTGTGGCTGACGCCGAAACGTTGTTCTTCGTCCACTACGGCCAGGCCCAAGTCTTTGAACTTGACGTCTTTTTGCAGCAGCCGGTGAGTACCGATGACGATATCGACGCTGCCGTCTGCCAGCCCTTCAATGACTACCTTCTGTTCTTTGGGCGTGCGGAACCGACTCAGGACTTCAACCCTCACCGGGAAGGGACTGAGTCTTTCGCTAAAAGTTACGTAGTGCTGCTGAGCCAGGACGGTGGTGGGGACCAGGATGGCCACCTGTAGGCCATCGTTCACCGACTTGAAAGCGGCCCTAAGCGCAATTTCCGTTTTGCCGTAGCCAACGTCTCCGCAGATCAGACGATCCATGGGGCGAGTGGTTTCCATGTCATTCTTAACGTCGATGATGGCGCTGGCCTGGTCCGGCGTCTCCACGAATGGGAAAGAATCTTCAAGTTCTCGCTGCCAGACTGTGTCGCCGCCGTGCTCGTGGCCAACGGCCAAGGCGCGGGCGGCGTTGATGCGCAAAAGTTCTTGGGCCATCTCCCTGGTTGCGCCCTTCACCCGGTTCTTAACCCTGGCCCATTCAGCGGTGCTGAGGCGGGTGAGCGAAGGTGGTGAGTCCTGCGCGCCCACAAAAGCAGTTACGCGGTCTAGGTGGTCGGTGGGCACGTAAAGTTTGTCATTCTCGGCGTATTCCAGGATGAGGTATTCTTTTTCATCCTCACCATCTCCCAGGCGGGTGGTGCCAGCGAACTGGGCCACGCCGTGATCGATGTGCACCACGTGGGAACCGGGAACCAGGTCGGCCAGGACCACTTCAGGCCCGTGTTCAGCCTTGCGGCGGCGGGTATAACGCTGTTCTTTGACGGTGCCGAACAATTCGGAGTCGGTCAGCAGCACCAGGGAGGCCGGCATCTTGGAATCGCCGGGCAGGTCAACTGTCCAGCCGTCGCGTAGCGAGCCGGGAATCAAGAAAATCTGGCCCGGAGATGGGATGGATTCCAGTGAATCGGCCCGGTTTACGCCGATACCTTCTTGCTCCAGGATCTCAGCAACTCGGCCTTGGTGCTGGGTGATGGCCACCACGGCAGTGTTGGTCGCCTGGTACCGGTGCACGTCTGCCACCAGATCTTCCAACTTGCCGTAATACTGGGTGGAAGGCTTAAAGATCTTGTCTTCATCGTCGCCCACCCAGGTTTGCAATTGCATCTGGGGCACGCCGTCCAGCCGGTTGGAAAATTCCTCCCAGTCCATGTGGGGTGATGGGAAGTTGACTGGCAACTCGCCCCGTTCTTCCCGCGCTTCACGCATGCGTTCAAAGCGTTCTTCCAGTTCCAGGGCCTCTGCTTCCACTCTGCCGGAGCGCTCCAAGACCACCATGCCGTTGGCTCCGATGTATTCCATCAGGTGAGACTGGTTGACCAGCCCATTGTAGAAAGAGAGGGTCTCTGGGTTGGGTGATGTTGCCAGTTGCGAGAGTTCCTCGGCCATGCGGTCGTGGATTTCCTCGCCACACTTGTCGTAATCAAGGGCCTCGGTCCGGGCGGCAACCATTTCCTGGTCTGCCAGGCCGGGCAGTTGCTCTCTGGCGGGAGCCAAACGGACTTCATCAGCGGGACGTATCGACCGCTGGGATACGGGGTCGAAGTAACGGATGGTGTCGATCTCGTCATCCCACAGTTCTATGCGTAGAGGCCAATCCGACCCGGTGGGATAAACGTCCAGGATTCCGCCGCGGTGACTGAAGCTGCCCGGGGCCTCCACCACCGGCTCATTGTGGTAGCCAAGCTCCAGCCACTGGCCCAGGACGCTTTCAATGCGAATACGGTCGCCCTTCTTCCAAACGCTAAGCTCTCCGGTGGCAGGGAAAACGCCGGCCATCAACTCTGGAGGCAAGGTGTATAGGAGCGCAGAACCCACCGAACAGACGACTAAGGGGTAGGTTTCAGCTTCGCCCGGCGCCAATTTACTGGCCGTGGCCAATGCGGCCAACGCAGTCAAACGCTGGTTGGTGGTATTGGCGTCCACTGCCAGCCGCTCATAAGGGAGCACTTCGGGCTCGGGCAGCAGATGGATGGGTTGGTCCTCGCCTAAATAGGTGAGTAACTGGTCGTGGAGACGCCTGGCATCGTCGGGGCGAGGGGTGACCACCAAAAGAGGGCCTTGCTGACGCGACCACAAAGATGCCAGAAATGCCGACCGGGCCCCCTGGCGAACGGTGACCGACGTTTCTCCACTGGGTTGACCGCCAGCTTTACTCGAGACATCGACGTTATTCCGGTGCTCGGGGTGGTGGTCCAGTAATTCCAGAACTCCCTTTAGGGTCATTATGTGGCTCAGGGCTCCGTTGTTGGTTCGGCGAAAATCGGCCAAAACATAAATTTGCACGCCGGAAAAGGGGCTGGTAACAAATCCAGCCCCTTTTAAACCATTCTATGACTTGAACCCCCCTGTTACAAGTTCATCCTGACGTTTTGGGGTCAAGGGATTCTCTAAATAAAAAAGCCCCAGACCGCCGAAGGTCCTGGGCTTTGGAGTCGGCTTGCCAGACGGCTCCGCAAAGGCCAAATTGTTGCTGGAAGAAGCCTTGGGTATCGCCACCGAGGTAGACAATGCTCCGCTCTTGGAAAAAATAGCCTTGCTTCAAAAGGAGTCTGCCGGTCGCCCGGTGCGCGCTCCCGCATTTCCAGATGGCCTCACCCAACGAGAAGTGGAGGGCTAGGCCTGGTTGTCACCGGCAAGATGGACAGGGAGATAGCAGAGGTGTTGTTCATTAGCGCCAACACCGTTGGAAACCACGTGAGAAGCATCCTGAATAAGACCGACTCCACCAACCGCACTGAAGCCGCGGCGTACGCCATCCGGCACGGACTGGGCCTGGATGAAGAGTCCGCTGATGTGTAACCCGGCAGAGCTACTCTACCTCCTGCCAACTCACCGATCAACTTAACCGTAGCTTCAAAAAAGCGAGCATTTGAGTTTGCTGAAACCCGGTGGCTCCATAGGTGCGTGCTATAATGTTTATCGTGCCTGGCGGCCTCGTACCGCCCATTTTTGCGCCCTCATTTTAGACCTCCAACAACCAGAAAATGGCCAGAGCAAATCAAGACAACCAACCCACGACTGAGCCCCAGTCCACAGACCCGGGCTTGAGTTCCAGCACCCTCCGTTATCGTCGTATCGTGGTCAAAGCGGGAACTAGCGCACTAACTAGTGAGGCTGGCTTGAACTCGGAGATGATGGCTGATTTGGTGCGCCAACTTTGCCAGATCCGTGACGCCTACGGAGAGGTGCTGTTGGTCACTTCAGGGGCCATCGCCGCTGGTCGGGCTACGTTGGGATCGATCACTAAGGACGTGGGAACCGACATTTCCTCCCGCCAGGTTTTTGCGGCTGTGGGACAGACCCGACTGATGCACACCTACCAAGAGATGTTCGCCAGACACGGCGCACAGATAGCCCAAACGCTGCTGACCATCCCGGACCTATCCAACCGGCAGTCTTATCTGAACGTGGGCAACACGCTGCAACGGTTGCTGGAACTGAGAGTAGTACCGGTGGTCAATGAAAATGACGTGGTGGCCGTTGACGAGATTGGCGAGGTGTTTGGCGACAATGACCGCCTCTCCGCCTTGGTGGCCAATCTGGTGGACGCCGACCTATTGCTGATTCTGACCGACACCGAGGGCCTATATTCGGCAGACCCCCGAAACAATTCCGACGCAACGCTGATAACAGAGGTTGACCGCGTGGACGCAGGGATCGAGAGTCTGGCCGGCGAGGAATTACACCCTTGGGCCAGGGGCGGCATGGCCACCAAACTTGAGGCGGCCAAACTGGTTACGACTTCTGGCATACCCATGGTTATGTGTCATGGCAGGGCTGACAACGCGGTGCTTCGTGCCGTGCGTGGCGAGTCCATTGGCACTTTTTTCAAACCTGCCAGCAGTAAGCTGGAAGCCCGCAAACGGTGGATGCTGAGCGGCATATCGCAGCGGGGTCAGATAGTTGTCGACCCTGGAGCTGCCGGGGCGCTAGTGCGAGACCACCGGAGCCTGCTGCCGGCCGGTATTCAGTATGTTGAGGGCGATTTCAGTCGCGGCGAAGCCATCTACGTGGTGGACTCCAACGGCGTCAAAATAGCCTGCGGCATCGCTAATTACGCTGCCCGAGACATTGGCAAGATCCAAGGAATGAATTCAGAATTGATCGAAGAGACACTGGGCTACCACTACGGCCAGGAAGTGGTGCACCGAAACAACCTGGTTCTCCTGTAAAGACCTGGGTTTCTCGTAACAACCTGGCTCTCTCGTAAAATCGAAAGGTTTCAAATGACCACCAAGACGATAGAAGACATTACCGCGCTGGGAAAGGCCGCCTACCAAGCCTCCCGTAAGTTGGCTCGCCTGTCCACCGAGGACAAGAACCAAGTGCTGTTGAACTTGGCAGAATTGCTGCGTTCCAACCAGGCAGACGTTCTGGCGGCCAATCAAGAGGACTACCAGGAAGCCAAATCTGACGGTATGGACGAATCGCTACTGGACCGGCTCCTGCTGACCAGCGACCGATTAAACGGCACCGCCGCTGAGATCCAAACAGTTGCAGAGTTGCCGGACCCGATCGGTGAAGTGATTGAAACCACGTCTCTGCCCAACGGGCTGGTCACCAGTCGCCGCCGGGTTCCT
>JAPKDE010000138.1 GCA_028822675.1 Dehalococcoidia bacterium | reverse complement strand
TGAAGCGCAGTTCATAGTGCGAGTGCGAATCACTGAGTCTTACCCGAACTGCCCTCGCTACATCCACAAGCAAACATTGGTTGAAAAATCGAAGTACCTGCCTGAAATAGGTCGAGAAACGCCCGAGCCAGACTGGAAAAGTAGACCAGAATATCAGGCCTAGTCAGGCTGGTGTAGGCGCGGGTTTTTAACCCGCCGTTACTTGGTTGAACGTGTTTATTCTCGGTTCGTCAATTCTGCAATCTGTCAGGCAGTGCGGGTTAAAAACCCACCACCGCAATGGCCACACGAAATAACGCTAAGCTACTTCAGAACAAGAAAAAGCCCCTGAGATTAACTCAAAGGATTTTTTAAGAACTGAAGTGCCGAAGAATTATTCGGCGGCGGTAATGGTGATGTGGGACATGTAAGAATTGGCCGTGGCACCGTGCCAGTGGTTCTCGCCTTGTAGGACGTGGACCACGTCTCCCACGGTGATCTCCTGCTCGTGGCTTTCGTCAGCGACGACACCCACTCCGGCAGTGACAACCAACATCTGGTCGCTCTTGTGGGTGTGCCAGCCAGTGGTGGCCCCTTTCTCAAAGTTGACGATGCTGCTATTGAAAGTCTTGCTGGCGCCTTCGGGTAATAAGTTTTGCCTGGTGCGCTTCACGTCTCCGCCGGTCCAGCCTGGAATTGGCGTGGCGGTGGCGATGGGGACTACTTCAACCTCGGCAATTCTGATCACTTTCATAAAAACCCTCCTGTGGTAAACACGGAATTAAGACATAAAAGTCAGAGAGGATAATACACCGCTGGCCGAGCCTAGGATACAATCACTCTGTTGTTCGCCCAAAATCAGCTCGAATCGTAAGTCAGGTCTGTGCTCAGCTTTGGTAGATAGGAACCGGCCTGAGGCCGTGGGAGTTGTTTGAGCGTGGGGAATGTGTTAATCTTACAACCAATCAACGGCATAAAAACGACCTACCATGCTGTCTGGCTTTGAGCCTGATCAGCAGTAAACGAGAACAACAATGCGCTGTGAACTCTGTCTAAAAGCTGGAATGACCGGCAACAACGTCAGCCACTCCAACCGCCACACCAAGACCCGGTTTGAGGCCAACGTCCACAAACAGACGCTGATGCGCGAAGGCAAACCCGTCAAAGTGAAGATTTGCACCCGCTGCCTGCGCTCCCTGCACAAGTCCAAGAAGGTCCAAAAGGTCTTCGCCGCACTATAGCCAGCCAAGGCAATTGAAACACAAAATGCCCCTTCCCAGATCAATGGGAAGGGGCATTTTTTTATTTCCTAACTGCTGACCGCTGATAGCTGTAATCTGCCAACTACTACCCGAAGAAACACCCTCGCATGCCTTTCATGGCATCGGGGATGGTCTCGTGGTCGTTAAAGATGGCTGATCCGGCCACCAGGATAGTCGCACCGGCCTTAACCGAGTCCTTGGCGGTCCAGTCGGCCTTGATCCCGCCATCGACCTCTATCTGGGCGCTGTGGTTGCCTTGTTCAATCATGGTTTTAAGTCGGCGAATCTTGTCCAGGCTCTGGGGAATGAACGATTGGCCAGACGCTCCGGGGTTCACCGACATAATCATGACCATGTCCAGCAGTGGCAAAACGTCCTCTACGGCACTCAAGGGCGTACCCGGGTTGATGGCCACACCAACTTGGTTGCCCTTGTCCTTGATACGGGAGACAGTCCGGTGCAGGTGTCCGCAGGCCTCGGCGTGGACCAGAATCTGGTCGGACTCAACCTTGGCAAAGGTGGACATAAGATTCTCTGGTTCCTGGATCATCAGGTGGATGTTCAGAGGCACGTCAGTGTTGGCCCTGATGGCGTCAATTACGACCTCACCGAACGATATGGCGGGCACAAATATGCCATCCATTACGTCCACGTGAATCAAGTCAGCGCCGGCGTCGGTCACCGCACGAACCTGGCGACCCAAATCGTCGAAATCTGCTGACAGCACCGATGGGGCGATGAGAATCCTGGCCTCAGAAACCATATCCGGCAGCCTCCAATATCTTTTTGGCTTCTATTAATGCAGCCGCAACCCGTGTTGGGGCAGTTCCGCCGGGGTTATCCCGGGCGGCAGCAGACGACTCAGCCGTAATGTCATAGACGTCATTTTGAAACAGGTCTGACATCTTCTGGTACTCCGCCAGCGGCAGGTCCTGGAGGCTGACGTGCTCGTCGTCGCAGTAGCGGGATAATCGCCGCATGATTCCGTGGGCCTCACGGAAGGGCATACCTTTGCCCACCAAATAATCGGCCAGGTCAGTGGCTAGCATCTGACTCTCGCTGGCCAGGCTTGAGACCCGTTCCTCGTTTAATTGCATACCGGGCAGCATGGCCTGGAAAACGTCCAACGTGGTGGTCAGGGTGTCAGCGGCGTCAAAGAAGCCTTCCTTGTCCTCCTGCATGTCCCTGTTATAGGTCAATGGCAGGCCCTTCAGGGTGGTCAACAAGCCGATTAGGTCTCCGTAGACCCGGCCGGTCTTGCCCCTGGCCAGTTCGGCAAAGTCTGGGTTTCTTTTCTGCGGCATGATGCTGCTGCCGGTGGTGAACTCGTCTGACAGCCGTATAAAACCAAATTCGCCGCTGGACCAGAGAATCAACTCCTCAGACATGCGGGAGAAATGCATCATGCAGACCGATGCTACAGCCAAGAACTCAACCACAAAATCGCGGTCGGACACGGCGTCCATGCTGTTGGCGCTGATACGGCTAAAGCCCAACTCTGCGGCCAAGAAATCGCGGTCAGTCTGGTAGGCCACTCCGGCTAAAGCACCACTGCCCAAGGGCATGACGTCGGTTCGTTTGTGGCAGTCTTCAAAGCGGCCAATGTCCCGTTGGAACATCTCAAAATAGGCCAGCATATGGTGAGGGAACAGCACTGGTTGGGCCCGTTGCAGGTGGGTATAGCCGGGCATCACCACGCCCTGATGCTTCTCAGCCAGCCCTAGCAACGCTGCCTGCACGCCTCGCAATCCTTTGACCAAGTCCATGATGGTGGCCTTGGTGTAGAGGCGTAGGTCCACGGCCACTTGGTCGTTGCGTGACCTGGCCGTGTGCAACCTGCCCGCCGCCGCACCTATAAGTTGGTGCAGGCGACTTTCTATATTCATGTGCAGGTCTTCCAGAGCGGGGTCCCAGGGGAATTTTTCTTCCCTGATCTCCTGCTCTATCAACGCCAGCCCGTCAGTGATCTGAGTGGCGTCTTCCTGGGAGATGATGCCCTGCTTGGCCAGCATCTTGGCGTGGGCCGTTGACCCGGCAATGTCCTGCTTGTACAGGCGTCGGTCATAATCGATGGAAACGGTGTATCTGCTGAAATCAGTCATGCTGCTAAGACTATAAACCCGCCAGTGCCCCGGCTCAAGGTAGTGAGCCTCAGTTTGGCCGTATCCTTAATTCAAAAAATAAGAAAGCGCCCCAACCGTAAGTCGGCTGTGTCGTGTTTATTCGGCTCGGAATGGTTTTGTTAAAACGTTAAGCTAATCGTCGCCGCCAACGGGCAGTTGTGTCCCCTGGAACGGCCCCTCTGAAGCTTCAAACGACTGGGAGAAGTCGAGAATTTCCTGATCGGTCTGGGTCTCTAGGTCGATGGTCCGACCGAACCCTTGTTTTACGACAAACCCAGTTTTGAAGTAGACCTCTCCCACGTTGTTCTCCGGGTCGTGGAAGTAAATGCTGCAGGAGATACCGTGGGTGACGGTACGCAGGATATCGACTTTTTCTTCTTTGAACCGACGATTGAGCTCCCCCAAAGCCGCCATATCTGGCACGATGTACGAGATCTGGCCGACGTTCTCGGTGGCAGGTCTTGCACCTTCCGGATGGTCAGCGCCGCGAGCCTGGCTTAGAGCCAGTTCATGGTGCTCATTTTCCGGGTCGGCGCTGAGGAAGCAAATGCCCCGCTCTGGGTTCTCGTCGGTGACGGTTAGGCCCATAACCCGAGTGTAGAAGTCCCGAACCTTCATGAGGTCGTCACAAATGATGCCGACGTGTCCAAGGTTTGTAATCAGCGATATGTTCTTTCCTCTGTTATCTGTATGTCCTCTGCTGGCCAATATTGGCACCCCGATATTACCACGCCGGGTTAGGTGTTATTTCTAAAGTTGTGATTGACCTACTAGCTACCCCATTCCCACCACGCGGACCCGGTGGTTAATCCCGTCTGCGATATATAGGGTGCCGTTTCTGTCTACGCCGCAGCCGTGGGGGCGTTCCAGACCGCAGCCGATGGCGTTGCCGCCGTCGCCGTAACCACCCTGATGTCCACCGGCGATGGTGGTTACGATGCCAGTGGTAACGTCGACAAACCGCACTGCGTTGTTCTCGGTGTCAATCACAATTAGGTTGTCCTGGTTGTCGCACCGCATGGCCTTGGGGGCGCCCCAAGTGGCAGTCAGGGCTGGCCCACCGTCTCCGCTGTAGCCACGCTCACCGGTTCCGGCAAAGGTGCTCATGATGCCGTTGGTGTCCACCTTGCGCACACCGTTGCCCTCCCTCTCGGCAATGTAGACGTTGCCTTTGCTGTCCACACAAATCGCCCTAGGGCCTGCGAGCGAAGCCTCTGGGGCCGGCTTACCGTCGCCTTCCCTACGCAACTCGCCGTTCCCGGCAAAGGTTGTGATGATGCCGATATTCAAGTCCAAACGGCGAATCCGTTGGTCTTGAATATCGGCAATCAACAGCCCGCCTTTGCCGTCCAGATAGCAGTCATTGGGCTCGCGCATCTGAGCCAGAGGGCCAAGGCCGCCGTCGCCGCTGTAGCCAGACTCTCCTGTGCCAGCCACGGTGGTGATGATGCCAGTGGCAGCATCTACTTTGCGAATGGCCGCGTTGAACCGATCGACGATGTAGATATCGCCGTTGGTGTCCAGGGTCAATGAGTACAGATTATCCATGGTGGCTTCCGTTGCTGGGCCGCCGTCTCCGGAATAGCCTGCTTCACCGGTCCCCGCCACCGTGGTGATGATCTGAGTGGTTTTGTCGATGCGCCGAACTGTGTGATTGCGACCGTCGCAGATGTAGAGATTGTCGTCAGCGTCAAACGCGCAGCCGTAGGATTCCCCAATCATGCATTCTAACGCCGGTCCGCCGTCACCGGCGTAGCCTTCCTCTCCGGTTCCGACGATCGTCTGGATTTTCCCAATCTCAATCGGCATTTCTTGTCTCAAACTTTTTCAAAAATTGCGTCGTTGGAAGCCGAGCCCTAATGGACACAGTGCGTGATTCGGGTCCGACTCTAATTGCCGCTGGTCTCGCGGTCAATCTTTTTCGAGTTTGGCTGCCAATGGCCCTAAAAAATAAAAATAAAATACGGGCCGCCCTATGCTAAAATCTTCCAACATAAGAACAACTCAGCGCACCGAATCATATTAAAGTCCAAATCAGAGAAATCCGCTGAGTTGCCAGAGGGAACAAAATGGCCGGTTTGAACAACGAAAAATGCGAGGCCTGTCGTCGGGACTCACCCAGCGTCACTGATGAAGAGGTGACCAAGTTAAAACCAGAGGTCCCTGACTGGGATTTGACCCACGAGAATGGGATTCCCAAGTTGGACCGGGTTTTCAAATTCAAAGATTTTAAAATGGCCTTAGAGTTCACCAACGAACTGGGCGCTCTGTCTGAAGACCAAGGACACCATCCACGCATGATCACGGAATGGGGACGTGTCCAGGTTACCTGGTGGACCCACAAGATAAGAAACCTCCACCGGAACGACTTTGTCATGGCCGCCAAATCTGACCAGATTTTCCTAAACATAGAAGACGTTAATCGGGACTAATCATGCACGTTACCTACCGGCTGGCTACAAACGACCTGGCCTCGGTGCCCTCTGAGGCGGCCTGGGCGGAAGGCATGGGCTACGATTCCATGTCCAGCAACGAGACGGCCCACGATTCGTTTTTGCCGCTGGCCCTGGCCGCGACATCAACCAACCGGGCAATCCTAGAGACCCGGGTTGCCATCGCATTTCCCCGGTCTCCAATGATCACAGCCTACCTTGGCCGAGACCTTCAAGACCTATCAAAGGGCCGGTTTCGACTGGGTTTAGGCACCCAGGTCAAGGGCCACATTATGCGTCGGTTCTCCACGGATTGGGAAGCGCCAGGGCCGCGACTAAGGGATTACGTCAAATCATTGAAGGCCATCTGGCATAGCTGGCAGACCGGAGAGAAACTGGAATACTACGGCGATAGCTACAACTTTTCTCTGATGACCCCATTTTTTGATCCCGGTCCCAGTGAATACCCTGCGCCGGAGATTTTCACCGCAGCGGTCAATGCCTACAACTGCCAGGTTGCCGGAGAGGTTTCAGATGGGTTGATGCTACATAGCCTCACCTCGCCGGAATACGTGCGCCAAGTGGTGCGACCTGCGCTGGAGAAGGGCGCGCTGAAGGCTGGTCGAGATGCCAGAGGGTTAAAGGTCACTGGCGGCGGGTTCATCATTACGGGGCCAAACCGTGCCAGCATCGTGGCCATGCAAGCTGAAGTACGCCGAAGAATAGCCTTCTATGCTTCTACCAGGTCCTATTTCCCGGTACTGGAGGCACACGGCTTCCAGGAGATTGGCCAGGAGCTGCACGAGATGTCGCTGAAGGGCTTGTGGGCCGAGATGGGGGAGTTAGTCAGTGACGAGATGCTTGACGCCTTCTGCGTTTCTGGTGAGTACGATGAGATTGCCGACAAGTTTGTGGAGCGTTACGGCGGTTTGCTAGACGAGGTGAGCTTCACGCTCTATAGCGAGAAACCACCCGAAGAAGCGCAGTTGAAAAAGATGGTTCACCGTCTCCAGGAGCTGGGATAGCACGTCTGCCAGCTTACGGCGCGGATTAGATCAGTTCAGTAAAAAAAGCCCCCGGCCGCTAGGCCGGGGGCTTTTTTAGTCTTGGGTGTCGGCGTTCAGCGATAATGGGACACTTTTAAGGGGAGAGAAACATGAGGGAGGATGG
>JAPKDE010000137.1 GCA_028822675.1 Dehalococcoidia bacterium | reverse complement strand
GACCAAGGTAGCGAATCGACCGCAGTTAGACAGCCGAGGTAACTGACTTAAAGTGGGATTGACTAACTGTCGCCGATGGAATGTGATTTGAGTCACTAGCTATCAGTGATTCGACGCATACTATTGAATGTCGGTCACGCTTATAATCTAGTATGACTAGCTACTTCAATTTGGCCATTGTGTCGCCATAAATACAAGGGAAATCGGTGAAATGCCCGATTGGCATTCTGGATTCCTCCGGCTTTAAGTAGCAGATATCACATAGAACGAAGAGAACATGTCTGATAACGCGGAAGAACAAAATACAAACATCGGATCCTCGTCGGACGTTGAACCACCTGAAGAGACGAAGCAAGATGTAGATAAACTAGATTTCACCTCAGACGGTGAGACATTTGGTTACATCTCGCTCGACCAAGCCCGGGTGTTGGCGCTGCGTTTAGCCAGAGAAGATATCAGTGTTTACGGAGAGCAATACTCAAAAACCAGGTTCACCTGGGAAGTAACGAGTGCCGAAGACGGTGAAGACTATTATCAGATAAGGATATCCTTCCGTCCGGTACAGGGCTTCAGCGGAGAACCAGGCACCGAGCTCTTCACCATCGATAAGCTGGGGACACTTGAGTCCCGGCAAGTCATTACTTTCCCTTCCGAAAAAAAGAAGATCCCATCAGGATTAGTAGCCGTGGGAGGGGTTGGTGGCATCGGCGTTGTCATAGCAATATTGTTCATAGCTGGTGTGTTCACCAGTGATGTCGTTGGAGCAGCTGTAGGTCAAGTTGCTTTAAACCAGTCTGTCACACAGGTGCTGACTGCGGAAGAAGCAGTGACGGTCAGATCTATCGATGGTGACGTGAATATGAACGTCCCCGTCGGTGCAGTACCGGAAAACGCGACGCTGGATTACGTCCCCATGAGTCCGCAAGATGTACCAGCACTAGCTGTTGGTTTCATAGCAACCAACAAGGTCTTTAACATATCTATAACCGATGCATCTGGAGATGCGGTAGACCTGAGTGCTCCAGTCACAATTGAAGTAAGTCTGGATTCGGCTATCGTATCTGTTGCTGGGTCCGACCCTACCCGAATCGTTATCCAGCATTATGGGAGTGCCGGGTGGGAAGTACTGGATACTAGTGTCGACCTGGGAGCGCTTACGGCGTCAGCGGATGCAACTGATTTCAGCCCCTTCGCACTAACGGTAAAAGAGCTGGTAAAGGAGCCCGATACATCATCACCGTTCGGAGGCGCCCTTGGCTCTTTAAATACCCCTGAACCGACGCCTACTGCGACCCCGATGCCGACGCTAGAACCAACCAGCGTACCGACGCCCACGAGCGTGCCCACTCCGACCAGTGTACCGACGCCAACCAGCGTACCGACACCAACCCCTAGTCCGTATGCCAAAGGGGAGTCTTACCGGGATGCCGAGAACTGGGTGATGGCGATCAGGGAATATTCGGCTGCGATTGAAATAGACGCTAATGACAGAGACGCTTATTTCTTTCGGGCGTACTCATACAACAAGATTGGAAGTAATTGGCCTGCCATCACCGACTATGACAAGGTCTTAGAACTCCGTCCTAGCAGTGTTGCCTACAACAACCGGGGTGATGTTTATAGCGACATGGGGCGGTATGAGCAAGCGATAAGTGACTACACCGAAGCTATCAAGCTAGACCCGGACTACGCCCAGGCCTATAACAGCCGTGCCATATCAGAGAAGAGCCTGGGGAAGAACGCCGATTGGTCCGAGGGTCAGGCGTGTTCTTTAGACAGCACATATTGCCCGACACCAGCACCGGCACCGACACCAAGGCCAACGATAGCCCCGACCTCCAAACCTCATGGGATGCAGTTATCTGTGAATGGCAGATTGTTAGAACCTGGCCAGGCAGTCTTAGAAATTGAGAACGGATTGTTGGCCTTTAATCCTGCCCCAGATGGGTTGGGCAAGTACGATCAGGGCTCGACCATCACGGTGACTGCGTTTCCTACTGTTACGGGGTCTACAGTGATATTAGGTGGTATGAGCTCACTAAATGGTAATACTGGGACTATTTCTGCACGCGGAACGTCATGGTCTATGACGGCGTTTATAATTTCACTGCAAGGTGCTGCGATACCGGTGGCGACAGCGACGTCTGTCCCAACACCGACACCTGTACCAGCGGCGGCCCCAACACCTACTCCTGTGCCTGCGGCTACGCCTACGCCTACGCCAACAGCGACACCAACGATCACGCCGACACCAGTACCAGGTGCGACAGCGACGCCGACACCCACGCCGACACCGGCCCCGACAGCGACGCCGACACCCACGGCGACACCGGCTCCGACGGCGACACCGACACCGGCCCCGACGGCGACGCCCACGCCTTCAACTTTGCCATCCACATTGACTGTAGAATTTGACTCAGGAGTGGAAGGGAATACATGGGGGGATGGTACATATGCGAGATGCATAAGTGGAAGCTCGTGTGGCCACCTGAATGGCCCGACGATTCATGGGAGAGAGGTGTACTTTAAAGAATCAGGAGTCACATCTGACTTGAGCTCTGCTTGGGCTTACGCCTACATTTTCTTAAAGCAAGATGGAGCAAATACATGGCCAATTCAATATGTAATTCCATCATCCCAATGGAACGCTCATCGTTATTTCGATAGCGGAAACCCTTGGGGTGACTGGGGCGACTTGACCGTCACAGCTAACTACAACTAACTATTGGTAGGTCGCTAATGCAGAATTACCTGAAGAAAGCATCATTATTCGAGGTTTCGATAATTCGGATAGTCTTTGGCATCAGTATTCTTACATCAGTACTGATATTGACAGGTTGTGGGCAAGGTTTAGCAGGTCAGGCCATTGGAAAAGATACCGAAGATATCCGAGTCCTTGAAGAGGAGATATTAGATATTTCTGATAGCCTTGCTAATCTGAACGAGAGCTTCGTCAAAATCGAAGATACTATTGACGCTATCAATACATCTCTAGCTGACCTTGCTGCTCTAGTTGAACAGAACGCCAGTGTTAAAGACGGCGCTCAAACTACAATAGTTCCTGTTGATGATGTCAACGGAATTTGGGAAGAAGCCCTCGGCGAAACCTTCACGGTGGTTACAGCAGATGACGACGCCGTTCTTCCATCCACATTGACTGTAGAATTTGACGCAGGAGTGGAAGGGAATACATGGGGGGACGGTACATATGTGAAATGCATAAGTGAAAGCCCGTGTGGCCACTTGGATGGCCCGACGATTCATGGGAGAGAGGTGTACTTTAAAGAATCAGGAGTCACACTTGACTTGAGCGCGGCTTGGGCTTACGCCTACATTTTCTTAAAGCAAGATGGAGCAAATACATGGCCAATTCAATATGTAATTCCATCATCCCAATGGAACGCTCATCGTTATTTCGATAGCGGAAACCCTTGGGGTGACTGGGGCGACTTGACCGTCACAGCTAACTACGACTAACTATCGGTAGGTCGCTGATGCAAGTTCCGTCCATGGAAAAGCCTCGGTAATCTTCTGGACGGTTCCTTCATTTCACGAAGTTAGTACTGGAAATTGTGGTTATGTGGCGTCTCGCAATAATCAGTGCGTTAGCCCCAAAGATTTTGCATAGCAGATACATTTAGGATATCTATTTTCCCACGGCCAGTCGCAATATATCCGATAGATGATAATTCTGAAAGAACACGATTAACATGTTCTCGGGTAATACCTACTAATCGGGCGAGCTCGTCCTGGGTTATCTCTATCGAGCACAAACCGTGTTTGTCTTCTGGGGCCATTCTTATAATCTGTCGCCCGATTCTATGATAGGCATCTCGGAAGATGAAATCTTCCATGCGGTCTAGATTTGTTCTTAGTTTGGCACATAGGAAACTGATAAGAGCTAAGGAAGATTGAGGATTATGAACTATCAGGTCAACAAATGTTTCCCTTGTTACAATCCATGCTTCTACTGGCTCCATGGCCTCTGCACTAGCTGATCTGGATTGACCATCTAGGACAGCCATTTCTCCAAAACAGTCACCCACCCCACAATGGAGTATCGTAAGTTGATCGCCATCGCCAGTTTCGATGAACAATTTTACCCGGCCAGCCGAAACGATAAATAAGCAATCACCAGGATCCCCTTGGTAGAAGATAGGCTGGTTTCTCCGGAATTTCCGTAACAGCATACCGGATGCGAGTGTAGTAAGCGCACTCGACTCTAAGTTGCTGAAGAATGAAATCGAAGATAGAAGATCTTGTTGATTCATTATTTGGAACCGTTACGGAATTTAAGATTTCAGAATACGATTTAATTGCTTGTTAAGAAACTTATTGGGACTGCGAGTATTCGCCAGGGAATTACGTGGTTATTTAACGTTGATGCAACTAGGTTTAGATGCGTACTGAAAGTAAGACCGCAACGTTAGTAATTACGTTTCGAAACTAAGTGAATGTGAACTGCTGGCACCTTTGCTTGGAAGCTCCATTAGATCGTATAAAGCTTGTTCAGCTAGTCCGATTTAGGCATTAAAAAATGCGCGGTGTGGGAGGATCTAACTACCGACTCTCGCTCCCAAATCAGGCGCCCCACCGCTCGGATACACCCAGGTTGCAAATTCAATCTTACCATGAGTCTGAGCGCATGAGCGGTCTAACGTCCAAGCTAATTTAGAAAATATCCAACAGAATCACCCGACTCCTAGAGAGGTTCCTACTTAAACGTTCACAACCTCGAACGCAGAAAGCAGGCTAATCCTGAAGATGAACGCACGAGCTGATAATGGCGCCAGGAAATTCCAACACAGTACAGAGACTTTATTTGGGCTTTTCTGTGTCTATTTTATGGAGCCGGTGATAGAAATGGAACCCACAACCTGCTGTTTATAAAACTCAAGCCCGATGTGCCAGCTAGTCTGTCTACTCGACTCCACTTGATATTTTTCACGCCTAGTTTACCTTATCTTGTTTGTATAGCCGAGTCGCATAGAGTGAAGTTGGTGGCATTTGGTGGGCATTGGCACTGTGCTTACCCCAACGCTGGTCGGTCCAGAAGTCGTTCAACAGCTAACGCCGCTTCTTCCTGCATACCTGGGACAACATGGGAGTAAATGTACATGGTGGCCGAGATACTGGAATGACCCAAGCGTTCGCTTACGACCTTCGGGTTTATCCCCGCGCTTAGAGCTAGTGTTGCATGGGCGTGCCTTAGCCCATGAAAGGTCAAATGTGGCAGACCTTGAGCCTTCACCAACTTAGGAAACTCTTTGCTAATGCGGTCCGGGTCAATTGGGGAACCGTCCAACTGGGTAAACACATACCCTGTGTTACTCCAGAGAGCACCGTAGTCCAACTGATGTTCCATCTGGGTACCTCTGTCACACCGTGCAGTAACTCAACTGCCTCTGGTGATAGCGATATGGACCGCCGAGAGCGTGGAGTCTTTGGCTGGCCTTCCACGAGTCCATGGTCAGTAATCTGTTGGAGGGTTCGCACTACACGTAATGTTGCACCGGCCAGGTCAACCGAGTCCCACTTCAGACCAAATATCTGTTGGCAACCGGGGGAATAAAAAGCCCCCATTTGCCAAATGGGGGTTTTCGGTTCTACTTAGACAGCCCCTGCTTACCCACGGCGGCGTTGATCCCGGTAATTAGGCGCAACAATCGGTAGCCAGTCTACAACTAAGCCGTCTACCAGACGGGAGGCGATACGGGATTTCGTGTCTTCCAGGTCTTCGATGGTGGAGACGGTGGTGATGACGGTGGGTAGGCGGGCCTCATGGCGGTGGACTACAATCTGGTACAGCTTCTCTTCTGCCCAGGCAGTGCTGCTTTCTGCGCCGAGGTCGTCTAATACCAATAGAGGGACCGAGTTTATTTGCTCAAATAATTCGTCGTAGCCTACTTGACTGTCCGGACTGAAAGTTGCCCGCAGGTGGTCCAGCAACGTGGGCACAAAGGCAAAGAACACCTGGCTGCCCTGCCTGAGGCGTTCTCCGGCAATGGCCACGGCCAAGTGGGTCTTCCCGCAACCACGTGGGCCGTTGAATAGCAGCCAGCCCTCCGGGTTTGCCGCAAAGGCTTCGGCAGTGTGAAGTGCTCGGTCCAGCGACTCCTGTTCTTGCGCGGACGCACCGGCGCCACCCAGGGTGTCAAAGTTCTCAAAGGTCATCCGCTGCAGCATCTCGGCTTGGATTTCGCCAATTCCCTGAACCATGCGGCTGTTGAAATTGCCCAGTTGGACAACCTCGGCAGTGCCATCTGACCCTTCAAGCCTGGTGCGCAGGGCGTCGTCCAGGCGTTGGAGCGGGCCTCGAACGGTGATCACGGTGGGCAGCGAGTTGTTGTAGCGGTGGTTAATTACCTGGAACAACTTCTCTTGGGCCCAGGGTGTAGCCTTGCTCATGCTCAGGTCATCTAGAACCAGCACTGACACGTTGCGCACCTGCTCAAATAGTTCGTCATAGGAGACTGGACTGTCTGGCGAATACGTTGCCCGCAGATGGTCCAGCAAGTCTGAGGCCACTATGAAAAAAGTAGTCTGGCTTCTTTCGATGCACCGGTTGGCGATGGCCACCGCCAGGTGGGTCTTGCCGCTGGCGCTGGGTCCGGTCAATACCAGCCAACCTTGGGGGTCTTCAGCAAACTTGGTGGCTGATTTCATCCCTTCTGCGAACATCTGCTGGCTGAGGACGTCGGCCTGTGGTCCCTCTACGTTGGTGGTGGCGAAAGATATGCGCGCCAGAGCGCCTAGATTGCTGTAGCGGCGCAGCGCGGCGGCCCGGGTGTCTTGGTCCTGGGTTTGCTGGCAGACGCAGGGAATGGCCTGTCCGAAGTCCGGATGGCCTACGTAGACCCGGCGCGTAACCCACCCACTGCCGTTGCACTGTGCGCAGAGGTCAATGGCGGGCTCGCTATCAGGGAGGGGTACCTCTCCGCCGTTGGTATTCGTCGAGATATTTCTGGCGGTTATCCGCCTCAGTAT
>JAPKDE010000136.1 GCA_028822675.1 Dehalococcoidia bacterium | reverse complement strand
ACTAAGGTCCCGTGTCATAGACGCCAAAGGTGAATGCAAAGAGTCCAAAGTCCGGCGAGTTGGACGCCATTTTTAGGGTTTCGCGTCGGACATATGAATCGTTGTTAATCACATTATAGAGGTCTGGGGTGGTTACCCATACATAACTCTCGCCGTCATCACCAATGACAATGTCACTCCCCTTGTTTTCCTCGGTGAGGAATTCGTCATCGACCGTGATGCGAACCTTGTACGGTTCACCAGAATCTGAGGTCAGCACGGCGTTTACGGAGGTAGCAGAATAGACCAAGCTCAGGAAGTCTTCGTATCCCTCTGTCATTCTGCCGTGAGTGGAACTCTCCGGGCCGATGAACCACTGGCCCTGGAAGTTGATCTTGTGCGGTTCCAGTTCCTCTCTGACGGCAAATTCGGTGACCTGGTTTTTGCTGTCAAAGTATTCCATCTGCTGCACGTAACCTCCGCTTCCAAAGGACCGGTCACTCTCCCCGCGAGAGTAGCCGCCGTAGAGTTCTCTGGTGATCTCTGCGTTGGGGGAAACTAGAAAATCGGGGTCCAGAGTTTGGTCTTCCGGCAAGGGCAGGCTGGTCTCCAAGAAACTGGGGTTGGCTTCCGCCAACAGCTCCCGAATCAGTTCTTCGGTTTCGGCGTATCCGCCCTCTCCGAAGTGGGTGTAGCGGACCACACCGTCCTTGTCGATGAGGTATTTGGCGGGCCAGAAGCGGTTCTGGTAGCTGCGCCAGGTCTTGAAATCGTTGTCTTGGGCCATGGCCCAGGAAAGGTTATTGGCCTCAGTGGCTTCCACCACGTTTTCGTAGATCTTCTCAAACTCGAATTCGGGTGCGTGGACCCCCACGATCACCAACCCGTCGTCGGAGTATCTGGAGTTCCATTGCTTTAAGAAGGGGAACGTCCGGATGCAGTTGATGCAAGTGTAGGTCCAGAAATCTATCAGCACCACCTGACCGCGCAATGCTTCCATAGTTAGAGGTTCGCTGTTGATCCAGGCGTCTATCCCGCTGAATTCGGGTGCCAAATAGCCAACTTCACCACCGAACTTTCGGTCTCCAATCTGGACGGTTGGGGTGGCGGTAGCAGACGAAGAAGTGGTTGTTTGGCCTTGGGATTCCGTTGGTGCGGTGGTGCTGACTGAATCAGAACCGCCACAGGCGGCAACAAGAAAGACAAGGCCGATTACTATCGAGGCTAAAAAAGGCAGCCTGAACCGCGACTTATCGGCCCGTTTTTGTAGTGCTAGCATATCTATCCAATAACCCCTGTCTGGCCCATTTACCTGGCGTGAAAGGGTATGAGATTCACGGGTAAATGTGATTTAGGTGTCAAATTTTTTTACGAGTCCAGCCAACCCATGGATTTAAACTGAACCAAGGGCCCCTGTGATTCGTCTGGCTATTCGTATGTAGATTACCTTACATGAGCGCAATGGTCAGGGGATAAGGCGGACCCTTAAGACGGGTGATTTTATGAACGAAATTGGGCGTCAAGCCCATGCTATTCCCCTGTGATAAACTCAAGTTGTCAGCTGGTTCCAATCGTGATCCAGCCAGGCGTGCTCCAGTCTGGAATCATTGATCGGAGAATCAGGTGCAAGAGACCCATTCCAGCACGAGAACCGCGCAAGAAATAGTCGAGAATGTTGCCAAGGTAATCATCGGCAAAAAACCGGTTATTGAACGGGCCTTGGCGGCGGTAATCGCCCAGGGACATCTGCTCATTGAAGACGTTCCTGGCGTGGGCAAGACCATGTTGGCCAAGAGCATCTCGGTTTCCATCGGTTGTTCGTTTAAGCGTATTCAGTTCACCCCTGACCTCTTACCCAGCGATATCGTTGGTGTTTCCATCTACAACCAGAGCACGGGAGAATTCCAATTTCGCCCTGGGCCGGTGATGTCCCAGGTCGTATTGGTGGATGAGATCAACCGCGCAACTCCCAAAACCCAGTCGGCCCTGCTGGAGGCCATGGAGGAGTTGCAGGTAACAGTGGACGGAGTAACCCGTCCCCTTGACCGGCCCTTTGTGGTGATGGCGACGCAGAACCCAATCGAATACGAAGGCACCTTTCCCCTACCAGAAGCCCAACTAGACCGCTTTTTGATGCGCATCAGCATGGGTTACCCCAGTTTTGAAGAAGAATTATCAGTAATTGAGGGTCAAGAAAAAACCCATCCCATAGACCTATTGGAGGCCGTTGCTACCTCTGACGACGTAATCAAACTGCAGGACGCCGCCAAGGATATCTACGTGGACACGGCCGTCCGCGAGTACATAGTCAGCTTGATTGAGGCCACTCGCAACCATGAGGACGTTTCCCTTGGAGCGTCACCTAGAGCCTCTCTGGGCATGTTCCGGGCCGTGCGGGCAATCGCAATCTTGCGGGACCGGGATTACGTGATTCCGGACGATGTTAAAGAACTGGCCTACGCTGTTTTGGCTCACCGGCTGATTCTGTCCTCGGCCTCTCGTATGCGCGGGCTGCAACCCCGGCAGGTAATTGAAGGATTGCTGGAGACAGTAGCAGTCCCCGGCTCAAGCCGCTAGCCAGCCGATAGATGGCACAGTTTGTGACTGTCTATGAATAGGCGATTCTTCGGCATGGTGGTATTGCTGCTGGTGGTGGGTTTTTACGCCCTTGGCACCGGCTTTGATTTCTTCTTCAGATTTCTCTATGTCCTGCTGCTGGTCACTGGTATTGGCTTTGTTTGGGCGTGGCTAAACCTGCGTGGAATCGATCTGCAGGTAACCAGGGACGCCAGCCGAGGCGAAGTGGGCGGCTATCTGGCAGGCCAAGTGTCCATCATCAACCACAGCAAACTGCCCAAGTCCTGGCTGGAAGTTGCTGAAGCCACTGGGCCGTCAGCCAACACCAGCGGCCGTGGACTTGCTCTGATCCGAGAGCAGGTGCGTAGCTGGCGAATCAACACCTACCTGGCCAAGCGCGGGGTCTACCGGTCGGGCCAGGTTCGCTTGATCAGCCAAGACCCCTTTGGACTCTTCAGGCTGCGCCGGGATTTCGTTGACCCCAACCCGTATATTGTCTTCCCCGCTGTGGAGCCGCTGCCGGATTTGGACATTCGGTTTGCCGGTCTGCCCAGTGATAGCCGGGCAACCCGGCATTGGGAACAGATCACAACCGACGTTTCTTCCATCCGTCCCTACATGGAAGGCGACAGCATGCGCCGCATCCACTGGCCGTATACCGCCCGCATGAACGAACTGATGGTTAAAGAGTTTGATATGGGGCTTTCGGCAGAAGCGTGGGTCCTACTTGATATGCACCACACCTCTCATTTTGGTGCTGACATGGATGAAGTGAACAACACCGAGGAATTAGCGGTGACCGTTGCAGCGTCCATAGTGGATCAACTGATGAACCATTCCATGCCGGTTGGGCTGGCTGCCAATGGAGATCAAGACCATATATTTAGGCCCGACAGCAGCCCGGAACAGCGGGGCCGCCTGATGGAAACGCTGTCTGAAGTTCGGGCATTTGGACAGCGTCCGTTGCAGGATTTCGTCTACGTCGTTCGCGCTCACTTGAACCAATACAACGCACTGACGGTGGTGACGTCATCCGTTGACACTGAATGGGTGGCGTCTTTGCATTATCTCCGCCGTCAGGGCGTGGAAGTTTCGGTGGTGTTAGTTGACCGATCCAGTTTCGGGTCGCCGACCGATATGAGCGCCCCGTTAGAAGCCCTGAGCTCCAACCTAATTCCCACTTACTTGGTGCGACAGGGTGACAGCCTAAACGAGGTGTTAAATGCGCCAGTGCGGGAGATACTCAGTAGCTGGGCTGGCGGATTGGCCGGAGGGACAGAATGACCTCCGGGGCACTAGGAGCCAGGGCGCCGACACGGTTATTAGAACGGACGGCCCCGGAACCAAGAGATCAAAAAGTCTCAGCCGAATCCATTTGGGACGGAATCGGTTGGTTGGAGCGCAGATTAAGGCCCAACCAAGGGTGGATTGCCTCTGGGTTACTGGTGCTCAACCTGGTGGTTGTGGTCATGTCTGTGGAGCGAGCCGACTGGGTGCCGTCACCCAACCTGGTGCAACTGCTCTTCATCGCCATGCTAACGGGCCTGGCCCTTTACCGTATACCCATCTGGTCCATCGCCCTTGTGCCCGTTGGGCTCGCAGTAGGACTGGGGGTGATCCTGTGGCAGCTCTCCAACTTCAGCATCAATGATGTCAGCGTGGGCGGCACGGGGCAGGTTTTGCTTCGTCTGGACTTGTGGTTGGATGCCGCCCGTGACGGTTCAATCAACATAGACCGCCTGCCGTTCTCTTTTGCGTTGATGGTGTCTACCTGGTTGACTGGATTTTTAGGTGCCTGGTTGTTCCTGCGCTTTGGCAATTTCTGGGGAGTGTTTGTCCTTGGTGGGATCGGCCTGTTGTCCAACCTGACATTTCTCCCGCCCAACGCGGCATTCCACCTGGGCTTTTATCTTTTCACGGCGCTATTGTTGGTGGCTCGCGTACAGGCGATTCGGCGGAAACAAGAGTGGGAACGGCGGGCAATCCAAGTGGATGACCACCTGGCCGGTCTGTCGCTCTCCGATAGTTTCGGTATAACAGTGCTGGTTATACTGGTGGCGTTCTTGCTGCCAATGGCACCCAAGTGGAGTGTGGCCAACGACGCCTATGAGACCATGCGTAACCCCTTGGAATCCATGGAAGACGATTTCAACCGACTCTTCGCTGGGTTGCCGGCCCGTCGTCCCCTGGGATTCCGCATCTGGGACAACGTTATGGCCCTGCAGGGCAGTATCTATCCCACCACTACCCAAGTTCTCTGGGTGGACTCTCCGGCAGGAATGTATTGGAAGGCCAGGACGTACAGCACCTATAACGGAAAGGGCTGGATCTCTGAGCACACGGTCACTGAGCCAATTGGTTATACGCCTGAGTTCACATTGCCACAGGCTGACCGCCAACGCACCGAGGTCACCTACTTTGTCACACCGTTGTATGAGTCCAAGAAACTCTTCTCGGGAGACCAGGTGCTGTCGGTAGACCGGGATGTGATGATTGAGACCCAAGCAGCACCGGTGTACACAATTGACCTGTTGGACCTGCAGCGGCCGGACGGCAACCTGTCTGATTACCCGGAAGAAGTTGGCGGTGGGTTCAGGACAGTGTTGGAACAGGGCAATGGCTTGGTCAGCGATTCTCTGCTGGCTCAATCGCTGCCAAGCCAGTTTCGCCTGGATAAAGTGGACCGTGTGGACGGCCAGCCGGTAAGCGCGCAGGTCACAGAGGCTTTACCCGCCGTGCCAGAGGTGCTGTCAGTTACGAGCCCCCGTGGAAAATTTAAGATTGGAGACCCCTACCAAGTGACCTCGGCAATTTCCTTTGCAGAGCCTGAGGAACTAATAATTGCCGGTGAGGAATACCCAGCTTGGGTCTCGGACCGGTACCTTCAACTGCCAACTGACCTACCGGATAGAGTCGGTGAATTGGCCTCCAGCGTGACTAGCGGCTGGCAGACACCCTACGAAAAGGCCAAGGTTGTTGAAAATTACCTCAGGAACAATTACCCCTATAACCTCAGGGTAAATCCACCACCATTTGGCACCGACGGCGTAGACCATTTCCTGTTTGGGCTTGGCGAGGGCTACAGCGAGTATTTTGGCTCTACCATGGCCGTGATGCTACGAACGGTGGGCGTTCCCGCCAGGCTGGCAGTGGGCTATACCACCGGAAACAAGGTTGAAGGCCGCGAAATATATGCGGTGACAGATAGCCATAGCCACGCTTGGGTAGAGGTTTATTTCCCCAGGTTTGGCTGGATTCCCTTTGAGCCGACACCCGGCAAACGTTTGCCCGGAGTCTATAAACCAGGCGAGGAAGACCAAGAAATCTTGTCCACCGGTACTATTCAGGCTGAACTCCTGGATGAAGGCTGTCTTGATGAATCGGATGACTGCTTTGACCCGGGAGAGGATTTAGCGCTGCTGGATTTGGGTTCCAACTCCACCGACGGCAATCCAGTGTTCAGGTATTGGCCGTGGTTATTGGCGGTCATCGCCGGGTTGTCTGTGCTTGGCGGGTCTTTGACCTTACTCTGGCGACGGTTCCTGGCAACGCCAAACAACCCCAGAGTTGCCTTCCGGCGCATGAACACCCTGGCTTCGCTGGCTGCGGCAGGGCAAGTGGAGTATCAGACTCCGTATCAATTCGGCAGCAATCTGCAGCAGGTGCTGCCATCCCAGTCGAACCCGGTTTCGCTGATTGTTTCCGCCTACGTCCGAGACCGATACGGCAACAAAACCTCTACAGCCAGCGAGCGACGCGTGCTGTCCGTAGCCTGGCGAAAATTGAGGTTGCCCATGCTGTGGGTGATCGTGCGGCGCAGGCTTCATTGGTAAAGGACTAGTACCATTGTGTGACCCAGGATTTACCGATAAGGACTAGTGCGGTCGTGATTAACGTAATAAGGAGGATGTGGTGAACGGAGATAGGTACCACTTGGTTGAATTACCCATGGGTTGGATGGTCCTCTTGGCAGGCGCAGAAGGCCTGAAACGGGCCTCGCTGAAGCCAACGCCCCAAGAGGCTGTGGAAGACCTGGGAACGGACTTAGAAGGCGCAGAAGACGACCCTGATGCGTTCACAGAGGTTGTGGAATGCTTACATCGTTACGTAGACGGCGACATGGCAGCATTGGACGAGATAGACCTGGATTTCTCCAGAGTCACACCATTCTTCAGTGCCGCATGGAACGCCTGTCGGAGCATCCCTCCAGGCGAGACTCGAAGCTATTCGTGGTTGGCCGCTGAAGCCGGAAGTCCGCTGGCCATGCGTGCTGCCGGCCAGGCGATGGCCCGCAACCGGTTCTCGCTGATCATCCCGTGTCACCGGGTGATTGCCAGTGACGGCGGACTCGGCGGCTACGGCGGTGGTGGTCTGGGCGTGAAGGCCCGGCTGCTTCAGATGGAATTGGACCGCTCAGAGTAAAGATAAAGGCCGCTACTAATCAGTAGCGGC
>JAPKDE010000012.1 GCA_028822675.1 Dehalococcoidia bacterium | reverse complement strand
ATCTTGAGATATTGGCTGCGAATCGGCGTCACTACCCAACCCTGCCCTACAGATTCCAAGGGGTCGATTACAACGGCAATTCTACTACCAATTTGGCGTCTTGTGAGCCCTCTTGTCTGACGAATAATATTCGCGGTCCAAGAGCTCACGGTCTAGGAAATAATAATCTACTTAAATTTCACTAAACTCTTAGGGTGCCCAGAACCGCTCTTCGATGAAGTTCCAGCCCTGGCCCGGCAACTTTTCTTTCATGTCTTCAATCATCCCTGGGTGTCCACAGGCATAGACCTTGGTGTCGTCCTTGTGGAGATTGAATTTTGCGAGGTATTCCTCGGCTATGTTGTTGACTCGCCCGGTAACACCTTTCCACTCAGCGTTTTTGGCCTCGCTGGGGCGACTGATGGTGGGCACAAACTTTACAACATCTGGATATTTCTCTGCCAGTGCATTGAGTTCCACATCGTAGGTCATTTCATCCACGTAGCTGGCACCGTACATGATGTAAAAGACCTGTTTTTCTTGGTCTACTCCGTTCTCCAGTTCGTTGAGGTACTGACGCACCATGCTGATATAAGGGGCGACGCCAGTCACCGTGGAGACCATGAAGTGGTGGTGGGCTTTTTTATCCTGGACGAAAATGCCTTTGGCCCTAGGCCGGACCGACATGTTTTCCCCGATTTTCAGGTCGAACATCTTGGGGGTTAATTCGCCGTCGGGTACCAATTCCACGAAGATTTCCAGAAAATTCTCGTAGGGGGCTGAAACGATTGAATAAGCCCGCTCTATCTTGCCAAGTCCCAGGGTGCAATACTGGCCGGGTTTGAAATCAAATGCTTCAGATGGTTCCAGTTTGATTACAATCAGGTCATCGCATTCCTGTCGGCGTTCCACTAGTTTAGCTGTGGGAAACGCTGGGTTTGGGGTCAGGTCTGGAGTGCCTGCCCCCGTGGATGTTACCTCTACCATTATTACTCCTAAGTGACTTTGGGTCTTCGCCACGGTTGTTGAAAATCGAATTTGAATCCGACTTTCAAAGATTTATCGAAATTGTATTAATCGATCTTATTGATTCGGGCTCGGCGAATATCAAGTCCCGGCACCTTGGATGCAGGCTCCATTTCCTCCGAACTCTGCAAGTCCACAGCCAACTGTCCGAAAAGGGCTGTGGAGGCTACAACGCCCACCGGCACCGCTTCATTGATATGGGCTAGACCGGAAAGCCGTCCGATGTTCATCTCAACCACCACCTTGCCGCCGTCCTGAATGGACATTGCAGCGGCGTCGGCGGGGTTCAATTCCACCAATTCATCGCGCTGGATGGTATTGGCCCGACCCTTGACAATCTTTATGTCCCGTTCCTGTTGGAGTAAGACACGCCCCGGCACAAACCAGAGCGGGAAGTCGGTGTTGGACACATCCTCTGTCGAGACAAACGCCGGTGTGATGGGCTCTGCTTTGCGTAGTTTGAAACCGTCTTCAAACAAGATACCGGTGCCCTTTCCCGTGTTATCAACCGGCCACTGCAGTCCCCGGTCTTCCCGGCTGGCGTACATCATCTGAGTTGGCTGGGGGCTCTTCATGTCGGTCTTGAAAACAAGTCCGCCTTGGTTTGCCAGGTTCCGGTAGGAGACGTTGGCATACATGGGCGCCACTTTTGCTATCTCATCCATTGTCTCAGAGGGTGATGCTAACAAGAAGCCGGGCGCTCCCATCTTGCGGGCTACCTCACAGATAACCTGCCATTCTGGTCGTGCGCCTCCTGCAGGGAGTTTACGACCCGGTTTCAGCCGCTGTATGCGCCGTTCCAGGTTGGTGTAGGTGCCGTCTTTCTCCGCGAACGTTGCTCTCGGAAGAACAACATCGGCGCGCTGGGCTGCAACGCTCAAGAAGGAGTCACAGACCACTAAGAATTCCAGTTTATCTAGGGCAGACAGGCCGTCACCCAATTTCCCATTGGTGAAATTAGGGCTATCACCAATCAGGAATAATGACTTTACCTGACCCGCGGTAGCGCTTTCTATAATCTTGGCCAATCCCAGTCCGGGCGCATCAGGAATAGATGTATCCCAGAGGGTTTCAAGGGCCTGACGGTCTTCCGCATTGGAGACTCGGCGGTATCCGGGCAGCCGATTGGGGACGCAACCCACGTCGGATGCTCCCTGTTCGTTGGCGCCCTGACGCAGGGGATAGATACCCGCAGCAGCCTTGCCGATATTTCCGGTCACCAATGCCAGGTTCACCAAGGACAGAACACAATCTCTAGCCTGAGACTGTTGAATGTTATCCAGTGCGTAAACCAAGGCACTTGCCTCAGCCTCACCATAAAGCCGTGCGGCCTCGGCGATATCTGAAGTGTCTACCTGGGTGATCTTAGATATTTCGTTCAGGTTCAGAGCGCTTAGGGCGTACAACAAAGTAGCCGGGCTTTCGCAGTTCTCAGCCAGCCATTCGTCTTTCTGGAATCCTTGGTCAACCACTGATTTCAGGAGTCCACCGAGCAGCAGTTGCTCGGTGCCGGGGGCTGGTCGGAGCCAGACGTGGGCATAGCGAGTCAGCTCGACTTCCCGAGAGTCGATTACCACCAGTTTGGTGTTCTTACGAGCGGCCCGTTTGATGGGCACGCCAACCACGTTATGCTCTTCCGTGACATTGCTGTTGAATACTATGATGCAGCCGGATTGCTCCAGGTCCCAGATGGGGTTGGTCGCTCCGGCGTAACCCAGGGATTGCTCAAGTCCCGGCGTCAGGTCTGGTTGAGTGTTAGAAGTCTGGTCCACGTTGTTGGACTTCATGGCCGTTCGAGCAAACTTCTGGGCCAGATAGAGTTCTTCGTTGGTACTGTTTGGCGAAGTCAGGAACGCGAACGACTCCCCCGAATAGTCAGCTAATCGAGATGCGACTACGTCTAGGGCTTCGTCCCAGGTGGCTTCGACCAGCTGACCGTCACGACGCACCAAAGGCGTCTGCAACCGGCTCTTGTCGTTGACGAACTGGAGACCAAACTTACCCTTGAAGCAGGCCTGGCCATGGTTGGCTGGAGAATTAATCTCTGGAATGGCCCGAATCAATACGCCGTCGCCGTCGTATTCAATGTTCATCTGACAACCCACCGGGCACAGCGGGCAGATTGACCGCTCTACCGTGAGTGGTTTGTCCCATTTGTGGTCGCGTTCGACCAAGGCCCCTACCGGGCAGACGTCGATACAGGCTCCGCAAAACTCGCAGCCCGATTCCAAGAGGGATGTGCCAAATGACGTGCCCACCAGGGCTTGTCCGCTGCGTTCAGTCATGCCAATGGCGTCGTCACCGCGCAGTTCCTCACAGGCACGGACGCACCGGGCGCAGACGATACACAGGTTGTAATCACGGTCGTAGAATGGGTCTGCCACTTCCAGGGGAATCTGCCGGTACTTGTACTGCAGCGGCGATTCCAGTTCCATGCCCAGGTAACGGACAGTGTCTTTTAGTTCGCAGCGTTCATTCTTGGGACAGGTAACACAGCGGTCGTTGACCGACACGTGGCGCAGGCAGACATCAGTGGGGCCGCAGATGTCAACGCGGTGACATGTAAGGCAGCCGCTGGGATGCTCCGCAATGAGCATCTCCATAACCGACTTGCGTAGATCGTTAACTTCGGTGGACTCGGTCTGAACCTTCATACCATCCGCCACCGGCAGGGTGCAGGCGGCGGGGAAACCCCGTTGGCCTTCTACACTGACCACACACATGCGGCAGGCACCGTATGACTTCAATCCGGGGTGATAGCACAGGTAGGGAACGTAAACCCCGGCATCGATGGCTGCTTCCAATACCATCTTGCCCGGTTGGGTTTTGACCTCTTTGCCATCAAATGTAATTGTAATTTCGTCGGCCATTCAGCAGCCTCTATATCTCGCCAGCCGGGCTTTCGCCATTGGGCCGGTCATAAGTTGATTGGGGTTTAGCGACGCGATTGCGCCGGAGAGTAACTGGGCTCCAAGCAGGTGCCCGTGGGACAGGTATGATCCACGATGTGCTTATCAAACTCCGGCCCAAAGTAGCGAAGAGCCGAAGATACAGGGTTAAATCCAAGCTGTCCGTGACCACAGAGGGAACCGGCCTGCATATTGACGCCAATCTTCTGCATCAGGGCCAGGTCATCAGTTGTGCCTCCCAAGCGACAGAGCCGCTCCAAGACTTCAAGCAGGTGACTCATACCCATCCGGCAGGGGAAACACTTGCCGCAAGATTCGTATTGGCAGAAGGCGATCAGTGACCGGGTCAGGTCGACGATACAGGTGCTATCGTCAGCAGCAATCAGGCCACCAGAACCAACGATGGCCCCAGCAGCCCGTAGGACTTCAAAGTCCAATAAAACGTCGATATTATCAGCGCCCAAGACGCCGCCCAACGGCCCTCCAGTCTGGAGGAACTTCAGGGTTTTGCCCTCTTTCATTCCGCCGGCAGCCTTGTAGATGACATCTTTGAGGTTCATGCCAAGGGGGACTTCAATCATCCCGGTGTACTTCAGGTTGCCCGACAAACAGAGGATGACAGTTCCGGTGCTGGTTTCATGGCCGATGCTGGCAAACCATTCGCCGCCCTTGGAGACAATTTCCGGGACGTATGACAGAGTTTTCACGTTGTTGATGTTGGTGGGTTTGCCAAATAGGCCAACCTGAGCCGGGAACGGTGGCCTGAAACGAGGCATCGCTCGTTTGCCTTCAATGGCTTCCATCAGTGCCGATTCTTCACCGGCCACGTAGGAGTCTCCGGTGAGGGCAATTTCAATCTCGTAGCTGAAGTCAGTGCCCATAATGTTCTCGCCCAAGAAACCCAGTTCTCGGGCTTGGTCAACCGCAGCGCGGCACCGATTAATAGGTCCATCATGGCCGTGTCGTATGAATATGTAACCCTTCGACGCGCCGGTGGCATACCCGGCAATAATCACCCCTTCCACCAGGGTATTGGGGTCACTTTCCAGGATGTTCTTGTCGTTGAACGCGCCGGGGTCGCCTTCTTCGCAGTTGCAGAGGACGAATTTTTCAGGGGCAGGGTTTCCCGCCAAAAAGCTCCACTTGGTGGCTGTCGGAAAAGCAGCGCCGCCGCGGCCTCTAAGCCCGGAAGCCTTGACCTCATTCAGGGTTTCTTCTCGGTTGAGTTCGGTCAGAGACTTGTGCAATGCCTGGTAGCCGCCGTTGGCAATGTACTGGTAGATATCAAATGGGTCTATATTACCGGCGTTACGGAGAACTATGCGGTTCTCCCAAGCTTTCATGGGGTGTTGGTTCAGGTCTGGGATGCCATCAGGTACCGGCGCGGTGCTACCTTCCTGGGCAATATAACCCAAGGCCTTAGCCGTGACGGGCACACCACCGACAACGTGAGCGGAGATAATCTCAGATACGCTCTCTGTGTCTACGTTGGCGTAGAAGATGCGGTGTCCACCGGGTAGTTGCACATCCAATAATGGCTCGGCAAAACAGAGGCCCAGGCAGCCCACGCGGCTGACAGTGGCGGCAACGCCTTGATTTTCCAGCGCTTCTTCAACGGCGTCGGCAATTTCAAATGCACCGGCAGCCTCACCGCAGAGGGCGGTGCCAATGCGAATCCAAGGCCGTTCGCCGGCGTTCAGTTCCTGCCAGCGTTTGCCTGCTTCAAGTCCAATCTCTAAAAAGCTACTTGGCATGACCGTCCTGCTCAAGAAGGTGAGTTACGTGCTTGGCCGCAGATTCCGGGTTAACTCTGCCTGCCAGATGGTGGTCCATGGCAATCACCGGGGCCTGAGAACAAGCGCCAAGGCACGAGTTAAACCTAACGGTGAGCCGCTTATCAGGGGTGTCGCCTTCGTCGTCCAAGCCAGCGGCTTCTAAGACTGATTTGAATATATTCATTGCTCCTACCAGGTGGCAGGACGCGCCCCAGCAGACGTCAACAACGTGTTCTGCGGGAGGATCAAATCTGAAGTTGGGGTAAAAAGAAGCGACAGCCCACACGTCGTTGACGGTGGCATTGGAGAATTCGGCCACGAATTCCAGCGCCTCTTTGGGGATATAACCCAATTCATCTTCTACAGCTAATAGAGAAGACAATACAGTGACAGTTGGCTGGGTTTGGCCGTGGACCGCGTCGTGGATCCGCTGTACTAGCCCACTCATGGTTTGGGCTCCTGGTTAATCGGGCTTGGAAAGGGTTCGGAAGGGCTGAAATCACAGTTGATTTGCCCGGCATTTAACGGCCAGTACAAAGTTCGTGAAATCAGTAACAATCCAAGTAAAATCGTACCACAGGCACAAAGCCGATTCAACCGGAAACGCCCTCATGGATTAAAGATATGATATTAGCTAATTCGGTTTTCACGGGTCTCCATCGAATTGGAGATTGGCATGTTGAGGTCAGGCAATGCTAAAAGGTAAAAAGGATCGCGTTGGATTCGGGATGGCTATGGGAATCATAGTCGGAACGGTCATTGGTGCGCTGACCAACAATGTGGGGCTTTGGATCGCGGTTGGGAGTGGTATGGCGAAGAACGCATCAAAAGACTGATCTACATAATTCCAGACAAACTAAAAAGGCGTCCCGGATGGTACGGGACGCCTTTTTTATTCGCTTTGGTTTACCGCTAGGACTGGTTTAGTCTTCTTTGGCTGCGGCGCTACCGACGAGGATGCGCTCCACATCGGGGAACAAGGTCTCGGCCCGTTCCTGACACTCTTCGTCGGTCAGGCTGGAGAGAGGATGCTCGGCGACGATGTACTCGAAGTCAGGCACTCCCATCATGCGGGTCATGGCCTTGGCGGTGTTGTTGAACACGTGGGTGATAATCGACGCAGTGGGCAAGCCCAGGCGCTCCATCTCGATACCGTCGTGCACACTGCACGAACTGCAAGAGCCTCAATCACCGATTCCGGTAATCAGGATGTCCACCTTGTTAATCATGTCTTGAACAACGTCAGGCTTGGTGGGAAGTGATGCCGAGTGTTTGTTGAAGTAGACAATGTCTTTGAGGTCATACTTTTCATTCAGCATCTGGCCCAAAATGTGCAGGACCTTGTCCGAGTTGGCCTTGGAGTTTTCCAACAGCCCCAGGGTTTTGCCCGAAAGCGTATCGGGACGCTCATTTAACCGGAAATCACCGGACGATAGTGATGTTCCGGTGGGATTAACTAATCTCATATTTCTTACTTCTACAGTTTCAGCCATGATTCCTCCCAGACTTTTTATTGATATTGGTCAGTATGGATAAGGATTGGGTTGCGTTGGCCTAATAATACACCGCAGGATGCATTATACAAGGCATTAGAGTCCTAGATAATGGCAGACTCTTTTACCTTTGCAACCAACCTTTCCCTTAGTTGGTTTGTAGGGATTTAAACCTACGCACCTATAATCCGAGTCCTGATCTTGTAGCGGGTGGTGTCGATGATGGCGCTGTTACGTCCACCGGTGCCTCCACCCATCATCACCAGGATGTCTTCCGGGTCTTGGGAGCAGCGGCGGAGAATCTTGTCATCGCCTTCGCGCTCCGGACCTTGGGCGATGCCCAGTCGAATCAACTCGCTCTGAGGGCGAACTGCATTTTCCATCATGTATTCCTGGATGCCCCTACGCGTCCAACCATCCTCGTTTAACGTGATGGCATGCTCCGGGCCGATGACCAGTACCCACTGAGACGGGAACCGGAAGGCCATGGAGGCAGACTTCAGGGTGTCGGCGATGGCCATCAAGACCGACTCGCCAGTGTGACCGTACGCGGCGTTGACGTTGACCGGGTTATAGGCCACTGCCACCGTCACGGTGCTGTCTTCTTTCTTAAAGCCACGGGCAACGTGCATCGGCTCCCAAGGCGAGTCTTGCTCGTTCTCGGCGAAACAAAGGGTGTACTTGGCTGGGTTGCCCAACGTGCCACGGTCCAGGGTGCCGGGTCTGGCATCAAAACCGTTCATGAAACAAAGGCGGATGGCCCGGCCCAAAACGGCGTTGGCGCGGTTGCCCGGGCCGAGCAGACCGTCCCGATAGTTGGCTTTGATTTCGTCTCGGATCGGTCCATTTAAGACCATCAATATGGCCGGCGAACTGGTAGACGCTGAAGCCATGTGGACGAAGTTCTTCTCTTCTTCCAGCGCTTTCAGGGTGGTGGTCAATACGGGGAAGTATTCCGGGAGACAACCAGCCATCACGGCGTTGGCGGCCACGTTCTCGGATGTGAGCACCCGGTTCCTCATTTCCAGTGAAATAATCTCTTCTTCACCGGTCATGCCGCTGGCTTCCAGCATTTCCCTTACTTTGTAGTCAACGGGCGGGACAACGGGTAGACCGTCGCTCCAGCCCATCCTGTAGCATTCTTCAATTGCCTCAATAGTGTCGCTGGACTCCACTATCTTGGAGCGTTCCATTCCGTTGGTCGTCATTTTTTCACTCTCCGGAAATTCAGCTTGGGAAAGGTCAAAGCCCATTCGGGCTGCGGGCAGGTTTCCACTGATTAGTTACTTGGCCAATCTAATCGTGCAGTCTCAGTTGAATACCTGATTTTTCTTCTTGAATCTTGGCCACGGCGTCCGAGTCTTCGGGACCATACCCTCTGAAAAGCGCCTCAACATGCCGTTGGTCCACCAGGTTGGATAGTTCCATTGGTATGCCGTATTCCCGGCCCAGGTCAGTGGCCAGTCTAACGTCTTTGGCGGCCAGTGCGGTGGCAAAGCCGGGCTCAAAGTTACCCTTAAATAGGAACAGTGGAAACTTGTCTTTGAGTCGTTTTGAGCCGCCGGTGCTGTTATTTATGACATCGGCCAGCGTTTCAAGATCCACTCCGGCTTTGACGCCCAAAGTCAGCGCCTCTGCCAGCAGTACTCCGGTGCCCATGCTCATTAGGTTGTTACAAATCTTGCAGACCGAGCCGTTGCCGATGTCACCGCAGTAAACCACGTGGGTGCCAATGGCCTCAAGAGTCGGCTTAAATTTGTCGAATGTCGCTTTGTCTCCACCGACCATCACGGCCAGGGTTCCGTCCGCTGCGCCGTAGGTGCCACCGCTTACCGGAGAGTCCATCAATGTGACGCCCTTGGCGGCGCATTCCTCATGGAGCCGACGGATCATTGTTGGGGAGTTTGTTGAAAGGTCAAAGAAGACCTGTCCCTCACTTGCCCCTTCCAGGATTCCGTTTTCGCCCAGGACCACCGCCTCCACGTCCCTTGGTACTGGAAGGGACGTTAGAACCAGTTCGTTGCCCGGGACGGCCTCCTTTGGACTGTCCGCCCAGTTTGCGCCCATCTCTAGGAGATTGGTTGCGGCCTCCCGTCGCAGGTCGTGCACGGTTAGCTGATGGCCTGCTTTGATCAGATTGGCGGCCATTGGATTCCCCATGTTGCCGGTCCCGATGAAACCTATTTTCATCGCGTTCTCTCCTACTCATGTCGGATGGGCGCTTATATGGTCGGTCGGCTTTTAATGGTGGCAGCTCCGTGGGCTTTAGTCGGGGCCGCAATTCATCGTTGTCAGCGTTCGGGTCAAAGTGTGGTTCTTCTTCAGCGTCTGAAGGGTCTGCCCTGGGCGGTTCGGGAGCTATGCCATATGCCACGCCGTCTTCTTTATACTGCACCGTGTTTGCCGCTTCTGGATCTGGCTCTGCTGCTTTACGCGCCGCAGTTTCCTCCGGGGTTAGACCGTCGGGGGATTCATCGAAGGCTTCCTTGGCCATGCGGAAGGCATTGACCGCCGCCGGCATGCCGCCATAGAAAACCATCTGGGCGATGATCTCAGATATTTCCTCACGGGTTACGCCAACGTGGAGCGCTCCGGAGATGTGCCTTTTAATCATCTGAGGGCTGTGGCCCAGCACCACCAACGCGGCGATGGTGCACAGGCTGCGTGTTTGCAGGTCTACGGCTGGTCGGTTGTAGATCTCGCCGTAGATAACCGAGTCCACAAGACGCATGACATCGGGTGCAAGTTCAGCCATGGCAGCCGGCGGCACCGGGTTGTTATCCGGGCCGTAGTAGGTCTGCCTAAAATCAAATGCGGCTTGGTCTAGGTCTTTGCCTGGTTTTCCTGGATTATGTCCTGGGCTATCTTCCGGGCTCACGATGTCTCCTGATTGTGTTAAACCGCAGTTTCAGCGCTGGTTGCCTGACCTGTTTACTTGATTACCTGCCAGTAGCGTTTGCCTTTTATTCAAATCGGCGGGCTGTGGCGTTTGCTTGGTCTGCTTACTTGATTACCTGCCAGTAGCGTTTGCCTTCCAGGCGAATCACCTTGCCAATGTGGTCGTCGGGATGAAAGTGACCGGCGGCAATAACTATGTCTTCCGATTCAGCCCGCTCTAATATCATTGTACGGTTCTTTTGGCTGGCTTCCTTGTCTGTGTCGACTCCAGCGGTCCATTCAGGGTGTTCAATCTGAACCCTGCTGTGGAGCAGGTCACCCACCACCATGGCCTTCTCTCCCTGAGAAGTGATGTCAAACACCATGTGTCCTGGCGTGTGACCAGGTGTGGAGATGGCCGTTATTTCGTCGTTGACGACATAGCCGTCTCCTATTAAATCAAGTAGGCCCATCTTCTCCAACGGCAGGATATTCTCCTCAACCCACGGGGCATCCTTGGCGAATTCAGGTTTGGTGAAATGATCCCAATCCAGTTGGGGGGCCAAATAGCGGGCGTTGGGGAAAGTCGGTTTCGGCTCGGATCCGGAGTAATCAATGTTCCAGCCCACATGGTCAATGTGCATGTGGGTGATTAAAACAAGGTCCACATCTTCAGGATTTACCCCGGAGATTTTCAACTGGTTAATCATGTCTCCGGTGCGGTTCGCCCGGCTGGGATGGGGTCCTGGGCCCATGCCAGTGTCCACCATGATGGTCTTACCCATGCTGCGCAGGTAAAAATGACCGTAGTAAAGCTGTAGCTGGCAGTCTTCAAGTGCCTCGTGGTACGGCTCCCAGTCATGGGAGTCGGTGGTTGGAAACATTACAGACGGGTCACGGGGCGGCGGGAGCATATCCAAGACGAATTTAATATCAACGTTACCTACGGTAATCTGGTTGGCCATGAATAGCTCCTCTTGGTTAAGTGTTCCATGCTGATTATTGCAGCTTGTGCAGCATGGGTCGAATGATCTGATTTCTTAAAATACGAACTGAATATAAATCAGTATTGAATCATCGAGAATACATTGTAGTTGGAAAGGTTATTCCGGCCTTCTAAGAAAGACAGCTCAATGATCACGCCAATCTCGGCAACGGTGCCCCCGGTCATCTCCACCAGCTTGGCAGAGGCTCCCAGGGTGCCACCGGTGGCCAGCAGGTCATCTAATATAAGAACTTTTTGGCCTTTTTGAATTCCGTCCTCATGGATTTCCATGGTGTTGGTGCCGTATTCAAGGACATAGTCTGTGGAAAGAGTGGCGGCGGGTAGTTTGCCCGGTTTACGTACCGGCACAATCCCTTTGCCAAGTTCTCGGGCCAACGGAGCGCCAAACAAGAAACCTCGCGACTCTACTGGTACGATGATGTCGAACTCCGTGTTTTTATAGTGATCAGCCAATTGAGCTATCGTGTAGTCAAAGGCTTTGGCATCGGCCAGCAGTGGAGTGATGTCCTTAAACAAGATACCTGGCTCTGGAAAATCGGGCACATCTCTGATGAAATCTTTAATATCCATTGGTGTTGCACTGCCGAATCCGAAATCAGGAGCCCCGTGTACTTGGGTACATTTGGGTGCTCTTGTTGTTGGTTCGGTCCTTGATTAGAAGAAATTCGTGCCCAGAGACAGGTATAACGGTAGGTCTATCAAGTCGATGGGCCGTGCCTAAAAGTGTAGATTACGGCACACTCGCCGTCAAGATGACGGTCTAGGAGAAAGATCACGTCGGAATCCGTCAACTCGGGCGTGAATTCGATTGACTTTCTAGGGCCATATTTATATAATTCTTATAGATTCTTGGTTACGAAATGGCCCCGCGAATGCTGGGGCTATTTTTTAGTGGGCGATGAATAGTCGTCAAACTAATCACCAGGAGCCTCAAATCCCACCTGGGATTTTTAACATTCAGTCTCGCTGGCACCATTCCCAGCGGCATGGTTACGGTTAGACCCGGCACCTAAGGCCGGGGCAGGTCAATCTCTCGTTATAGATTCGAGTGTTTCTCCTGTCCACGATTGCGTGGCAACTGCGAATTATGCGAAATTTCCTATGCCTGGAGGGGTGGGTGAGTGGTTAAAGCCACCAGACTGTAAATCTGGCGTCCGGAAGGGCTTCGCAGGTTCGAATCCTGCCCCCTCCACCATCTATATTGTCCCCGGTCTAATGGCTGGACAATATAAAAAGGCAAATGGCAGCCGTTAATCTATCAGCCCAGATAGCTCAGCGGCAGAGCGCGTTCTTGGTAAGAACGAGGTCGGCGGTTCAATCCCGCCTCTGGGCTCCAGTTTTAAGAATCGGCCCGCACAACACAACAGGGACCGAGTAAGAGTAGTAGGGAGGACACCTAAGAGATGGCTAAACAGCAATTCGACCGTTCGAAAGAACATCTAAACGTAGGCACAATTGGCCACGTGGACCACGGAAAGACCACGTTGACCTCAGCCATCACTAAGGTTTTGGCAGACCAAGGCTTGGCCAACTACTTAGACATGGACAGCATTGACAACGCTCCTGAAGAAAAGAGCCGTGGTGTAACAATAGCCATTGCCCACGTGGAGTATGAGTCGGAAACCCGACATTACGCCCACGTTGACTGCCCCGGTCACGCTGACTATATCAAGAACATGATCACCGGAGCCGCTCAAATGGACGGCGCTGTTCTGGTGGTTAGCGCCCCTGACGGCCCCATGCCTCAGACTCGTGAGCACATCCTCCTGGCCCGCCAGGTTGAAGTGCCGAAGATTCTGGTTGCCCTAAACAAATGCGACATGATGGACGACGAAGAGCTCCTGGAACTGGTTGAGCTTGAAGTTCGTGAGCTCCTCAGCCGCTACGACTACCCGGGCGATGACACTCCAATCGTTCGCGTCAGTGGCCTGAAGGCCATTGAAGGCGAGCCGGAATACGTACAAGGCGTGGTGGATTTGGTCAAAGCCATGGACGAGTGGATTCCGGTACCTGAGCGCGTAACCGACCGCCCCTTCCTGATGCCGATTGAAGACGTATTTGGTATCAAGGGCCGCGGTACCGTAGTCACCGGTCGTGTAGAGCGCGGAACCCTGAACGTAGGCTCCGCAGTTGAGATCATTCGCTGGGGTGACGTTCGTGAGACCGTTGCCACCGGTCTGGAAATGTTCCACAAGAACCTTGAAACCACTCAAGCAGGCGATGCTGTCGGCATCCTCCTCCGTGGTGTGGACCGGGAAGAAGTAGAACGCGGCCAGGTGCTGGTTGCACCCGGAACAATGAACCCTTATACCAAGGCTGAAGCCGAGGTTTACATCCTAAGCCGTGACGAAGGTGGACGGCATACACCGTTCTTCTCCGGCTACAAGCCCCAGTTCTACATCAGGACATCTGACATCACGGGCTCTTGCACACTGCCCGAGGGCGTTGAGATGGTCATGCCTGGGGACAACGTTAAAATGGAAATTGAACTGATGAGCCCGGTACCGCTGGAAGAGCAGATGCGCTTCGCAATTCGCGAAGGCGGACGTACAGTGGGATCCGGAGTTATCACTAAGGTTATGGAGTAACTCATGGCCAGAAAAACCGCCGACGTTAGGCAGATTATTACCCTGCAATGCGGCGACTGCCGAGAGCGGAATTACACCTCTGCGAAAAACCGACGCAACGACCCCAACCGTATGGAGTTGAAGAAGTATTGCTCAAGGTGCCGCTCACACAAGACCCACCGCGAAGTGAGGTAGAGGCCCATGGCTAGGGCATCATCACGCAGTCAACGTATCGTCGCCCCATCAGGTGGCGGACGAGTCGGTCCGGTAGCTTTCCTTCAAGAAACCTACTCGGAACTACGAAAATCCCACTGGCCCAGCCGGGAGGAAACAGCGCGGTTGTCCATGGTGGTCATTGTATTGGCCATCGCAGCCGGGTTTTTCCTAGGCGGCCTAGACCGAATCTTTGCGGAGCTTTTTGCCCGGGTCATCTTCTAGAGAAACCTAAGCAAGGACTACAGTAATCGAATGAATTAACGCAGAAATATGGGGCGCGTTTCGGCGTGGCCCATTTCTGCATGACCAGGCATTGGATATTGCATTATGACGACAAAAGATACATTGGAGTCTGAAGAGACAAAGGACTCCCGTTGGTATATCGTCCACACGTACTCCGGCCAAGAAGACTTGGTAGAGAAGAACCTCCGCCTGCGCATCCAGAGTCTGGATATGCAGGATCGTATCAACGAAGTACTGGTTCCCACTGAGGAAGAGGTAATCTTCAAGGACGGCGAGCGGCGCTCAGAGCGCAAGAAGTTGTTCCCAGGCTACATCCTGGTCCAAATGATTATGGATGATGAAAGCTGGTACGCAGTGCGGAACACCCCCGGTGTCACCGGGTTTGTGTCCACTGAAGACGAACACGACAAACGGCCCAAACCTGTTCCTCTAGAAGAAAAGCAGATGGAGGACATCCTCAAGCAGGTGGACTCTAATCCGACCCGAGTGACCATTGGCCTGGAGCGCGGTGAGACCGTGAGAATCACGGAAGGTCCATTCGTAGACTTCATCGGCACCATTAATGACGTGGATGAAGGTAAGGGCAAGGTTCGGGTTATGGTATCCTTCTTCGGGCGTGAAACTCCCGTGGAGTTGGATTTCCTACAGGTAGAACGAATCTAGAGTCTATCCAGTGCCAAGGCTAAATGCCTTGGCCATATACCTATAAAAGCGTACTTAAGCGTAACTAAAGGAGCCCCTCGTTGGCGAAGAAAGTTAGGGCCATCATTAAACTACAGCTGGAAGCCGGTAAGGCAACACCTGCCCCTCCGGTGGGACCCGCGCTGGGCCAGCACGGCGTAAATATCATGGGCTTCGTCAAGGAATATAACTCCAAGACGGCCACTCAGGCAGGCACCATCGTCCCGGTTCACCTAACCGTCTATGAAGACCGTTCCTTTACTTTCGTAACCCGCACGCCCCCGGCGTCGGACATGTTGCGCAAGGCTGCAGGAGTGGAAAAAGGAGCCTCCGAGTTCCGCTCAGGCAGTGTCGGTAAAATAACCAAACAGCAACTTAAAGAAATAGCCGAATCCAAGTTGGCCGACCTTAACGCCGGTGGCGTTGACGAAGCGATGGCCATCATTGCCGGTACCGCCCGCAGCATGGGCATTGTAGTAGGAGATTAGCAACCATGGTCAAGCATAGTCGGCGGTTTAGTACCGTGGCAGAAAAGGTAGACCTAGAAAAGAATTATGAGCCGAAGGAGGCCATGGAACTCCTCAAGGAAGTATCCACAGCCAAATTCGATGAGACAGTAGAACTCCACATCAGGACCAATGTTGACCCAAGACACGCCGATCAGATGATTCGTGGCGTTTGTCGCCTGCCCCACGGACTAGGCAAGGTTATCCGAGTAGTGGTCTTTGCCGGTTCAGAAGGTGCGGAAGAAGCACGGGCCGCCGGCGCTGACTTTGTTGGCGAAGACGACCTGATTGAGAAGATTGAAGCTGGATGGGACGACTTTGAAGTTGGCCTGGCCACGCCGCAAATCATGCCCAAGATTGGTAAATTGGGCCGGATTCTAGGCCGCAAAGGGCTGATGCCCAACCCCCGCTCCGGCACTATGGTGCAGGCACAAGACATGGCCAGAGCAGTAGAAGAAGCCAAAGGCGGCAGGACTGAATATCGGACCGATCGAACGGCCATCATTCATTCATCAGTGGGCAAGGTCAGCTTCACCGCCGATCAACTGGTAGATAACCTGGCCTCATTGGCCAGCGCCATCGTTAGAGAGCGTCCGGATAGCTTGAAGGGTCCGTTTTTCCGGTCAGCGTATATAACGTCTACAATGGGACCCAGCGTTTCGTTGGATTTGCCCACGCTGATGGCCTTAGAGTCATCAGATTAGTCCGGCAACGGGCATAGCGCCCATCTTTACAACTTAGGTAATAACACGCCAAAGACAGTGGGTTCCCGAAAGGGAGCAAATGCGCAAGCAGCCCGCCCAGGCGCGACGATCAGTAATTCGGATAACCGAATCCCTACGCCGCGTATTTGGCGTAGGGATTTTTTATTACAGACAACTGAACCGGGAACTGCTGGATAAGATCGATTAATCGAAATTGTACAGCTTAGAAGTCCCAACACGGTTTAAATGGAGGATTGATTTGCCCACCCAGCAAAAAGTAGACCGAGTCCAAGACATCAAGGATCGGCTAGAACGCAGCAGTATCACATTGACGGCCAGCTATGCTGGTATCTCAGTCAACGATATGATTCTGTTACGCCGGGCCATGCGCGCCGGTGGAATAGATTTCACAATCGTCAAGAACACGCTGCTCAACCTGGCCGCCACTGAAGCTAATAAATCGCAGATCAGTGAGATCATTCAGGGTCCGACAGCCGTTGCCATTGGGTACGATGACCCGGCAGCAGCCGCAAAGATTCTCTCTGATTTCATCCGGAACGGCGGAACGTCTCTGGCAATCATCGGAGCGGTGATGGGCGACGGCGCCCCAATGTCGCCCGACGAGGTGACCAAACTAGCCTCGCTGCCATCCAAGGACATCTTGCTGGCCATGCTATTGGGTCAGATGCAGTCACCCCTGGCCAGACTACTCACCGTTATGAACGGTCCGATACAAGCCCTGGACAACGTGCTGCAGGCAAGGGTCCACCAATTAGAAGAACAAGGCCCGGCACCAGAAGCCAAGCCTGAAGCTCCACCTGAAGCTTCGACTGAAGAAGTAACCACCGAAGAAGTAGTCACGGAAGAGCCTGAAGCAACTGCCGAGCCAGAAGCCAGCGCTGAAGACGCTCCGGCTGAGGAAGAACCAGCAGCTGAAGCCGAAGAAGCTCCCGCCGAAGAGGCCGCTGCGGAAGAAACTTCAGAGGAACCCAAAGCAGAGACATCTGATGAGAAAGCCGCGGAATAAAACCGCCGGTATCCCCATTCATAGCTAACCAACAAATTTGATCAATAAACATTCTGATAGTAAAAAAAGGAGACATCATGACTAAAGAAGAAATCATTGACGCAATCAAGCAAATGAACGTGGTTGAATTGGCCGACGTGGTCAAGGCACTGGAAGAAGAGTTTGGTGTGAGCGCCGCTGCCCCCGTGGCCGCTGCCGCCGCGCCCGCTGCCGCCGCACCCGCCGATGGTGGAGCAGCCGCCGCTGAAGAACAGTCTGCATTCGCCGTCAGCCTGAAAGACATTGGTCCCAACAAGATCAACGTCATTAAGGCCGTTCGCGAAGTTACTTCCCTGGGCCTACGCGAAGCCAAAGAGCTGGTTGAGTCCGCTCCTACCGCCATCAAGGAAGGCATCGCCAAGGAAGAAGCCGACGAGATCAAAGCCAAGCTGGAAGAGGCAGGCGCCGCCGTCGAGGTCGCCTAACAACTCCCCGGTCGCAAGACCTCAGCTTTACTTTAGCGAAACAAAAAGGGCTTCTCCAATTGGAGAAGCCCTTTTTCTATCTGATTACCAAACTTAGCCCGGTTGCACCTGCTAAGTTTACAGGCCTATGTTCTAACGAAACGGGGGAAGCTGGCCGTCTAGAAACTCATAGGCGCGGTTGAATTGGCTCTCCCCGCCGTAGCCTTTTTCTTCCGCAACCGACTCCACTTCAACGTCGGGAACCACGCCATTCCTTGTCATCAATTCCCCTTTGAGTGAGAAACGACGGGCCACCGGCAGGTACATGGCCGATCCATCGCTCAGTTCTATAAACTCATAGGCTGAAGCATCGCCCAGGCTGGTCATGCCAAACAGCGTGGCCCGCCCGGAATCACGCAACGCCGCAGCCAAAGTCTCTGCCTCACGTGAGGTCTGCTCGTTAATCAACACTGCCACCAGAAGATCGTCCAATGACAGCCGATTCACGTTGGGGCTGATTGTAATTTCGGTACGCTGACCGTCCTTGCCTTCAACGTAGCCAAACACGGTGCCGTCTGGCAGGAATTGTGCCGCAGTCTCCACGGCCGCCTCAGATGAGCCACCGGGATTGGTTCTGATGTCCACCACCAAGGCCAGCATGTCGAATTGGTTCAATTCTTCCAACGCCGAGAATACCTGCTCGCCAGTGTTGTCCCTAAACCTCGATATACGTAGGTAACCGATTCCGCCCGGTATCAGTTGGAAGGCCACCGACTGTAATTCAATATCGCCCCTGAAGACCTCTACATCTTCCGAATCGACCTCTCCAGCCCGCATTACGCCCAAGAGGACTTTCGTTCCCTTTGGCCCGGCAACCTGGTCCACAACTTCCCGCACGCTCTGTCCCAATACCGACGCTCCAGCAACGGAAACTAGGATATCACCAGGCAAGATCCCTGCGTTTTCTGAAGGGGAACCGGCAAAGGGAAACAGCACTATCTGGCCGTCACGAGTAACCACTCTAGAACCAATGCCCAGATAACTGCCTTCCAACCCGCCCTCCAGACTCTCTTTGGCTAAGGGATATTGGATGGCATCCAAGTACACAGCGGAAGAGTCACTCAAGCCTTCTAGCAATCCAACGACCAGGGCGTCAACGACAGTTGCCGAGTCAAACTCTGGATTAGACGCCTGATACTTGGCAACTGCCCGCCATAGGTCGACCATCTCACTCGGTACTTCGGTCGGTGGTTGGCCTCGCATGCGGCCAATTGCAGTCAAGAATGGGTAGGGTGAGATACCAACTTGGTTCAATAATCTGCCCATAGCACCGGAGACCACTGCGTCAGCGTCCAACGGTTCGGAACTAACATAGTTCTGGCTTATCTCTTCCCAGGCCTCCCATACCAACGCCAGTCCGTCTGAAGAAGCTTCAGGCGTGTCTTGAGCATCGGTAGATTCAGAACAGGCAACAAAGGCAACGATTGAGACCAGTGCGATTATCGCGACAAAGATGCGGGTATTAACGTGGTGAAAAATTGGTAATTTATGCAACATATCTTGTTTAAATACGGGACCGCGGACACAGCTGATTCCCCAGGCTCGCTCACGCGGCCGGTTAATTGTATCAGAAGGCTTCTTCCCGTCAGACGTCCCAACGGCGGTCTAGATGACAGCGGCATTGCCAGCCACCATCGCGCCTAGTACACTGGAATTAATGTCCTCAATCGAGGCGTAATTCGTTATTTATGCAAATAAACTAGGAGCCAGCAACATGATTAAAGTAACCGTGCTATACCCCAATGAAGAAGGAAAGAAATTTGACCATGGTTATTGGACCACGACTCACCTAAACTTGGTCCAGGGCCTGCTCGGCCCGATGGGCTTGGTGAACGGCGAAATGGAGAAGGGCGTCTCAGGAGCCGACCCCAATGCTCCCGCGCCTTTCGTTGCTGTCGCCCACCTATACTTCAACACTGTTGAGGAAGTTCACGCTTCATTCAAGGAGCATGGAGGGGCCGTCATGGGTGACATTTCCAATTACACTGACATCAAACCCACATTCCAGATCAGCGAGACTCTGCTCTAGGATCTGACATCAATCTGGTACCAAAGGCGGCCCTCGTAGGGCCGCCTTTTTAGTTTAAGGAGCAACATGCCGCTGTCAGAATCAGAAGCAGCCTTCCAAGATCTATCCCAGAGATTGATTAAGGAACATTGGGATTTCTACCCAACTGCCGGGTCACGGATCGGCCGACACGAGTACGACGGCCGGTTGCCAGACCTTTCTCCAACACAAACTGCTCGACGGGAAGGCGAATTACAACGCAGCCTGACCGAACTCCAGTCTTTGGACGCAAATACCCTGGATGAATCAAGCAGGATGAGCTACCAAATTATGGAGCTGTTCCTGCGCCGTGAGTTGTTTATCTTCAACGACCTCAAACCGCTGGAGAATAACCCCATGCGCCACACGGGGTATCTGAACGTAAGCGGCTATATCCGCCGTGATTACGCACCATTGGAAGATAGACTGAGATCAGCAACTGAAGCCATGAAGCAAGCTCCTGATTTTCTTGATGTGCTGGACAGCGCTTTAGCGGACAGTCTTTCTTCCCACGTTGTGGACATGAGCGTGGAGAGTTATTCGGGCATGGCCCGGTTTTACCGTGTTGATCTGGCCGAGGCAGCTCAGGGTGTAACTGACACTGAAATCATCAACGAATTCAACCAAGCCCGTGAATCCGCAGCATCGGCACTGGACCGATTTGCAGAGCGGCTAAGGATCCGTGGCAAGGGCGGTCCGGGCGGTTTTGCCATCGGATCAGCGCTTTACTCGGGTATGTTGTCCACCGGGGAAGGCCTAGACGCTCCCCTAAGCCAAATCTCGGCCATTGGGCAGGCTAATCTGGAAGATAACCTGGCTCAGATAAAAGAGCTGGCCCAGCGCATCGCTCCAGGCCGTTCGGTGGTTGAGATTGTAGAAGAGATTGGCCGCAACCACCCACAGGCCGATGACTTGATCCCTGAAACAAGAAACATGCTGGAGGATATCAGGCAATCACTCATCGACTTTGACGTCATCAGCGTGCCATCTGAGGACCGCTGCCAGGTGATTGAGACGCCAACCTACATGCGCTATGCCTTTGCCGCCATGGACAGCGCCGGCGCACTGGAGACCAAAGCGAAAGAGTCTTTCTACTACGTTACGCCGGTAGAAGACGACTGGAACCACAAACAGCGTGAAGAATGGCTGTCCAACTTCAACTACGACACGTTGAAGATTATCTCCATCCACGAGGTCTATCCGGGACATTTCGTCCACCACCTGCACAATTCCTACGGCGAGGAACTCCCATTGGTCAACCGTGTGGCGACAGCCTATTCATTCACGGAAGGTTGGGCGCATTACACCGAGCAGATGATGCTCGAGACCAAATACGGAGATAATCAGCCAAGGCTACTGCTAACGCAGCTATTGGAAGCTCTGGTGCGCAACTGCCGGTACATGTGCTCTCTGCGGATGCACACCGAGGGGATGACCCTGGAGGAAGCCAGCAAGTTCTTCATGGAGAACGCCTATATGGCCGAACTACCGGCGCGCAGAGAGGCGTTGCGGGGGACATTTGATCCGGGGTATTTAAACTACACCCTGGGCAAGCTGATGATCCTCAAGCTGAGGGAGGACTTCAAGCGGGAGCAAGGCAGTGCCTACAGCCTCAAAGGGTTCCATGACCGGCTGTTGGCCTTTGGCGGCCCGGCACTGCCGTTACTTAGACCCGTCCTGTTGAAAACCCCGGGCGACTCCGCGCTATAGGCCTAAACCCGGAAGGTGACTTTGCGGAAGGCCTCCACGTATTCTTTGCCTGAGCCACCCTCGCTGACCTGCGCTCTTTCTCGGACGTAGTCTTCGATCTCTTGGGGAGACCGGCCGTCCATCTGGCTCTTATGGGCGGCCACAGCCTTAATCTTGGAGTCCATAGACTCAGTTATATCGATGGTCGTGTCGGCGTTCTCGGAGCCCCAGAAGAGCATGGTGGGCGTTTTGTGCGGCTCCAGACCTTCGTCCCGCCACAGTTCCACAAAATGGAGGTGGTCGCGAGCGCAGGGGAAGACTGCATCCAATGCAACCTGTCCGGTGATGCGGTGGTCACGGTGCCAGGCAAGGTTCTTGCGATACGGCTCAGGACAAAGAACCACATCGGGTTGGACCTGGCGTATCTGGCGGACCAATTCCCTTCTGAACTCATCATCATCTTCAAGGGAGCCGTCTGGATGATGGAGCAGCACCAATTCTTGTACGCCCAGAGCTTCTACAGCGTCGGCCTGCTCTTGTTCACGAACTTTGGAGAGATCCGCTGAAGATATATTGGGGTCCGTGGTGCCTTTACCGCCGTCGGTGCAGAGCACGTAACGAACCGTTGCTCCATCGCCTAGCCATTTGGCAATTGTCCCGGAACACCAGAAATCAGCGTCGTCGGGATGGGGTGTAATCACTAGAATTTTCTTGGGGGATTCATCCATATGCCTGAGGCCTCCTCCGGTCTCTGATACCGGCGGGAGTCGAGGTTAATCTCGGCCATGGCTGGTATCAACTTGTTCAGAATCAATATTACGAATTACGAAGAATAATTACTGGAGTGATATAGGTTTAAGTCCAGTTTTAATGGTGTTTTGCTAAATTGCAGTAGAATATGAGAGCGTTGTTGACGGCAGTAAACTCTGCTACAATCGGCCAAAGCTTATGATAATGTCTCCATGCACGGCAATGGAGCCGTTGGCACGTTCATTCTCCACTCACTGGGCATGGCGTCGTCGAATTCCGTCAGATTGCGCGCCACACGTTCAGTTCTAGAGTTTACCAGCCTGGAAGACCCCATTGCCAGTCGTTAACTATACAAACAACCACAATACAGCGCTGGTCGAATTCGTCGCCAGCCACAACAGCACAACCAGCGAACTTCATGAACTCTGTCGCAGCACTTTTCGATACGTCCTGGGACAACCAGGGCTCGTGCCTTTGGAAAATTGTTTGGTCTTGGAGCAAGACGGTCAGATAAGAGGCCTTGCTCTGGTTTACCGCGAGTTCCCCATCAGTCGTTCTGTAATCGAGGTGATGATCTCACCGGAGTTAGCCGGAGGGCCTGATGAACTGGAGATTCTCCAACAAGCAGTGGCCTTGGCCAAGGCGGAGCACCTCAGCGTGGCTCACGTATGCGTCATGCCCGGAACCGAGCGTGGCAAACTACTGGAGCAATTAGGTTTCTCCCCAGTGCGCACTTATCTAGACATGCTGTGGAATCAGGACCAACTTCCCGATGTCAGTCTCCCGTCAGGTTATTCCGTGCGGTCATTTCAAACCGGCGACGTATCTCTGCTGACCAAAGTTCAGAATGACGCCTTTACGGGTAGTTGGGGATTCTGTCCCAATACTGAAGAGCAGATTGAATACCGCACCGGAATGCCCAACACGTCCAAATCGGGCATCCTATTTCTGTTTGAGGGAGACCGTCCAGCCGGCTATTGTTGGACTGTGATGGTGCCTTCCGATAACGGCCCCAGAGGAATTATCGGGATGATTGGCGTGGTGCCCGATTACCGGGGCAAGGGCGTCAGCCGCCACGTGTTACATGCCGGAATGCAGCACCTGCGCTCTATTGGCATGGCTGAGGTTGGGCTTGAAGTTGACGGCAATAACGACCCGGCGATCCGTCTCTACACGTCTACCGGTTTTAAAAAAACTGGCGAGCGTCACTGGTTCGAGCTAGATTTACCCGGCACCTGAAAACCGATCCTACTGAACACTGCATCCAAGTGTATCCCCCCGGATATCACCACTCTCATAGCCTCTTCTACGCTCATGTCCGTTTGCGTTACTTCAGACGCCGAAACAATCACCAAGAACCCGGAAGATGGTATTGGCGTGGTAGGAATATAAACAGATAAGACTTCATCCCCGTCCGTATCCAACATCGTTGAGGTAATCAGCCCAATGGACTTGATGCCGGGTCTGGGGAAATCGACCAATACCACTCCGGAATACCCTTGAGTGCCTTCTAAATCAGCATTGTTGTGGCCATTGCGGCTATGAGAGAGAACCTCAATGGCCATCCGGGTTGTTCCATAAATACCTTTGACTACGGGAATCACTTCCATCACTCGGTGCCCAAACCCGATTAGGCGACGGCCAACCACCCACGCTGCAAATAGGCCTAGCAGGTAAACCAAAACCATCAGCGCAACTACGCCAGTCCCGGTGACAGAACGGCCAGGGAGCAGGTCCACAGCGGGTTTCAGCACTGGATCTAGAAGGTCGAAGAAGAATTTCAGGACCAACACTGTGATTCCGATTGGCAGAATCACCAAAATTCCCGCTCCTAAAGTGCGTTGCACATGGCGAAGCGGCCGACGGAGAGGGCCAAGGGGAAGCCGGCGAGGGCCGCTGTCTGAATTACTGGGTTCTGGGGTCAAAGTCTCCTCCGGGAAATGGTCAATACAAACAGGGCGGGGCGTTTGTTATCATGCAACACAGTTGGAAGGGGCGTCTTATCTGGTCAAAACCGTTGCAGGGGTAATTCCGAGGATAAATACCGGTCAGTTAGCCAGGACGAGGACGGTAATTAATAATTATTATCGTCTTTTGCGAGGTGCTCGGTCAATACGGTGTACTCTTCCCACATCATGGATGCGACATTGTCCCAGCCCATGCCCTCAGCACGCTTCCGGGCCGCTTCACCCATGCTCTGTTGTAGTCCATCGCTGGAGATAATCATCTCCACGGAATTGGCGAAAGCTTCAGGACAGCGCCATGATTTGAGATATCCAGTGCGACCATGGTGGATAATCGTTGAAAGTCCGCCTACTCTGGTGGCGACCACCGGTGTGCCGCAGGCCATGGATTCCAAGGCCACCAAACCAAAACTCTCGTAGTAAGACGGCACTACGCAGACGTCGGCGGCGTTGTAGTAAAGGGGCAGGTCATCATGGTCTACCTGACCCACAAAATCTATCTTGTCTTCCAGGTCACGCTCTTTGGCCAACTGTTTGACTCGGTCCATCTCTCGGTCGCCATTGACATCGGCGCCTACCACCATCATCCGGACGCCCTCTTCGGAGTCCATCTGAGCGGCGGTTTCCACTAGCAGATCCAGCCCTTTGATAGGCTCTACACGGCCAACGTAAAGCAGTATCTTTTCTCCGTTCAGACCCAGTCTAGACCGGACCGCTTTTTGGTCAAGAGGTCGAAACACTTCCAGATCAACACCACAGGGAACCAATGAGACTTTACGAGTATCAGCGCCGTAGAGTCTGGCCATGGCATCGCGTTCGTGGGGGCTAAAAGCGATGATTCGGTCAGCGGTAGCCATAACCTCGGCTTCGACCACTGGTCGTTCAGTCTGTTCTATCTCGCCGGCCCGAGACTGCATCTTAATCAGGCTCAGCGTATGGAAGGTGACCACGTGGGGAACATCAATCGCTTGAGATAGTTCACGGCCAACCCAGGAAGACAGCCAGTAATGGGAATGGACAACGTCGTACTCCAATCCTTCTTCTTCACGGAAGTCGTTCAGCTGCTCAAGAAAATCTGGTAGAAGGGCGTACAGGTCACCTAAATGGGCGTCTGGTTCGCCTGCCTTGAGGTGAATTACTCGGACATTTGGTCCAATTGTTTCAACGCGATTGACTACATCCGAGTGTTCACGGGTGAAGATATCAATCTTCATCCCCGTCTCGCCTAGGGCTGCAGCCAATTGCCGTACATATACGTTCATACCGCCTGACTTACCCTGTCCGGGGGCCGCCAGGGGACAGGCGTGGAGTGTAATGAATGCCGCTCGCTCCACGCTCAACTCTTAGTTACCACCATTTGATATAGGTTCCTCTGCTGCCCGCCCAGGTGCGCTTTATAAGGTTCTGGACCACGCAGAAAATCAAAATAAGTAAGACCCAGGTCAATGGCGTCTTTCAGACACATAGCGTTGAGTATCAGACCTACGCTGTAGTAGGCGTGCTCTGGATCGTAGCCGCTATTGTATAACAGGCGGGAGCTCCCATAGTCAAAGCACAAACTGGTGGCCACTGTGGAGCCGTCCATATCCAAGAAGTAAAGCTGGAGCTGGCCCATCTCCGACATACGCTGGGTGATGTTGTAGAAGAATTGCTCCCGCTCCGGCGTCATGTACTCGTCTTTGTCGGCGCGGCTTTGGCGCATCAGACTAAGAAACTCGGCCAGGCGTTCTTTAACCTCAGCCGGTTCCGTAACGCTGTACCATTTCCATTCCGTCTGGGAGTCCATCCGGCGTATCTTGCGGCGGAGTTCGTGGCGGTCTTTCTTGTTGAGTAAAGCAAGATACTCGTCCCAGGTGCCAGGGAGGTCGATACCCGAGGTAACATCCTCTTCTTCAACCTCAACCGTGTATCCCTGTTTACGGGCCATATCCGGTAGCAATTCCAGGGTTGGCGAGTTTTCCCTGAGGGAGACCAAACGCAGCTTTCCGTAATCTTGCTCTTCCATGGATTCCAGTAGGGTTTGGTAGAAGCCTTCCTCGTGGCCGGGTCTGATGAGGAAGTCGTTGTAATCAAATGTATCTTCACTGCCCATGAATGAGACAGTGTCGCCAAGCTTGGCCAGTGAGGCAATGGCGGCCACTCCATTTGAAGCAGGGTAGGTAAACCCGCACATGGTCCGGTCGTCGCCAAACGTGTCCCACCAAACCTTCTGCCATTCTGAACTCAGGAACAGTGTGTCTTCAGGGCTGTCTCTCAGCACTGATTCCCATTCAGTTTCAATCTCTTGAAACGATGTGATTGGTGTGTTCGCCACTATCTACCTGCCAAGTTTTTTACGGTGCGTCGGGACTCACTTAAATCACAGAATCACCGGGGCCCCGAGGCTAGTTACGGTCCGCTAGTTAGTATGCGCTATTTACTATGCATCAGGGCCAGAAGACCTTCCCGCCCTGATTGGTAATTCTTGAATTCTCCGCGAGTTGCTGACGTTAGCACGCTGGTGCCAGGTTTTTTGACTCCCCGCATGGCCATGCAGAGGTGCTCTGCTTCCAACTCAACGACCACACCCTCTGGCTGGAGGACGTTGAAGATGGCGTTGGCCACATCTGCGGTCAGCCTTTCTTGGACCTGAGGCCGGTGTGCTGCCACTTCCAATGCCCTGGCCAGTTTGCTGATTCCGGCAATCTTGCCCCCAGGAACGTAGCCAACGCGAGCCTCGCCAAAGAATGGCAGCAGGTGATGTTCACACACGGAATAAAAGACCAAACCTCGCACAATCACGGGGTCTTGGCTCTCGGCTTCAAAAACAGTGTCTATGGCATCTTCAGTTTTGATGCCGATTCCTGAAAACAGGTTCTCATACATACGAGCGACCCGGTCGGGTGTGTCTATCAGTCCCTCACGGGTCGGGTCGTCGCCGATGGCAGCCAATAACTCGGCTACCGCTTCTTTTATGCGTTGTTGCTGAACCGTTTCAGTTCCCTCTAGTTGCCGGATCCAAGGGTAGCCGCTTCAAGGGCTTCTATGTTCGCTGCAACTTCAATAGTCTGTCCGCCGGAGCTACTCACGGCTAGGTCGGGGTCTTTTAGACCATTCCCGGTGCAGATACAAACGATGCGCTTGTCGTGCAGATCCATTCCCTGACGGTGCATCTTCATTAGACCAGCGAACGATGCCGCCGAGGCAGGTTCGCAAAAAATTCCTTCTTTATTGGCCAGGAGTCTGTAGGCCTCTAGAATCTCGTCATCGGAGACTGAATCGATCACTCCGCCGGATCCGTCTCGGGCTTCAACGGCCCCATTCCAGGTAGCCGGGTTGCCAATTCGAATAGCAGATGCGATCGTCTGAGGCCTGGCTACTATCTCACCGCGGACGATTGGAGCTGCGCCCTCTGCCTGGAAGCCCATCATCTTAGGCAGTGTTTGGCTGCGGCCTAAATCCTGGTATTCTCGGAAACCCTTCCAGTAGGCCGTTATATTGCCAGCGTTGCCAACTGGGATGAAAACCATGTCCGGGGCGTCGCCTAGCGAATCGCACAATTCAAACGCAGCGGTCTTTTGGCCTTCAATCCGGTGGGGATTTACTGAGTTCACCAAGGTAACGTCGTTGCGGTCGGTAAATTCTCTGACCAAGCCCAGGGCGATGTCAAAATTGCCATCGATCATGAGGACTTTGGCACCGTAGATCATTGCCTGGGCCAGCTTGCCCATGGCGACTTCGCCTTTGGGAATCAGGACAAAGGTTGGAATATCACAGTAGGCACCAAATGCGGCCGCTGACGCGCTGGTGTTACCCGTGGAGGCGCACATTATGGCCTTGGTGCCTTCTTCCAACGCTTTAGCGATCGCCATGACCATGCCCCGGTCTTTGAATGAGCCGGTGGGGTTACAACCCTCCAGCTTGAAATACAACTCTGAGCAACCCAATTCCCGTCCTAGACGGTTGGATTTAACCAGCGGTGTATCGCCCTCTCCCATAGTTATCAGGGGAGTGGCGCTTGTCACCGGAAGCAAATCCTTGTAGGTATTTAAAACCCCAGCACCCATAGGCTTAACTGATTCTCCTATATTCCAACGCTTGTACCAAAAAGGAAACTTCTCTTTTATAAGAATGGTATTTCATTGATTCGTATGTCCGTTTCTGTCCAAAGGGAATTGCCACGTTAGGTATTACTCTTCAATTCTAAGGGTATTACTCACTCTTTTCACCTGGGGCAAGTCCGTCATCGCTTTCAGCGCGTTCTGCATGGACTCTTCCCTGGCCGGGTGGGTAGTAATCACAATCTCGGCGCTATCAGTCTCCGGGTGAGTGTCGCGTTGTAGAACCGCTGCGATACTAATCTGGCCGTCACC
>JAPKDE010000135.1 GCA_028822675.1 Dehalococcoidia bacterium | reverse complement strand
TGTCTCCCTCGCCCATGGCGCTGGCAACCCAGGTGAACTCAAACTTCTGGGCCATTTGGCTGAAGGCAGTAACAACGCTGCCGCTGCCCCGCCGGGCTTCTGGGCGGCCATCACCAGACATCTGGTGTTCAACCGGTCCCCGGTTGCTCACCAAGATGAAAGGACGCTTGGAAAAAACGTCCGCACAAAGCGCGTCGAGTTCGGCTGAGTCAGCCATGATGCATACCCATCAGGATCCTTTTTAGCATCCCGTCACCCATGTCAGGGGCGATACCAACCGAAGCTAGCTCGTCCTGCAAATCAATCGTTCGATTAAAGACCCGGTAAAGACCCGGTAAAACCCGGAGAAATCCGCAGAATTGCGGACAATCATTAGCGCTTCGCCATTATATCGCACCAGGAAACACAACAGCGCCGAAAATACCGCTAACGAGTTTTGTGCTGAGCCTTGTTTTAGTTGGCAATGGACCTGCCAGCCAATTTGGCGATGGCTGGTAAAACCTCACCCAAATCAGAGACTGTGATATCCGGTTCAGAGGCCGGGTCGTTGAGGGCATCCCGCTCGTAGAAGCCGGATATCCAGACTGTTTTCATCCCATGCCGTTTTGGGGCAACAACGTCGTTCAGAACGTGGTCTCCCACATGAATCGTCTGCTCTGGTGTTGCCCCTAATTTTTCTAGGGTCAAAGTGAATATCCCAGCGGCGGGTTTGGCTAGTTTGACCTCATCGGAAAATATTAAAGTATGGAAGTATTCCAGCATCCCCCGCTCGGCCATGTAATGGCGAAAGGTGAACCCTGGTGTCATCCCCGTGTTGGAGATCAGACCCATTCTAAGGCCCATGTCTTTGACGCCCTGCAGCACGGTTAACGCATCCACGTGGGCCGGTGGTGGGTAGGCCAGGAATGAGTCTGCATAGATATGGGCAATGTCATCCATCACTGCCCGATCTAGGCCGTCGGCCAGGTCAGGTTCAATGTGATTGACGAAGATGGAAACCTGCTCTCTGAAATCCACATCCAGACCGCTATCGCGAATCTTACGGCATTGCTGGAAACAGGAGTTATAGGCTTCCCTGATGAGTTCGATGTCGAAGTTTTTGCCCAAGGCGGACAGGGCTGATTGAGCGCCTTCAAGCCGGACCATGGCGCGCGCCTGCCCAAGATCCTGCTGATCCAGCAACAGGGTTTGCCAAAGGTCAAAAGTAACGGTGGTGATTGCCGTCAAATTGCCGTCTCTCCGGTTGATCGACTCTTTAGATAGCTCTGAATAAAATTTGTCAAAACATCATTTAAAACCATATATCGATTCTACATGAAATACGTAGCCAAATAGCCGTGTGGATTAGGTGACTTTAGACCACCACCAGCCTCGTGAACGAGCGTCTAAAAATGAACGGCTAGATCGGCGGGCGGCGAGTATGCCAGTCATTGGCCTGTTCATAGGCGTGAGCGGCCCGGAGCACGGTCAACTCGTCGAAGGGCCTTCCCGCCAGTTGCAGGCCAATTGGCATGCCATCATCGGAGAAGCCACACGGGACTGAAATAGCCGGGAACCCGTTGATGTTATAAGGCCTGGTGTACTGCGTGAGTGCGCCCACCACGCCTACCTCTTGCTCTCCGGCCATCACCTTGGATGCCAGAATCTCCGGAGCAGTGATTGGCTCGGTCGGACCTGCCAGCAGATCAACCTCGTCGAGCAGGCGTCGACCCTGTTGGTCAAAGATGCTTCTGGCCTGTTGAGCACGTAGGTATTCAGCGGCGCTGATGAAAAGCCCAGCTTCTAATCGTTGGCGGACCGGCTCGTACAACTGATGACCGTCCTTCTCCAACAGGTCGCGGTGATAGGCCGTGGCCTCAGCCATCAGCACGGTGCTGGAGATGGCCTGGGACTGGTTGAACATGGGATACGAGACCTCTTTTACCTCTGCGCCCATGCTTTCTAGCAGGCTGATAGCATCCATCACTGCTTTTCTCACCTGAGGGTCCAGCGGCGCTTCGAAGTATTCTTTTACGATGCCGATGCGCAGGCCTTTGACGTCTCCGGTCAAAGCTGAGGTGTAATCAGGGATGTCTACTTTGGCAGAGGCAACGTCCCTTGGATCATGCCCTGCGATGACATTCATCGTGATAGCGGTGTCTTCCACCGTCCGGGTCATTGGGCCGGGGTGGTCCAGGGACCAGGACAGGGCGGAGAGGCCGTAGCGGCTGACCAGCCCGTAGGTCGGCTTGAGACCAACAATTCCGCAGAGGGCGGCAGGTATGCGAATGGAGCCACCAGTGTCGCTGCCGGTGGTAATGGTGCACTGGCCGGCTGCAGCAGCAGACCCGGAACCGCCGCTGGAACCACCAGTGACCATGTCTGGGTTCCAGGGGTTGTGCATGTGTCCGTAATCTGGGTTCTCGCCCGTTGGCCCGTAGGCAAACTGGTGCATGTTTAGTTTGCCCAGCAAAATGGCCCCGGCCTGATGGAATTTGGCGGCCACGGTGCAGTCTTCCGCGGGTATGAACGTGTCGAAGATCCTGGAGCCGGAGGTAGTGCGCACCCCGCCGGTGTTGTACAGGTCTTTCAGCGCTACCGGTATACCGTGGAGCGGGCCTTTGTACCGTCCGGCCTGGATGTCTTTTTCAGCCTGACGGGCAGCTTTGCGGGCCTGGTCGGCCAAGAGAGTGATGAACGAATTCAGCACTGGTTCGGTGGCGTCAATCCTGGTTAGATGGGCCTCAATAATTTCAACGGGGGAGATTTCTTTGCTCTGGACCAGCTTGGAGAGGTCCCCGGCGCTCATATAGCAGATTTCTAGTGTGTTCATGGGTGATTTGCCTCGTAGTTCTTAATTTCAGGACCATCACGATTCTGGAATCTTAAGTTGGGAGTGACAGGCGGTGCTGACGAATCTGAAATAATTAATTGGTTGGAGGGATAAAAGCCATGTCCGGCTCGGCGCCGGAAACGTCGATCGCCCGGATGCTTTCTGCCATCATGTAAACCCCTCGCACCTGCGTGTAGAGTTCATCCAAATAGTCTGGTTCGCCGTCCACGCCGAGTTTTTCTCTCAGGCGGTCAAATTCTTCCCTTGAAAGCTGGTTCTGTGAGGCCATATTTTCATCTCCATTTCGCTCGTACTGGGAGCCCATATTGGGAGCTCACAATTGCCGAGTGCGTAGGCCGGGTGTGGGCCGCAACCATTATGGCTGACGGGCCATTTTCTGGCAATCAAATCAGTCGCGATTTTGAGCTATTGCCCGAATAAAGACTTGGCAATAGTGGCCACATTGGTATACTTGAAATTGATGATTTTTGAGATGTATGCACGGACTGAATTTGCAGTCCAGCGATAATAATCCACGACTTGCTACAAACGCCGACAATCCTGAACAACTAGGCGATAACACACCGGAGCTGGCTGTGAGCGAATCCGCTGACCCTTCCGTAGAACCTTCCTTCTGTTCCAGTTGCGGCCGTGATTGGGCTTTGGGCCAGAATTATTGCCCCGGTTGCGGCTACCAGTCTGTCAGAGCTGCGGACGGTGATGACTTTGAAGTAGCTGCCGAGCCCGCCTCTAATAACACTAGGGGGGTACCCCGGCGCATGGGCGGTGTGACTTGGGGTGGCGGTCAGATCATCCTCGGCATAGTCGTCGTCATCTTCGCCCTGTTCTCGGCGGCAATGGTGGCCTCATTGGTGGCGTCGGTCTATCCGGAGCAAGAAGACGCGGTAGCCACCTGGATTAGCGTCCACCTGATGGCCTTGGGCATCTTCGCCACCGTTTGGTACTTTGGCCTGCGCCACGCCCGGTACCCACTGGCAGTGCTGCGACTGAGCCGTGTCCAACGGCCACGCAAACGGGCCGTATTGATGATGCTGGGCGTGTTGGCCACCAGTTTGACCGCCACCTCTATCTATGCTGGTCTCGTGGATGCACTGGGTTGGGAAATATTGATCCCGCCGTCGGTGGAGTCAGATATAATATTTGACGGTCCGGCCATGCTGCTGACGTTCCAAGCCCTGGCCTTCGTCACCCCTCTGAGCGAAGAGATATTCTTCCGCGGGTTCATCTTCCGGGGTCTGCTGCCCAAGATGAACCCATGGATGGCCATCACGGTCAGCGCGCTGGTGTTCAGCGTCTTCCACCTTTCCATTGGCGTGATGATTCCAATCTTCATCACCGGATTTCTCCTGGCCTGGCTATATTGGCGCACTGGCTCCCTATGGGCAGCCATTGGTGCTCATGCCGGCCAAAATGCCTTGGCGGTGGGCTTGCAGGCTCTTAGCAGCTGAATCTAATCACTCGTATCGTCTCGGGGTCGCCTAGGGCCTCGCACCGGTGCTGTTAAAACCCGCAGGGGTAGACACCGGTTGGGTTGTACGTTAAATTTGCCTAAACCAGAGGCCCACTATTTTTGTCACGGGTCGGGAGGACTTCAGGTCCCAGGTATGGGCGAATCTAGAATTAGGCGTATGTTCGATATAGTCCGGGAGCAGAAGCGTCCCGGACTAATTGTGTTTCTGACAGCCGGTTTTCCGGACATGGAAGCCACTATGGAGTTGGTCCCAGCGATGGTAGCGGCGGGTGCTGACGCCGTTGAGCTTGGCGTGCCATTCAGCGATCCATTGGCTGAAGGCCCGGTGATTCAGGACTCCAGCTTCAAGGCCCTGCAGAACGGCACCAGCCTGGAAGACTGCCTGAACGCGGCTGATGCCTTGCGCGATAAGATTCCCGACACTCCATTGATACTGATGGGTTACTACAACCCGATTTACACCTACGGACTGGTCCCATTTGCCCAGCGTTGCCATCAGGCCGGCGTTGACGGACTTATCACTGTGGACCTGCCAGGATTCGAAGCCGACCCTTTGACCGCAGAGTGCCAGACCCACGATATTTCCATGATTCCGCTATTGGCTCCCACCAGCACCGACGAGAGTATCGCAGCCTCTTGTGCCAGGGCTAGCGGGTTCATCTATTGCATCAGCGTTACCGGGGTGACCGGCGCGCGGGAACAGGTTTCAGGGCGCAGCTATGAACTATTGGACCGAGTGAAAGCCCACACTACCCTCCCGCTGGCAGTGGGATTTGGAATCTCCAACCGGGCCCATGTGGAAGAGGTTGGTAAAACTGCGGACGCCGCAGTAGTTGGCAGCGCCCTGATCAGGGTGATGCTTGAATCGCCTAGAGAAGAACTGGTCGAGCGGGCCAGCCGGTTTGTTGCCGAACTGGCCGGAAACTCGCTCCCAAACTAAGGAGCCATTTACTCAATGACAGCATGCCGGGGAATCAGGGGGGCGACAACCGCAGACTCCAACACTGAAGAGGCGATTCACGAGGCCACGACCGAGCTGGTACAGGCTTTGATCGACGCCAACGATTTAGAAGAAGATTCATTGGCGGCAGTGTTCTTTACGATAACTCCGGATTTGGATGCTGCTTTCTCCGCTACCGCCGCGCGTAAATTGGCTTGGGCCAATGCACCGCTGATGGATATGACTCAAGTGGTGGTGCAGGGTAGCTTGCCCAGTTGTATCAGGATACTTATACTGGTTAATACTGAAAAGGAGCCAAAGGATCTGGTATACAAATATCTGAAAGGGGCTGCATCATTGCGCGCATAGGTTGCGCGCTCTAGAAATCGTTGATTTTGTCCCTTTGGTGATACGCCTGGGATGATTGTGTGGAGCCCTGCCGCATCCGCGGTCGCAGGCTCCTATAGTGGTGGGGTACCTCGTTTAGGGCCTGTCCCAGTTCCTCCTCCTAGAAGCCCAATACAAGCACGAGAATAGTGCCCGCGGGAAAAACGAGATGCAAATAAATCCACAGACCAAAGGTGAGTTCTGAAATGATCGTCGTAATGGCACGAGAAACTTCCACAGATGACCTGGAAGCCATCCGCGAACGGATTGAGTCCCGGGGAATGGTTGCCCAGATTAATCTGGGAGTAGAAAGAACAGTAATTGGCGTCATGGGGTCAATACCCCCAGACTTCAAAGATGAAATGGAACTGATGAATGGGGTTGTGGAAGTTGTCATGATTTCCAAGCCCTACAAACTGGCCAGTAAAGAATTCCATCCTGATGACACAATCATCAGAGTGGGTGACGCCGTGATTGGCGGACCTGATCCGGTGATCATGGCCGGCCCCTGCTCCGTTGAAGATGAAGAGCAAATGGTCTCTACTGCCAAAGCAGTGAAGGCCGCCGGCGCTACCGTAATGCGCGGTGGTGCTTTCAAGCCAAGAACCTCTCCCTACAGCTTCCGCGGCATGGGCGAAGATGGTCTAAAGCTTCTTCTAACTGCCAAGCAAGAAACCGGCCTGCCCATCATCACAGAGGTGATGGCCACTGATGACGTTGAAACCGTGGCCAAATACGCAGACATCCTGCAAATTGGCGCACGCAACATGCAGAACTACAACCTATTGGATGAAGTTGGCAAGCTTAACAAGCCTGTAATGGTCAAGCGCGGACTGGCCGCATCCTACGAGGAATGGCTGCTGGCCGCTGAGTACGTGATGGCCGGTGGAAACCAACAGGTGATTCTCTGCGAACGGGGAATCAGAGGCTTTGAGACCTTCACCCGGTTCACCCTAGACGTGGCCGCAGTGCCGGTGATCAAGCGGCTCAGCCACTTGCCCATCGTCTGCGATCCTAGCCACAGCACCGGAAAGTGGTACTTGGTCACCCCCGTTGCTTTGGCATCCATTGCCGCCGGGGCTCACGGACTAATTATTGAGGTCCATCCCAACCCGGATCTGGCGAAATGCGATGGCCCCCAGTCCCTCACATTTGAGAACTTTGACATGTTGATGGAACAGGTCAAGGCAATTGCCTCGGTGAGAAAACAACCGGTGGGTAGCAACTAACCAACAGACCTCAAATAATTAGCATTGCAACTTTAAAGGAGGGCATACGCCCTCCCTTTTTTATTGCTTTTTTTAGGCATATTCCGAAGGAAAGTGACCATTGGCCCCAGGAAAATAGAGCCAAACCGCCCTCCCTATATTTTATCGTCGTTGCTATCATTGCCAAACTTAATAACAATAATCTTTGGGCATAA
>JAPKDE010000134.1 GCA_028822675.1 Dehalococcoidia bacterium | reverse complement strand
CATGCTATAATTTCGACGCGTCTGGCCCCCTTGATTACATAACCAAACAAAACTCAACGATATTCGTCAGATAGCAACTTTGGTTACTATCTGCGCCCCCCCAACAAGGGCTGAAGGAAAACGTCATGTCCAAAGCAGAAAATTCTGCAAAACCCGCAATCGCAATCACCATGGGAGACCCTTGCGGCATCGGCCCGGAGGTTGTGGTAAAAGCCATGGCCGACCCCGTTGTCTATGCCACTTGCCGCCCCTTGGTGGTGGGAAACGTCTATGCAATGGAACAGGCGGTTGCGCTAACTGGACTCCCTCTGAAAATCAAAGAGGTGGATGAGACCACGGTCGGCGGCACGGAACCTGGAGTGATTGAAGTTGTGGACATCCACAACCTGAATCCAGAAGACATTACCGTTGGTAAGATCAGCCCCACCTGTGGCAAGGCGGCCATGGAATGGGTGACTAAGGCCGGTCAATTAGCCTTGGCCGGAGTGGTCGACGCATTGGCCACGGCGCCACTTAATAAAGAAGCTGCCGGCCTGGCCGGTTATAAATCCATCGGCCATATGGAACTGCTACAGGAACTGTCCAAGTCCGAACTAGTGGCCACTATGCTGATGGCCAAAAACCTGCGGGTTGTCCACCTGAGTACCCACCGATCATTGAGTCGGGCGTGCGAACTGGTCAAAAAAGATCGGATCCTAGAATATCTACAGCTCACCCACGATAGTTTTGTCAGTTACGGGTTTGAGAACCCAAGAATCGGTACCGCGGCGCTTAACCCCCACGGCAGCGACGGCGGTCTAATGGGCGATGAAGAGGCTGAAGAGATATTGCCGGCAATCGAGGCCGCCCAGGCGCGGGGTATCAACGCCTTTGGCCCGGTGCCAGCGGACATCATCTTTCACCAGGCCATCCAAGGCCAATATGATGTGGTGCTCTGCATGTACCATGACCAAGGTCATATACCGGTCAAGGTCTATGGCTTTGAAGAAAGCATCACTGCCAACCTGGGTCTGCCGTTCATCCGGACATCCGTTGACCACGGCACGGCTTTTGATATCGCCGGGAAGGGCATTGCCTTCCACGAGAGCATGCTGGAATCGATCCGGTTGGCAGTTTCACTGGCCCGCGGCGACGGAATGTCCAAATTCTAATCGTTAAAAAAGCGTCAACAAGAGACTGATTTCAGCTTAATCCTATATACCGGTGCTATAATGATTCCCGGTATTCACAGGCTTGATTTGGCCACGAAACAACGTAATCATTCGCCCGACTCATTCTTAAGGAACGGAACAATAAGATGAAAGTGGCTTTCATTGGTGGGGGCAAGATGGCAGAAGCCATCCTCCACGGAGTCCTGTCCGGCAAACTAGCCGACCCAGGTGACATCAGCGTTGGCGAACCCGTGCCAGCTCGGCGGGAGTATCTCTCGACCCAGTTTGGCGTCGCCGCTGATGCAGACAACCTAAAGTCCGCTCAACAAGCAGACCTGGTGGTATTTGCCATCAAGCCACAGGACCTTGGTTCGGTAATGGGCCAGCTAAAAGGGCAGTTGGACCCAGGTCAGGCGGCTCTTTCCATAGTTGCCGGGGCCAAGATGGATACTTTGACCAAGGGTTTGGGCCATCCGTCAGTGGTCCGTGTGATGCCCAATACCCCCGCCCAGGTCGGGGAGGGAATGTCTCTTTGGACCTGTTCCGACGGCGTAGATGACTCCAAACGGGAGTTGATCAAGGCTGTACTTGGAACCATTGGCCAAGAGATTTACGTATCAGATGAAAAATACATGGATATGGCCACGGCATTGAGCGCAAGTGGCCCGGCCTACGTATTCTTATTTATAGAGGCCCTGATTGATGCCGGTGTCTACATTGGTATGCCCAGAGACATGGCACGGACGTTGGCCTTGCAAACGGTTTTCGGCAGCACCAAGCTTTTGATGGATACAGAAATGCATCCTTCAATTGCGAAAGACATGGTTGTTTCTCCGGCGGGAACCACAGCAGAGGCGCTAAGAGTGCTGGAAGACCAGGGTGTCCCCGCTGCCATCGTGAGTGCTGTGGACGACGCTTATCAAAAATCAATTCAACTGGGACAGGGGTAAAATATTGGCAGGCATTCTTAACGCGATAATCACCCTCTTCACCGTCGCAATCTTCGCCAGGGTAATCTTGACTTTCGTCATTCCAATGACTGGTGGAAGACCGCATCCTGTACTGGTCACCGTCATCACTTTTGTGAACCAGGTCACTGAGCCCATTTTGGGGCCTGTTCGGCGCAGCCTACCAAGCTTTGGCGGTTTCGACTTCAGTCCCATGGCGGTTCTAATCATCCTGATTCTCCTGCGTAGAGTTGTAGACTCGGTCTTTTAACCACCGGGTGCTCCTGCGTGGAGTTGTGGACCCAGTTTGTTAACCTACGGTTCGTCATGCCGGTTCCTCATGATTATTAATTGCGGTTTTAGACAACCGTGTGGCGAATTTACCGCTTGAGATGTGACATTGGAAGACCAACTACAAAAAGACATCGCTTCCATGCGCATAGTGCTGGACGCGGACCTTGCTGAAGCCCAGCCTCGCATGCCCTCACAACCCCTTTTGATTGCCATGTGTGGACTGCCGGGCACTGGCAAGTCCCACTTCGCGGCCAAACTGAGCGAACAGATACCCCTCCTTATCTTGGAAACAGACCGGCTCCGCAAGGTTCTGGTACAGCACCCCAAATACACCACCCAAGAACACCGCCGGGTATTCAATTCCTGCTACCAACTGATCGTCTTTTACCTGATCAACGGCTACAGCGTCTTGTTCGACGCCACCAACCTAAACGAAGATTTCCGTTCCTTCCTTTATGACATCTCTAGCACCACCGCCGCGCCTCTGGCATTGGTGCACGCCACCGCCCCTGAGAACGTTGTTCGGCGTCGGCTGAAACAGCGCAAGGCTGACCGCCACGCCAACACCTTTTCCGACGCAGGCTGGCTGATTTACACACGGCTGGCCCTAATAGAAGAACCGATAGAGGGTGAGCATTACGCGTTGGACACCTCCCAAAGCATCGGACCAACCCTGGAACAAGTGATTGCCTGGGCCAAATCCGGTGGCCAGGATCCGGTGCCGTCTCCCCAATAAATCGATAAACAGGTGGATAGCCTCAATGACGACCGCGACGCCAAAGTCCAAAGCCGCTAAACCCGTGGGGACATTAGCGATTGATGTTAAATCAGCCGATATCACGGAGATAGACACTCCAGCACTGGTGGTCAACCTCTTCCGTGGGGTTAAGAAACCGGGCGGTGCCACGGGTTCTGTAGATGCGGCCTTGGGCGGACTCATCACCCAGTTGATAAAAGATGGTGAGATCAAGGGCGGCGCTGGTGAGACCACACTCATACACACCTTGGGCAAGATAAAGCCGAGCCGAGTATTGGTGGTGGGACTTGGCCCGCAGGATAAATTCGACAGCCAGGTTGTGCGTCGAGTGTCGGCAGAAGTGGTCCGGTTCCTGCGCCGAAAGGGAATCTCCAAAGCCACCACAATCGCCCACGGCGCTGGTATCGGCGGACTCGACCCCTACGCGTCAGGCCAGGCAATTGCCGAGGGCGCGCATCTGGGCCTCTACAAATTTGGTATCTACTTGACCAAGGACAGTGACTCTACCACCGAGTTCGAGAAATTGACCGTGGTGGAACAAGATAAAGACCGAGCCAAGTCCATTGCGGCCGGGGTGAAACTGGGCTCCACCTTCGCCCAAGCGTCCATCATCGCCCGCAACATGGTCAATGAACCGGCCAACCACATGACGCCGTCACGCATGGCTGAAGCGGCGCAGAAAGTGGCATCAGAACAGGGTCTAAGCATCGAGATAATGGACAATGCTCAGATGAAAGAGATGGGCATGGGTGCGTTCATGGGAGTTGCCCAAGGCACCGACGAGCCGGCCAAACTGATTATTCTGCGCTATGACGGAGACCCAGCCAATCCAGAGAACAACCTGGGTCTAATCGGCAAGGGCATCACCTTTGACACCGGCGGAATCTCATTGAAACCCCCAGGCGGGATGGAAGCCATGAAAGGCGATATGGCCGGCGGAGCATCAGTCATCGCCGCCATGCAGATAATCGGGCTGAACAAGCCCAAGATAAACGTATTGGCCGTAGTCGCCGCCACGGAAAACATGCCTGGAGCTTCGGCCCAACGTCCCGGCGATGTTGTCCGGGCCATGAACGGCAAGACCATCGAAGTGATCAACACGGATGCCGAAGGGCGCCTGGTTCTGGCTGATGCCCTGTGTTACGCCCGGGAGCAGGGGATCACCCGGTTGGTGGACGTTGCCACGCTAACTGGTGCCATGGTGACCACCCTGGGTAAAGCCTGCACCGGAGTGATGGGTAACGACGATACGTTGGTGCAGCAGACCATCGATGCCGGAAAGAAGACCGGCGAGAAGTTCTGGGAACTTCCCATGTTTGACGAGTACAAAGACCTGATTAAAAGCGATGTCGCCGATATGAAGAACAGCGGTGGTAGGCAGGCCGGTTCCATTAGTGCGGCCCTCTTGCTGGCTGAGTTCGTAGACGGCGCCGCCTGGGTGCACTTAGACATTGCCGGTACCTCCACCTCAGACAGAGCTTCCGGCTACCTAGTCAAAGGCGCCACTGGCGTGCCCGTCCGCACACTGGCCCAATTGGCCACCGACCTCGCCGAAGCAGGCGCGCCCAAGAAGTCGAAATCTAAAGCTAAAGCCAAGTAACGGAGGCTCCCTGTGTCTAGTTCACCCGTAACGAGCTCATATGAAACTATCGGCCAGCCGGTTGGTCGTGCTGAAGGCCCGGCGAAAGTCACGGGCCAAGCGATATTTCCTGCCGATGTGAACCTGCCTGGTATCCTGGTGGGAAAGTGTCTGCGCAGTCCTTTCCCCTACGCTAAAATCGTTTCCATTGACGCCAACTCAGTGGCCGCCGCCCGCAAAGTGCCCGGCGTCCATGCAGTATTGACCGCCGATGACATCCCGCCGCACTTGGTGGGACGTATGCTGCGTGACATGCCGATCCTCGCCCGCGACGTGGTGCGGTTTGCCGGGCAGAAAGTGGTGGCCGTCGCTGCGGAAGACGATGACATCGCCGAAGAAGCGCTCAATCTTATCGAGATCGAGTACGAAGAACTAACACCGATTCTGGACCCCGCCCAATCCATGACGCCCGACGCTCCGGTGCTGCATCCCAACTTTCCGAATTACGTCGGAATTCCCGACGGCAGCCAAATCCATCCAAACGCCGCCGGCCACGCCACCTGGAGCAACGGCAATGTGGAGCTAGGGTTCGCCGAGGCTGACCTGGTTTTTGAGCACACATTCAGGACAAACCACCAACACCAGGCTTACATCGAACCTCATGCATCTGTGGTCTTTCTGGACAACAACGGCCGAGTGCAGACCTGGGTGAATAGCAAGATGCCCTTCCAGGTGCGCCAGCAGTTGTCGGAAGGGATTGACCAACCTACTGATCAGATCAGGGTCAACCCGACCACAATTGGCGGCGACTTTGGCGGCAAGGGCGGGTTCATGGACAGCCATTTGGGTTTCTGGCTCTCCAAGACCACCGGCCGCCCCGTGCGCATGGTGATGACCTACATCGAAGAACTGATGGCGGGCAATCCTCGCCACCCGGCTGTGATGACCTTCAAGACCGGGGTTAAGAAAGACGGGTCAATCACCGCCCGCCAAGCCCATTTGGTCTACGACAGCGGTGGCTACGCCGCGTTTAAACCGGCGCGGGGGGTTACCTACGGCTCACGTTGCTTGGGCCCGTACAAAATACCCCACGCCCATATCGACTCCGATGTGGTTTACACCAACCAGGTTCCCTGCGGTAGCATGCGTGCACCCGGTGACCCCCAGTCCATATTCGCCGCCGAGGTACAGATTGACCTGATCGCTCGGGAACTGGGCATGGACCCTGTAGAGTTCCGCAGGATTAATCTGGTGCAGGACGGCGACGCCTCTCCGCTAGGTCACTACTGGAAGAACATCATGGGCATCCGGGCCCTGGATGCTGCCGTAGAAACGGCAGAGTACGACCAGACAAAACCCCAGACAGCGGGCAAGCTAATCGGCCGAGGCATGGCCCTCTGCGAGCGTCACGTCGGGGCCGGTAGCTCCACCGTCAAGATAACTATCGACGATTCAGGCACGGTCACGCTGTACACGGCCTTGCCCGACACTGGCTCCGGCTTCTACACTGTGCTGCGGCAGATACTGGGCCAAGAACTAGGCGTGGCTTACGACCAGATAAAGCTGGAAAACTGGAGCACTGACGATGTGGCATTCGAGACCGGGGTGGGCGGCAGTCGCGTGACCCACGTTGCCGGACAAGCGGTTTTCCAGGCCGCGCAAGAACTGCGCCGCCAACTGGTGACCATGTCCGCTGATATGTTTGGCTGGCCCGAAGATGAGACAGGTTTCTTCCAAGGCCAAGTCACTGCGCCGGGCAAGACATCAATGAACCTGGGCGACTTGGTTGCCCGCTCTGGCGGCCTGATGGAAGCCAATCACACCTATGACTCGGAAAGGGACGAAGAGATTACAGTCTTTTGCGTTCAGATCGCCGAGGTGGAAGTGGACGTGGAAACGGGACAGGTGCAACTCACCAAATTCACCTCCGCCCACGATGTAGGCACGATCCTGAACCCGCTGGGCCATCAGGGGCAGATTGACGGCACAGTGATGCAGGGTATCGGCTATGCCCTGACCGAAGACTTGCAGTATGACGAAGGACACGTAACCACGCTTTCCATGGGCGAGTACAAGATTCCAACCATGCCGGATATGCCAGAACTACGGACCGTGCACGTGGTCAGCGAAAGCGGTGGCCCGTCTCCCTACGGCGGCAAAGCCATCGGCGAACAGGGAATCAGTTCGGTGGCCCCGGCCATCGTCAACGCCATCATGGACGCCACAGGGGTCGGTATCACAGAGATTCCCGTTAGCTCCGAGAAACTATTCCGAGCCATGTCGGAGCGCTCTGAATCCTAACCCTTGGTGTATAATTCCCGTAATTGAATTCCAGGCGTACTGGAACCCTT
>JAPKDE010000133.1 GCA_028822675.1 Dehalococcoidia bacterium | reverse complement strand
TTGCCGATGTGGGGCAATCCGGTGGGGCTGGGCGCGAATCGAACGCGGACTTCTCCGGGCACGTTATATCTCCATTAAAGCTCTGGTGGATGCTTTGGTAATTCGATAAAGAAATAAATAAGGGCAGACAATATTGTAGCATGAGGTCGGCGCACAATCGTGCCTAAGGCGTCGGTGCTTAGAGCGAGAACTAGGGTCTAGCGGAGCGCGTCTATTGCCGGTGTCAGATCAGACGGCAGGCCAATCTTGAAGTCTAGCGGCTCCCCGGTTAACGGGTGCTTGAAGCCCAGGTGAAACGCGTGCAGAAAGTGTCGGTCAACCAGGTGGCTGGCGTGCCCATAGGTGGTATCGCCCACCAGCGGATGGCCAAGGTAGGCCATGTGCACCCTAATCTGATGTGTGCGTCCGGTCTCCAGATATAGCTCCACCAAATTGTGGCCTCGCAGTTTCTGGAGCACCTTGTAGTTGGTCCGGGCATCTTTACCGCCGACCACCACTGCCATGCGCGTGCGGCGGCGCGGGTGCCGTCCCACCGGAGCATCAATCTTGCCCTCGGTCGATTTAAGAGTACCTTCAACCAAAGCCAGATAACCCTTAGTAACCTCGCGGGCTTTAATCTGGGCTGACAGGTCATTGTGGGCTTGGTGGGTCTTGGCAACCATCATCAGGCCGGAGGTGTCTTTGTCTAAGCGGTGGACTATGCCGGGGCGAATCTCACCGCCGATTCCTTGGATGTCCGGGCACATGGCCAGCAGGGCGTTAACCAGGGTCATGTCAGGGTGGCCGGGGCCGGGGTGCACGGCCAGACCAGCTGGTTTGTCGATTACCACCACGTTTTCGTCCTGGTAGACCACGGTGACAGGGATGTCTTGGGCGACCACTCCGGACGGTCTCGGCGGTGGCACTGACAGGGAGACTAGATCGCCAACCCTCACTTTGCTAGAAGGTTTGGCCGTTCGTCCATTGACCAATGCTTGCCCCTCGACAATCAGCTGTGACAGCCGACTGCGGGTCATGCCCGTGTCGAGTCCGGCTAGGTACTGGTCTAGGCGGGACTCGGCCACCTCGACAGTAAATTCATGAAAATCCGGGGCCGCAGTTTCCTGCGTCAAATCGCCCGGTCTCCAAACCATTCCTGCCCTGATTTCTCTGATGCCAGTTGTTCCTTGGCGCCGCAGACGGAGCACCGCCAGCCCCCGGTCACCGTAAGCATCTCGCCGTCACAGACCGGACACCAACCGTAGCCCCCTTGAGCAGCCGGGTCATCTACCTCGCCAGACTCAACAACCAGGAAGACCCAAGCCAGAATCACCAGGCCAGTGATGATCGCTGCGTCGGCCAAGTTGAAAATCGGCCAGGCACCCACATCCATAAAGTCGGTAACGTGTCCCAGGCGCAGTCGGTCTACCAAATTGCCAAAAGCGCCGCCAATCTGCAATCCCAAACTCAGCCGTAGCAGGGCGCTCGGCTTTCGCTGGCTCCGGTAGATCATGATCAGAATGGCAATGCCCAAGAAAGAAACCAGGATTAATGGCGTGTTCTGGTCACGGAAGATGCCAAAAGCGCTACCGGTGTTGAAGGTGTGGGTGAAACGGACGAACCCGGTGGTGGGAAACGACTCTCGGTACAGCAACAGATCCCGGACCAAGAATTTGCTGAACTGGTCCAACAGAAAAATAATCACGGCCAGTTGGATCAGTACAAAATCCTTGTAGAAGGGCATGCGAGGGGTGTTGGCGCTCACGTCAGGGTCTCCGAATGTACGTTGGGCTGTCCAAACAAAGGGCTAATCAGCGGTACTACTTTAATTTCTCAGCGAAGAACCGGCTTACTTCAGGCACCAAGCGGGCCTCTTGGCCATACCAGAAATGGTCCACGCCGTCGAATAGTTGAAACTCGGGTGCATTTTTGAAACTGGCCAGCTCCGCATCAAGCTGCTCCGAGTCCACCAATCGGTCCCGGTCTCCGGTGGTAATCAATACCGGGAGATCCGATTCCTTGAGCGGTGTGCCTTCTACTGCCCTGAAAGGCGGTGACACCAGGGCTATTGCGCGGGTCTCACTGTAGAGTTCGCTGTGGCCCAGGATCACCGATGTTCCGAAGGAATAACCAGCCAGGCCGATGTTGGCATTGGTGTCAGGCCAGTCCCTGATTAGAGCCAACGCTGCCAGAACTTCTTCAGACTCGTTCTCGCCCTTGGTGTGCTCACCCTGACTGCCGCCCACGCCGCGGAAATTGAACCGCATGGTGACAAAGCCTTCTTGAGCAAGACCCAAGGCCAGCGCCAGGACCACATTGTTGTCCATGTTGCCGCCGTGCAGCGGGTGGGGATGGCAGATGACCACACCAGGCCAGGGTCCGGAGCCGTCGTCCGGTTGGGTTACCACGCCCTCAAATGTAAGTCCCTCGGTTTCAAATGAAACAGCACTTTGACGCACAGTTATTGCTCCTGAGTTTGTACTGAATGGGTCTGCAGAATGGCTCCTTCCATCTTAGGTAAACACACGCCCATTAGCAACAATTGCAGTTCAAAACGCATCAGTAAAATAGCCAAACCACTCTGAGCTTTTGTCACCCTGAGGTACAAAGGGTCTCGTTGCTCTTGGTATACGTTCTTCTGCCAGCTACGAGATTATTCGGGTCCGACCTCAGAATGGCAGCGGAGGAGGCAGTGAAATCCCAGGTGGTTTGGTTGTTCGTTTTGCAGATGTAATCCTGCTAGAATATCGCCTAGTTTTACGGTTGGATATTTCCAGTAAATTATACGTGCCGACTTAACTTATAGATTTACATTTGAGGGGCAACAACATGGCAATGATTGACCTGCGCAGCGACACGGTAACCAAACCCACCGACGAGATGCGTCGAGCCATGGCCGAGGCTGAAGTTGGTGATGACGTATACGGAGAAGACCCGTCCATCAATGAACTTCAGGAGCGGGCCGCCGCCTTGATGGGCAAGGAAGCAGGCCTTTTAACCGCCAGTGGCACCATGAGTAATCTCCTGGCCACGTTGAGCTTCTGCCACCACGGCGACGAGATTCTCATGGGCGACCAGGCCCACATGTTCTGGAATGAAGGTGGGGGACAGGCGGCACTGGGCGGCGTCCAAACCAGACTGGTTCCCCAGAGTGCCAGCGGCGGTATCAACGCCGAAGATGTAGCCCGAAACATTCGACCAACCGGCAACCCCCACGTCGCCGCAAGAGACCAAGGCCGTGTGCGACGTTGCTCAAGATGCCGGCGTTCCGGTGCATCTGGACGGCGCACGTATCTTCAACGCATCTGTTTCCCTGGAAGTTCCCGTTATTGAACTGACGCGAGATGTAGACACCATGAGTTTCTGCCTCTCCAAGGCCTTAAGTTGCCCAGTGGGGTCGGTGCTGGTTGGCACTAAGGAATTCATCACGGAGGCAGCTCGTTGGAGAAAGATGGTTGGAGGCGGCATGCGCCAAGCTGGGATCCTGGCCGCCGCCGGACTAGTCGCCCTGGACACCATGGTTGACCGGCTGGCTGAAGACCACCAAAACGCCCGCCGCCTGGCCCAGGGTCTGGCCAACATCGACGGACTTGCATTGGACGCCGACAGTATCCAGACCAACATCGTTATCTTTTCCGTGGACGCAGAAGTGAGCCCAGCCCCGGACTTTATCAAGGCTATGGGTGCCGCCGGTGTACAAGTCAGCTACCCAGGTGAGCGGTCGATCCGCATGGTCACCCACCGCCATATCTCCAGCGAAGACGTAGATGAAACCCTGTCCCGAACATCCCACGTGGTCCGAGAACTGCGGGTTAAATAATCGAGTCTGAATAAAACTGGCCAAACAACTCTGAGCCAAATAAGGAACGCCCATGCCTGACGTTACTTTTGAGCGCGGCCATACTGCGGTCTTGATCGCAGACTTCTATGCGGAGATGATGGACACCCTCCCCCATGCCACTGGCCGGGGAGTGGTGCAAAAAGCGTCTGCAATCCAAGCTGCCGCCAGGGATGCCGGGGTCATGGTCTGCTACTGCGCTACGGTGTTTAGGCCGGGGTACCCTGAGATTGGCCAACGGAACAAGACCTTCAGCCAGAGGAAGGCCTCGGGCCAGACCGCAATTCCCAATCCCATAGACGTTATCCACCCCGGTGTGCGACCCCACGATGACGAGGTTGTGGTGGGCAAACACCGAGTCAACGCCCTCTACGGCACAGGGCTAGACCTGGCCCTGAGGGCCAATGACATCCGGGATCTGGTGATTCTTGGCTATGCCACCAGCGGCGTGATCCTCTCCAACGTCCACTATGCGGCTGACTTGGACTACAACCTATATGTGGTTGAGGATTGTTGTTCGGATCCGGACGTTGAGGTACACGGTTTTCTGGTCGACCGCATCCTTCCCCGCCAGGCGGATATCGTCCAATCCGATGATGTAATCCAGGCTCTTGGGACGCTCTAGTTGGCCAACCTTCCGCCGGACGACCATGACCGTAAGCTGCAGAGGCGGACGCTGTACGTGGCCTAGGCAGCCCTGGCAATCTCCGTGGGCCATGTGGTCTACTCATTCCTGAGGGATCACGTCTTTGACTAACAACAATGACCAGCCCATGAATCAGCCAATAAACCTGCCGGCCCACGGCTTTCTGGACGTTCGCCAGATTTCCTATGAGAAATTGACCTTTTCTCCGGAGACTGAAAAGGGAGCGGCCAACGTTGCTCAAGCGCTGGGCTACAGAGAGTCTCAAATGGTCAAAACGCTGGTATTTGAGTCAGCCGCTGGAGAACAGGTCTTGGTGATGTTGGGGGGCGACAAGAACGCTGTATCCGGCAACCTCAAACGGGCCATCGGATCCCGCGACATCAAACTCGCCGCCCTGGAAAAGGTTATTGAGGTAACCGGATACGCCATTGGCTCGATCCCACCCTTCCACTGGCAGCCGTCCGGATTCCGGACGTTCATCGATGCCAGTTTGATGGACGAAGACATTTTGGGAGTGGGTGCCGGCACTTGGGGTCAGGAAATTATGATTCTTCCGGCTGAGTTGGTCAGGGTCACTGGCGCAACCGTGGTCAACCTTTCGGTTAAACAAGCACAAAGAAAGTAGCGACCAGACGCCTGTCCCATGAGCAAGACGACAGGAAACCACTTGAACCCGTCAAGCAATCAGGTTGCCTACTCTGGCAATCGCCATTAACATGCTCTCAGATGCGCCGCTAGCAATTGATTACGGAATCAGGCAAGCGACCAACGCCAAGTGACCAACGCATCCAGGACGCTCGTGGAGGTGCTCAGGTTCTAGAACGTATTCTTTCTTGGTTTCGCCGCCCCACGGCGGAGATCGAAATCGAAACAACCGGAGGGTCATCGAGACCCGGCGGCACAATAGATGTCCAGGTGACGATACGGTCGAATTCAGGGGAAAAGATCAAGACCGGTCAGGTGGAATTGGCTTGCACGGAACAATCGTGGCAGAAAGAATCTGCCTCCGACAGCGGACAGGGAAGGCTGCAGTCTAACCAGGTTCTGCCCAAGCCTCTGGTCCAGTCTTTCATCGCAGATGCCGAAGTGAAGAGCGGCGAGCCCCTTGCCCGGTACGCCAGGTTCCAAGTGCCGACAGACGCTCCACCAACCGTTCACGGTGCCATTGCTCAGGTTTCATGGGAAGTCACGGCCAACGTCGAGTTCGATACCGGCAAAACGGTTACCAAGTCCCGGGAGGTAACGGTCCTGACCCCCCCGGTCGCCGTTCCCAGGCGCAGCGCCGCAGACCTGACAGAAGAGGCAACCTTCAGCGGCTGCACCCTGGCCATGGTTTTGGTCAATGACGTGGTGGGCGCTGGTGGTTATCTGGAAGGCGAGCTTCGTGCCCGTATGAACGTGACCGACCAGGCCAAAGACATCCGCATGGAGTTGATCAGCATCGAGACGGCAGGGGACCGGCAGACTGAGTCAGTCCGCGAACGCCTATCGCTGGAAAGCAATGTGCAGTTGACCGTGAATCGGCCTTACGTGTGGGCGTTCAGCCTGCCGGTGCCGGAGCGGACTTTGCCAACGGTGAAGATCGGGAAGACCTCTGTCTCGTGGTTACTCAAAGCCGTGGTCGAAACCGACCAAGGCGCTGAGGCTTACCATCTCGAGCGGGAAGTTCAGATTTTCACTTCTGTCTAGCGGTTTGGCCGCAGTTTAGTCAGGTCTGTTGCCAGCGGCTTTACTCGGCCGTTTGATCGTCTGATGTAGGCTGATTGTCGCTGGCTTTATCGCTCCACCATCGGCTGAGCCGCTGGCTAATCTCTTGCTCGGCTCCTTCTTCACTAGGATGATAATACCGCCGTCCTTTCAAAGACGGCGGCAGGTACTCTTGTTCCTCAAAATGGCCTTCATAATTGTGGGAGTACTTGTAATCCTTGCCGTAACCCATGTCCTTCATCATCCCCGTAACAGCGTTGCGCAGGTGTATTGGCACCGGCTCGTTGGCTTGTTCTCGCACGTCCTGCATCGCCTGGTTCAGGGCAGCATAAGCTGAGTTACTCTTGGGAGCACAGGCTAGATAGACAGTGGCTTCCGCCAGCGGTATTCGCCCCTCTGGCAACCCCAAGAAATGCACTGCCTGTTGGGCCGCTACAGCCAACGGCAGAGCCTGCGGGTCTGCCAGCCCAATATCCTCTGATGCCAGAATCACCAGGCGACGGGCGATAAACATCGGGTCTTCTCCCGACTCGACCATCCGGGCCAACCAATACAGCGCCCCATCCGGCGACGACCCGCGCACCGACTTTATGAACGCCGAGACGGTGTCATAGTGGCTCTCCCCGGCTTTGTCGTACATGGGAGAGCGTCTTTGCAGTGCGTCGGCGATGGTCTCCGTCGTAATGACCCGGTTGCCGTCCACATCTGGAGTGCTGGTGTAGGCCGCAGTTTCCAGGGCGTTCAGCGCGATGCGGGCGTCGCCGTTGGCGATATTCACCAGATGGTCAGCCGCATCTTCTGCCAGGGTTGCGTGCATCGGCCCCAGCCCCATGGTTTGGTCGGCCAAGGCACGGTTTACTATCGCCTTCATCTGGTCGGCATCGAGGCTTTGCAGAGTAAATACTCGACACCGCGACAGCAGAGGGGCGATGACTTCAAATGACGGGTTCTCAGTGGTAGCGCCGATAAACGTGAT
>JAPKDE010000132.1 GCA_028822675.1 Dehalococcoidia bacterium | reverse complement strand
AGCAGGGTTACGACGTTGTGGGCGTGACCATGAAGCTCTACAACCTGGACGGCGAAGATTTGCCGCCAAATTACCAGGGGTGCTGCACGCTGGACGACGTTGAAGACGCCCGTTCTGTGTGCCGACGCTTGGGCATTCCCCACTACGTATTGAACACGCAGCGGGAGTTCCAGTCTCAGGTGGTGGATTATTTCACCTCTGAATACCAACTGGGCCGGACGCCGCATCCGTGCATCGCCTGCAACGACAAGATTAAGTTCAGTCACCTGATGGAACGAGCAGCGGTTTTGGAGGCCAATTACGTTGCCACTGGTCACTACGCCCAACTTGAACGCACAGCCGCCGGTGTGGTGCTGAAAAAGGCCGTTGACACCTCCAAAGACCAGTCTTACGTATTGTTTGGAATGAACCAAGACCAGTTGCGGCACACCCTGATGCCGGTGGGTGCCTATCCCAAGAGCGAAATTAGGCAGATGGCCGAAGACGCCGAACTACTGATGGTTGCGGCCAAGGCCGACAGCCAAGACATCTGTTTCATCCCCTCTGGAGACTACAAATCGTTCTTGAAGAAGCGTGTAACTACAATTCCGGGCGACATAGTTGAACTTGATGGCACGGTTGTGGGTCAGCATGAAGGGATCGAGTTTTTCACGATTGGGCAGCGTCGTGGTTTGGGTGTAGCAGAAGGTGAACCCAGGTTTGTGATTCGTATCGAACCGGAGTCGCGCCGAGTGGTCATCGGGCCGAAAACAGCTCTGATGCGGGACGATATGCGCGTTTCAGGCGTGAAATATCCCCTGGGAGTTGCACCCGACGGCCCAGTGGAAGTAAACGTCAAGATTCGTTACAAGTCGACTGAAGCCGCCGCCGTGCTGTACCCCAAGGGCGACGGCGCAGTAATCCGATTTATCCGGCCCCAGAGGTCGGTCACGCCTGGACAGGCTGCGGTATTCTTTCAGGGTGATGTGCTGTTGGGTGGTGGGACGATTGAACCCGGAGTCGACTCCGGCGTGCCAGAGGACCAGCCCGCGGCCACTACCTAGCATCTAGCGAGGTGGCCAATGCCGGATCTTTCCCTGGAATTTGGCGCTCATAGCCGTGGTATCCAGTTTGTTGCTGGAGTGGATGAGGCGGGACGCGGCCCATTGGCGGGACCAGTGGTCGCTGCCGCAGTGATTTTCCCCCCAGACCTGACTGGTAACGAACCCTGGCTCCAATTTCTGGACGACTCCAAGAAACTGTCCCATACCAGAAGAGAATGCGCCGTGGAGATCGTCCATGAGCATGCGTTGGCAGTTGGCGTAGGCATGGTCGGGCCAGAAGAGATCGACCAAATGGGAATCGGCCACGCGTCTTTGGCTGCCATGCTCCGGGCGGTGGAGCAACTCCCGATCGACCCTGGACATCTGCTGCTGGACTTTATCCACGTCCGCGCGTGCGCCTACACCTACGAAACCATCGTCAAAGGCGACAGCAAGAGCTATTCTATCGCTGCGGCCTCCAACGTGGCCAAGGTCACCAGAGACAAGCTGATGGTTGAGGCTGAAGAGACCTACCCCGGCTATAACTTCGCCAAGCACAAGGGTTATCCCACCAAGGCCCATTTTGAGCGCCTGAACGAGCTTGGTCCCTGTCCCATCCACCGCCGGTCATTTGCCCCGGTGGCCCAAGCAAGAATGCAGTTCTCCGGTCAGAGTTAGAAGTAGCTACGCCTAAAGAACGCTTGGGCCATTGGGGAGAACAACACGCCCAACAATTTCTTGAAAACACGGGCTACGCAGTGACAACCATAAACTACCGCAGTCGGTGGAGCCAAGTCGCTATGACGGGTCGGAACTAGTTTTTGTGGAAGTCAAAACGCGCCGGCGGACGGCGTTGGGCACTCCGGAGGAATCAGTAACTGCGACAAAGGCCAAGCGTTTAATCGCGACCGCGCAAGATTACCCGCAGGAAAATGACCTGGAACAAGCGCCGTGGCGAATCGGGGTGGTGCGTATCCATCTGGATAATTCGGGGAAGCTACTGGAGGTAAACCACATCCAGATCGCAGTTGGGGAGGAGGGGTAGCCTTAGGCGTGCCAGAAGCGTTAGTGGGCTAAAATGGCACTCCGCCAATGCGGATGGCAACCATCCCCAAAAGCAATAAAGCAGAAATGAAAAACCCAGCTATCATGCAACCCCAACGTTGGTTCAAAGCTCGGACTCATCGTTGCCACCAGAGTTATCTGCCCCAACGCAGTTGGTGAGGGCGGCTAGGTGGCCGGCGCCGAAGCCGTTGTCGATGTTGACGACCGACACGCCGGGGGCGCAACTGTTTAACATGCTGAGCAGCGGGGCCAGACCGTCAAAGCTAGCTCCGTAACCGGTGCTGGTGGGCACGGCTATGACTGGAACCGACACCATTCCCGCTACTACGCCGACCAATGCGGCGTCCATCCCCGCCACGACTATGAGCACGCGGGCCTTTCTCAGCACCGGCATTTGGTCTAGCAGCCGGTGTAGACCAGCCACACCTACGTCACTAACTAGCGTGACATCGTTGCCCATGAGCGATGCCGTCAGCACTGCTTCTTCTGCTACGGGCAGGTCGGAGGTGCCGGCAGTGACGACTGTGATGCCAGTCTGTAACGTTTTTGGTTGGGGTGCTGGAACCACGATGGCTTTGGGTAGCTGGTGGAATTCTGCCTCCGGAGTCTCCTGCAATACCGCTTGGAAGGCTTCCTGGTCGGTTTTAGTGACCAATACCGGGTGTCCACGACCTTTGAACCCTTTTACGATCTCGGCGACCTGTTCCGGCGTCTTACCCTTGCCAAATACAACCTCGGGCCAACCGGTGCGCAGAGCACGGTGGTGATCCAGCTTGGCAAAGCCCAAGTCCTGGTACGGCAGGTCGCGTAACTGCTCCACGGCTGTATCCACAGTCATGCCGTTTTCTTTGAACGTGAGCAGAAGTTTCCTGAGGCGACTCTCTTCGATGGTTTTGCTCCCCTAAACGTACTTGATCCTGGTTCGATATAACGGCTACTTGAGTAATTGCCGCCGCGCCTCGTCCGAGACTTTTTGATAGACCTCTTGGAAGGGCGCTCCCGTCTCAATTGCTATGCGGCGCACGTCATCCGGCTCCGGTGCCGCGCTGACGGCTTGGCCTTCCAGTAACTTTAGCTTTACGGCCACGGTGCCAAGATCGGTTTCAATGGTGACCATTTGTCGGTCGGCAACGTGCCGGTCCACCAGGCGAGTGCGAATCCCCAGCGTTGTTGTCTCGCGCAATATAACTTGTGTGGCCTCGCGTTCCTTGTTCTTGGGTACTAGAACCGAGAGCAGCGTGCCGGGGCGGTTCTTTTTCATTTGGATGGGCGTGTTCCAAACGTCCAAAGCGCCCACGGCAAATAGTCTTTCTTGGGCATAACCCAAGACCAGGCCGGAGACATCGTCCAGGTTGGTCTCCAAGAGCACCACTTGGTCTTGGGGCGTGGTTGAAATGCCATCTGCCTGCTCCATATCGCCCAGCCAGATACGCAGGGCGTTGGGGAACCCGACGGGGTCTTTTGTGCCCAGTCCCAGCCCAACACGGTCGACGCTGAAGGCGGGGCGGCCAAAGGCGGCCAATGTGGTGATCAGAGCGGCTCCAGTCGGCGTGGTGAGTTCACCTGCTTCTTCGTACATGGGTTTGTCACCCACCACCGGCGCACCAGCAGCCGAGATCAACTCCAGGGTGGCCGGAGCCGGGTTGGAGTAGCCGCCAGCCCAACGTGGCGGCATGGCGTTGCCAATCACCAGCGGTCCGGCGTGGATACCGGTGACTCCCAGATATTCAAACCCGATGCACGAACCAACCACGTCCACAATGGTGTCCACGCTGCCCAGTTCTTCCAACTCCAGGATATCTTCGGTTTCGCCGTGGACCCGGCACTCGGCCGCCCACAACGCCTTCAGAATTTGGCCAGACTGGTCTTTCACGGAATCAGACAGGTCACTGTAATCGACCGATCTCAGAAATTGTTTGGGAGAGTACTTGGCCTTGTTGAGCAATTCCACGTTCAAGTAGGTGCCACGCATCTCGCAGCGGGTTTCTTGGCGGGCCTCAAGTTGGTAGCCGTCCAGGTTTAGCTTGGCTAGCTCTGCTTCCAGGAAATCAACGGGTAGGCCTAAGTCGGTGAGCGCGCCCAGCATCATGTCGCCACTGGCACCACCAATGGGCTGGATATAGGCAATTTTTTCGTTGGGCATCAACTCTTCAGCACAACGTCGATCTTCTTGAAGGGAGTCTCGGTCAGTTTGAGCTGATCGTTCAGGCTCCCAGAGCGAAGTCCTGACATATCCAAAGACACCCACAGATAACCGATTTTCTTGATGGCGGAGACTATCTCCTGGCGGTGTCCAAAGGCGAACTCCATCTCGTCTTCGCCAACTTCAATCCGGCACAGGCCGTCGTGGTGCCTCGCCCTGACTTCTTTTAGGCCCAAACCGCGCAAATAATCCTCTGACTGTTCGATCTTGGAGAGGTTCTCAATGGTCACGGGCGTGCCGTAGGGGATCCTGGACGACAGACAGGGTTGGGCCGGTTTGTCCCAAATGGGAATGTCCAACGACTTGGCAATTTCACGCACGTCGGCTTTGGCGAGTCCAGCTTCAACCAAAGGGCTGCGAACCTTATGTTCAGACGCTGCCTGCAGGCCGGGGCGGTAGTCGCCAAGGTCGTCGGTGTTGGCGCCGTTGGCCACCCACTGATAGGCCTCTTTGTCGGCTAGGTCCGTGAGTTGAGAGTAAAGCTCAGTCTTGCAGAAGTAACAACGCTGCGGAGAATTGGCCACGTAGCCTTCCTGGGCCATCTCGTTGGTGTGAATCACCCGGTGGGCGAACCCGAAGTTTTCTGCCAGGCGGACAGTCTCTTCAAGCTCCCGTTTGGCCAAGGCCGGCGAGACTGCAGTCACGGCCAAGGCCTTGGATCCAAGAACCTTGTGGGCGGCAACTGCGACGAGGGCGCTATCGACGCCACCTGAGAACGCAACGATTACCGAGTCCATCCCGGAGAATATCTTTTCCAAATCCGGCCATTTCGGATTGGTTAATGACGCCATATCTTCCTCTGGTAAGTGCCCTAGTTCGTGCGTGCTGATGGTTGTTATCAGTGGACGCCGCACGTCAAATACATGTATCCAGTCTAAGGATGATATAGGTGTCCGGCCCAAGGCGTCCACCAAACTCGTATTTGACAGACGTTAACTCAGAAATTCGGCGACAGCAGCAGAAAAGACCTCAGACCGTTCAATCATGAGCAGATGCCCGGCGTTGGGAATGATTGAAACCTCTGCTTGGGGAATCAGTCTAGTGAAATCTTCGGCATAGACTGGGGGAATAATGCGGTCGTTCTCGCCCCACAGCACCAAAGTTGGAGCTTTAATCCGGTAGGCGCGCCGTTTCAGTCCTCGATCGGGGATGGGCCAGAGGAATTTCCCGGCGGCAGTCAGATCTACCATCCGATCGGCGGCGAGCTCCGCTTTTAGACGTGCGTTGGCTTCAAAGTCGGCCGTGGATAGGCTCATGGAGCTGGACGCCGAAGACCAGAGTTGGGTCTGCAGATCGGAGGCAGTCAAGGCCAATAGGTCGGCCACCGGCGCTTCGTCTCGCCAGGTTCCCGCCGGTGCCGCCAAGACTAGCCGGTCAACATAACTGGGGGATAGCGCCGCCATCTCAGCGGCAATCATTCCGCCCAGGAAATGGCCGACCACGTGGGTTTTGGCCACGCCCAACGCGTCGAGCAGTTCAAACTGGTACAGGGTCAGGTCTTGAACGTCGTCTAGATGCTCCAGACCAGTGGATTTGGCATAGCCGGGCAGAAAGGGTGCGTAGACCGTGAACTGCTGGGCGAGGGCCGTTAAAAAAGGCGCCCAACCCTTTTGCCCCACAGCGCCGTGTAGGTAGAGCAATGGTGGGCCGCTGCCGTCTTTAAGCACCGTGGCTTCAAAATCTCCGCCCCGCAGGGATAGTTCTATGGTCTCCGGCATGGTTACTCCGTTATCCGACTCTGTATCTTGTGTCCAGTTTCATACCCCGCCATTCGTCCTGAGCTTGTCGAAGGGTCTTTGTGCAGGCAGGATGGTTCGACAGGCTCACCACGAACTGATGGAAAACCCATTAGTGCCATTTCTTGTCGATCAGAACCTTAAATCCCGACGTACCAGTCGGCAATCGCCTGGCCAATCTCGGTTGGCGAGTCTTCTTGGATGAAATGAACGCCTTTGACGGTCACTTCTGTTTGGTTGGGCCAGGTGCGGCAGAACTCCCGCTGTGGCCCGGTTAGTATTGCTCCAGGTTCGGCGTTGATGAACAGTTTAGGCACCTGGCTGCTGGCTAGCCACTCGGCGTATTTAGCCACTAGCTGCACCATGTCTGCCGGTTCGCCGTCAATGGGAATCTCTCTGGGCCAAGTCAATGTCGGCCGCCGGGATTCTCCAGGCGCCAAATAAGGACGGCGGTAGACTTCCATCTCTGCTTCTGTGAGGCCTCTTAGCACACTACCAGGAAGGACTCGTTCTACGAAAACATTCTTTTCCAGCACCATGTCCTCGCCGGCAGGAGAGCGGAAGCCTTGGAAAACCTGACGGGCGGCATCCGGCCACTCTTCCCAGGTGACGGGTCGAACAATGGCCTCCATGTAGACAATGCCTTTAACGCGCTCTGGGTGACGCTTGGCCCAATGGAAGCCCAGGGCCGAACCCCAGTCGTGCACCACCAAAGTAACGTCACTGGTCAGGCCCAAATCATCGAACCACTGGTCCAAGACGGCGCTGTGGTCGGCAAAGCGATAAGAGCCGGTTGGTGAACCGGTAGACTTTCCCATGCCCATCAGGTCGGGTGCCAGGCACCGGCCAAGGCCACTCACCTGGGGAATTATGTTACGCCACAGGTAGGACGAGGTCGGATTACCGTGCAAAAACACGATGGGGTTGCCCTCACCGATGTCCATATAGGACATGTCGATGCTTCCGGTGGTAATCCGGCGTCGCGGATGTGGGTCTTGGGCCGAAATAGCTTCTTGTGTCAAAGCGGTTTGCTCCTCTTACTGACTGACGGTCGGAACTGAGTTATCTACGCCTTCCGGCCACCAACGAGTGTCGTACTCAGACCAGATATCCTTCATGTAAGGCATAACCTCATTGGCAAAGAGGGTC
>JAPKDE010000131.1 GCA_028822675.1 Dehalococcoidia bacterium | reverse complement strand
AGCAAGTCGCGTATCACCCAGACCGGCCAGAACCGCGCGCTTACCCTAGAAGAAGTGGTCAACCAGACTGACACAGACCAAATTAAAGAACTGAACCTCGTGGTCAAAGCCGATGTTCAGGGCAGCGTTGAAGCCGTACGCGGCGCCCTAGAAAAATTGGTTGATGAAGACGCCAAAGTTCGACTTCTACACACCGGCAGCGGTGCTGTGACCGAATCCGATATTCTGCTGGCCAGCGCCTCAGGGGCCATTGTCATCAGCTTCTCCATTGGGTCTGAGCCCAGTGCCGAACGCCTGGCAGACCGAATGGGCGTTGAGATTCGCCATTACAACATCATCTACCAATTGATTGACGACGTTGAAAAAGCTCTCCACGGCATGCTCGACCCGGTCTACACTGAAGTCATTGTTGGCCGCGCCGAAATTCGTGAGGTCTTTGAAGGCCGCCGCGGGGTTCAGATTGCCGGTTGTCGCGTAATCGAGGGCCGCATGATGCGAAACGGCGACGTACGAGTCATGCGCGACGGTCAAAATGTGCAAGACGGTACCATCAACAGCCTGCGTCACTTCCGTGAAGAAGTGAATGAAATGAACGCTGGTACTGAATGCGGTGTCATTATCCAGGGGTTCAACGACTTCAAAGAAGGCGACCTCTTGGAAGTCCATCGCCAGGAGCGGGGCCGGCGCTAGTCCTCGCTTTTCTGCCTAAGTCATGGGCCCACTGGACTCTGACCAGGCGAGCATGAGACGCCAAAGGTACACCTGCCATGTCGCGACGCACTGACCGCATAAATGAACAACTGCGCGAAGAAATCAGCACTGTTCTCGCACGTCAGATAAAAGACCCACGCCTGAACGCTGTCGTCAGCATAACCAGGGTGCAATCAAGCTCTGACCTGCGCAGCGCCAGGGTCTACATCAGCGTGCTTGGCAATGACAAACAGCGGAAAGAGGCCTTGGAAGGCCTCCAATCTGCTGCATCGTTCATGCGCCGCGAGATTCGCAACCGCATCAACATGAAACACACCCCGTTCATGACCTACCTGCTGGACGACTCCCTTCAAGAAGCCGACCAGGTAACACGACTTTTGAACTATGTGAAACCAGATGACGAGTCCGTTACCGAAGACTCCCCAGCCCCAAACGTCTCGAGCGACAACTAGCGTGCCCAACCCCAAATCCGGCGGCAAACCTCCCGTGGTCAACGGCTTCGTCAACCTCTTCAAACCTCCCGGTATTACCTCCATGGACGCCCTGCGCCAGATCAAACGCATCACCGGACAACGCCAGAAAGTCGGCCATTGCGGCACCATGGACCCACTGGCCCGCGGCGTGCTCCCAGTGGCGTTTGGCCAGGCCACGCGTCTCATGGAAAACGTTGTTGGCGGCACAAAGCTGTACCGAGTGGAGATCACCCTAGGCGTAGCCACCACCACCTATGACGCTGAAGGCGAGGTTGTGAAAACCGGAGATGCTGAAGGGATTACCAGAGAGGCTGTGGAAGATAGTCTACGGCCCTGGATTGGTGTGGTACAACAGGTTCCGCCTATGTACAGCGCCATCAAAATCGACGGCCAACGCCTCTACAAACTGGCCCGCGCCGGAATCGAAGTGGAACGAAAATCTCGCCCAGTTGAGATTCACGACATCCGGATTATAGAGTTCGCAACACCAAAATTGGTCTTGGACGTGGAATGCGGTCAGGGTACATACATCCGTTCTTTGGCCCATGATGTTGGCGAAGCCCTAGGGTGCGGCGGCCATGTGGCTGACCTGGTTCGTCTTCTCTGCGGTGGGTTCCCGGCCGAGGAAGGCGTCACCCTAGAACAACTTGAAGAAGCCGCAGGTACTCCAGACGGCTGGCAACAGTATCTCCACCCCGTTGACCGGGTGTTGCGGAACCTGAAGAGCATAACGCTAGACCATAACGCCGAAGAGAATCTGCTCCACGGTCAATCAATCACTCTAGGTCGGCCAGAACTCGAAACCGGGTATTTGGAAGAATGCCGGGCTTACAACTCGGACGGCATCTTCTTGGCATTGGTCCGGTTCGACAAGCCAACCAACTCCTGGCACCCGGCAAAGGTCTTCCAAGCAGGTTCCCCCTCTCCCTACGCCCCCACCTCTGTCTAGGCACTCCATAGCAACTCGACATAAATGCTCGTTTCCATAGCCCATCATTTAGTTGTGACTATATATAACAATATTGTCATTATAACGTTATCAATTCGCACACATATAACGCAATTTTCTTGACAATTTTAGCCGGAATTGTATAGTTGATTACGTTACGTAAACCCAAACACAGATTGGGCTTCGAAACAACGCACTTTGACACAATCATCCGACCGAAACATTGAGGGGTGGATAATATGGAAGCCTATTGCTTTAAGTGCCGAAACAAACGGGAGATCTCAAATCCTCGTCAGGTCACACTAAAGAACGGCCGTCCTGCCACCCAGGGTCTCTGCCCTGAGTGTGGTACCAAGGTGTTCCGGATCGGCAAGTCTTAGGGATTCACCAGTTGGATTCGCCGGGGGGATTTACCAGGGGGATTCGCCTGGGGATTCATTACAAAATAACTGGGAAGCCCAACTTCGCCAGCAGTTTTTGTGGGTTCGTCTCCAGCAGCGCATGAATTTCATCGTCGTTGAGACCGGCCCCCTTGGCTACCTTGTGCCTGATATCCGGGGTCAGTAAATCGTCTGGTTCGTGGGCGTCTGAGTCGAGCACGGTGATTGCTCCGGCCTCGCGTGCCGTCTTCACCACGTGGCCATTGGCCAAGCTGTGCCCTTTGCGGGCTGACACCTCAAGATAGATTCCCTTTTCTGCGGCCAACCGGGCTTCTTCATAGGTGATCAACCCTGGGTGTGCCAGCACGTCTACGTAGTCAGAACGCAACGCTGCCTCGTTGGTGCCCGGCTCCACTGGCTCTACTGGAGTCTCTCCGTGCACCGCAACCAGCTTTGCGCCCATCTCCTTGGCCGTCCTTGCCACCAAATCAATGTCATCCTTGGGCACGTGGGTAATCTCCACACCAGGCAAGGCTAGGATGTCCCAACGCTTGGTCGCCTGGGCACAATCAATAATTAGCGTCTTCAGCACAAATTCCACATTCCCCAGACCAACATGGTCGGTCACGGCCATGGCACGGTAGCCACGAACGTGGGCGCGACGTATCAATTCAATTGGGGACAATACGCCGTCGCTTAGGAAAGTATGGGTGTGGAAATCGTACATCTATCGGCTCCAAGTATTAAAAACGGTCAGGGTGGTTCACCGTCGCGTACAACGTCACGGGCACCACCGAGCTTGGCTAAGTATAGATACCGGTCGATGCATTAACAAGAATTCCAAACGCTGGTCATGGTCTTAGGTAGCCAAATTTCCGTTGACACTATTTTTACCGACACCTACAATTGCGTCATCCAGGCACGGTGTCTATTGATGAAACCGGCCTATATAACCTCCGGGGACATACCAATGGCAGATGCGCTGGTGAGCAACGCTGGGGACATCGCCCAACACACCTCCTGTGACCAATGCGGCAGGCCAGCCGGCAAGGGCCGATCTTACGCCTTTAAGAAACCGGTCCCAGAGGGAGCACTAGACCAGGGCACGGCCACTAAATGCACTTGGTGTGCCATCAAGCACCAGCCCATGCTCCGAAGATCGTTGATCGTGGCTTTTGTGGTCGGTACCATCCTAACTCTGCTGAACCAGGGTGATGTGCTTTTCTCAGGAAACTGGAACAGCGCTCTTTATTGGAAGGTACCTCTCACATACTGTGTTCCCTTCTGCGTTGCCACCTACGGCGCTCTGAGCAACAGCAGACGCTAAAGTATCTAGAGCCTGCGCAATTTCTCAAGAATCAAAAAGGCCCCGCCAATGGCGGGGCCTTTCAAGTTTTTAGGTGCAAGAGATTATTAACCCAGTTGTCGAATCACCGAGACGACTTTACCGCGTACTTCCACGTTGTCAGCGGCACAGTAGATGGGATCCATTGTGCTATTAGCCGGTTGCAGCCGGACTTGGCTGCCCTCGGCGTAAAACTTTTTCAGCGTGGTCTCTTCTTCTTCTTTCAACCACGCAACGACTGTCTCACCGTTGTTCACGGTATTTGACGGCTTTATGATGACTACGTCGCCGTCGTCAATCAGGGCGTCAATCATCGACGTACCTTTTACTCTCAAGGCGAACAACGTACCGTGCTGGCGCTGCAACTCGGGTGCCACCTCGACAGTGTCAAATTCTTGGCTGGACTCGGACGCCTCTGTGCTCCAAGCGGGAATCGGAATACCGGCGGCAATGGCGCCGACAATTTGGACCCTGGGGGCGTTGGAAACCGGCTGCCCGTCTTGGTCCAATATCTCAATCCCCCGAGCGACGTCAGGGCGGCGGTTGATGTACCCGGCCTGCTCCAACTTATCCAAGTTGTAGTCCACAACTGATGTGGAGCTGATATCACAGGCTCTCTGGATGTCGCGCACTGTGGGTGGGATTCCATTCTCCTGATAGAACTCCAGGAGAAATTGAAGAATACGTTGTCTGCGGGGCGGCATTTTTTTGCTGCTTACCATATAGTCCTTTTAGATCAAGCCGACTTGGAAACCAGTGCTTGGGTTCTAATTAATGTGATTAACATAAGAAACAAATGTTCTGAAAATAGGCTAGCAAAGGCACCGCCACGTGTCAACGATTATCTGTCACGATACACATAGCTTAATCAGGACGCATGTTTGGGCCACAAAAAAACCCGCCCCTGTGAAGAACAAGGGCGGGTATAGTTGCTTGTTTAGGTGTTTAGTCTAAGCGGAGGCGGCAGCGGCCTTCATCTTGTTCAGATTGGCAGCCATGCGGGACTTGCGCCGGTTAGCGTTGTTCTTGTGCAAAATGCCTTTTTGAACGGCTCGATCCAACGTGATCAACGCCTCTTTCACGGCAACCTCGGCTTCTGCTACGTCACCAGCTTCTACGGAGCGCAGGGCTAGGGCCATCGCTGACCTGGTTTCGGTGCGGTCTCCTCTGGTACGTACGGCTCTTTTTACTTGCTGGCGACCAGCTTTCTTTGCGGGCAACTTGCTCCTCCTGCGGTCTCTGCTCCGGCGCTATATCGGCCGGTCGGATGTCTAATTTATGTCCAGGCTTTCCAGGTTCAACTGTAATAATAAGCGCGAACCCGACTTAGAAAAGCCGTCGCGCCTATTATAAACCAAGTTAGGCCAGTTTCCAAAGGCCGATGGGTTTATCATCGACCTTTGGTCTTGATATCTGGGTTAAACGTCCAGGTTTTGAACGCTGCGGGCGTGGGCTTGGATAAAGCTTTTGCGAGGCGCAACCGTCTCACCCATCAACGTCGTGAATACATCATCAACCTCAACAGCGTTGTCGATGGTCACCTCCAGCATCTGCCGGGTCTCCGGGTTCATCGTGGTTTCCCACAATTGGTCCGGGTTCATTTCGCCCAAACCTTTGTAACGCTGAATCTGCGGAGTACGAGTACTGGTCATGTTGGCCAGATATTGATCCTTCGCTTCTTCAGTGTAGGTGTAATCGACCTTTCTGCCGGTCTGTATTCGGTACAGTGGCGGCTGGGCGATGTACAAGAAACCCTGTTCAATCAGGGGAAGCATCCTACGATACAGGAAAGTAAGGATTAGTGTCCGGATATGAGAGCCGTCCACATCAGCGTCGGTCATGATTATGATCTTGTGGTAGCGAATCTTTGTCGCGTCGAATTCTTCGCCTTCACCTGCGCCTAGAGCAGCAACCATGGCCCGGATTTCTTCATGGCCCAGAATCTTGTCCGGTTGCTGAAGAACCCGCTCCACGTTCAGAATCTTGCCCTTGAGCGGCAGGATCGCCTGAAAGTGTCGGTCGCGGCCCATCTTGGCCGACCCACCGGCAGATTCACCCTCAACAATGTAAAGCTCAGACTTGGCCGGGTCACGCTCAGCGCAGTCGGCCAATTTACCTGGCAGCGACGAGCCGTCCAGCGCATTCTTACGAATGACCAGGTCTCGGGCGCGTTTGGCGGCTTCTCTCGCCTTCTGAGAGGTCAGGCATTTTTCCACGACACGTTTGCTGTCGGTGGGGTTCTCTTCCAGGTACCTTTGCAGGCCCTCGCTAACCACCGAGTCCACGGTACCGCGGACTTCAGCGTTGCCCAGTTTGGTCTTGGTCTGGCCTTCAAACTGGGGGTCGGTCAGCTTGACGCTGATCACAGCCGCCAATCCCTCACGAACGTCTTCACCGGTCAGGTTCGACTGGTCCTCTTTGATATAACCCTGTTTGCGGGCGAAATCGTTAATCACCCGGGTCAAAGCGGTGCGGAACCCGGTCATGTGGGTGCCGCCTTCTTGGGTGTTAATACAGTTGGCGAAGGAATAAACAATCTCTGAGTAGGTGTCGTTGTACTGAACGGCCACTTCCACAGAGATATCGTCCTGCATTTTTTCGAAATAAAATGGGCTGGACTGAACGGTCTTCCGGTTTCGGTTGACGTTACGCACTAAGTTGGCGATGCCGCCGTCAAAGAAGTAAGTCCGTTGGATATCGCCTTTGCGCTTGTCTGAATGCAGATGGCTGATGAACGCGATTTCCAAACCCTTGTTCAGGTAAGCGATTTCCTTGAAGTGGGAAACCAGCATGTCAAAGTCGTACTCGATGATCGGGAAGATCTGCTGGTCGGGCTTGAACGAAATTGTGGTGCCATGCTCGGCGGTTTTATCGCCTTTGACCAGGGCAGTGGTCGGTTTACCTCGCTCATATTCCTGAGAGTAGAGATAACCCTGTTTCCGGACTTCAGCTCGCAGGTTTACTGACAGAGCGTTCACCACTGAGCCGCCCACGCCGTGCAGGCCACCGGTGACCTTGTAGGCGGCACCGTTGAATTTACCACCGGCGTGGAGGGTGGTCATCACAGTTTCCAGGGCGCTCTTGCCGGTCTTGGGGTGTTTGTCGATGGGAATACCGCGGCCGTTGTCGACCACCGTTATCCAACCGTCTTCGGAAATGGATATCTCCACCCGCTCGCAGAAGCCGGCCATCGCTTCGTCAACTGCGTTATCTAAAATCTCATAGATAAGGTGGTGCAGGCCGCGCTGGTCAGTACTTCCGATGTACATTCCAGGCCGGACTCGCACTGCCTCCAGGCCCTCTAGGACCTGAATATCTTT
>JAPKDE010000350.1 GCA_028822675.1 Dehalococcoidia bacterium | reverse complement strand
GGCCGGGGTGTTCTGGTTTCCCGCCTTCGCGGGAAAGACGGAATTGGTTGGCGTGGGGCATTTATGCAACCACTGAGACCCAGTACTGGTCCTTCGACGGGCTCAGGATGAGCGGGGGGTGTGGGATTGCTTAGAGAGAACCTAGCCCAACTGCTGCTACTAGACGGTGGAACTCACCTTGCGTTTCTTCATTTGGGTTGGGACCGGGATGGCGGACCTTGGAACATTCTATGAAACCACGGCTTTTTAGGGCGTACTTACGGATACCCACGCCGATGCCCTCTTGGAACTCGAATAGCATCAGTGGCAGAACCCGGGAAAACAATTCATCAGCATTTTTGTTGTCGCCCTCGGCCATTAGCCGGCAGATATCCACCAAGACCTCAGGATAGGCAAAACCGGTCATGGCACCAGCGGAACCACGAGCTAATTCCTCCAGCAAGAACACGCCGCCCAGTCCGCCGAAGATGGGCATAGTATCTCCCACCAGCTTGCGGATGGCGGAGATTTTGGGCGGTGTGGGCGGGTCTTCCAGCTTCAAGTACTGAGCGGCTGGTACGCGGTTATTCAAGTCGGCGATGAACTCCGGGGACATGTGCACGCCCGACGTGGACGGGTAGTCCTGCACCACGATCGGTATGTCGATGGCATCCGCCAGCCTGGAGTAATGACCGATCACTGCTTCGGGGTTGGGCTTGCCCATGGGTGGCGGCGAGACCATCACTGCGGCCGCACCCAAAGTCTGTGCTTCCTTGCTGCGTTCGATGGCGGCCAGGGTGCTGCCAGCGGTTGCGCCCACAGTTACTGGGAGACCTGCGGAATGCTGGATGACCTTCTCAGCAAGCAGGTAACGCTCGCTGTCGGTCAGTCTGGCAGCCTCTCCGGTGACGCCCAGGCAGACCATGCCTTCGCAGCCTGAAGAAACGGCTTTATCAACTAGATTGCCCAGACCAGCTAGGTCGATGCTCTCATCTTCGTGGAAGGGGGTCGCCAGCATCCAATGAACCCCGGAAAACTTCTCAGCCATGGAAAACCTCTATTTGAATTGTTCGGGTGTAAAACTTCAGGTCTAAATGTTCAAGAAACCAATATCAGCCGGGAACATTCTACACGCTGTCAGAGTGCTCCAGCTAAGTGGATTGAGCCTCGGCCCGGGCTTTGATTCGATATGACCCAGGAGCAGACCCAACCTCTCGCCGAAAGGCGCGTTTGAAGGCATCATCAGACTGATACCCCAACTTTTCTGCCGCTTCTTCCAGACTCAAGGAAGTACCTCTCAACCAACTCCGTGCTAGTTGCATCCGCCAACTTGTTAAATAACCAAGGGGTGTTTCGCTGACGACTTTGGTGAAGTGAGCAGCGAATGCAGAACGGGAAAGGCCCACTTCTGATGCCAGTGAAGCCACGGTCCATTGCTCGCCCGGCAAACTGTGAATTTGCCCCAGGGCGTCACAAATCACTGGATCGTTCAGGGCCTGGAGCCACCCAATCCCTTTGAGTTCTTCGCTCTCCAGCCAAACCCTGATTCCTTCAATGAATAACAGGTCCGTGACGCGGCTGCCGATTCTTCATTCAACCGCTTCAGAATCATCTTTAGCCATTGAGTTTTTTCGCCCCTTTTGAGGTTGCAGTAGTGAAAGACGCAACTGTTGGCGCCAAGCATCCAGACCTTGGCGACGGCTA
>JAPKDE010000130.1 GCA_028822675.1 Dehalococcoidia bacterium | reverse complement strand
CACCGTAAACCGTGCTCCCCGCCCAACCTGTCATTCTGAGGCGACAGCCGAAGAATATCGTTACCAGCAGAAAAGTCTTTCCACAGAACAACGAGACCCTTCGCTTCTCTCAGGGTGACAGTTGGGGACTATGGAATTTGCGATGGGCTACCGCCAAAACCTACTGGCGTGGGTGGTTGGTCAGGTGGTCGTCGGCTATCTCGTTGAATGTCTTGAACTGCACACCATCGTGCGACATGATGTACGCCGCCAACCGCTCCAGCATCAATAACACCTGGGGTCGGCCACTGACATCGGGGTGAATTGTTATCGGAAACACTGCCTCATCGTACTCGCGGTAGACGAAATCAAACTGATCACGCCACATCTGCTCAATATCCCTGGGATTGACGAATCCGTGGCTGTTGGGCGCGCCCTTGATGAACATCATGGGCGGCAGATCATCCAAATACCAGTTGGCCGGAATCTCAACGAGGTCCGTCTCTTCACCGCGGACCAGGGCGTGCATCCAGTGCTCGGCGGGCTGGGTGTAATCAATTTTGGTCCACCGGTCACCCTTCCGCACGTAGTAGCACTCGAAGTCCCGGTGCATCAGGCTGTGGTCATACTTGATGCCATGCTTCTGCAGCAGTTCATTGGTGATGTGGCTAAACTCCCACCACGGGGCCACGTAACCAGTGGGCCGTTGGCCAGACACTTTGGTGATTAGGTCGATACACCGGACTAAAACTGCCTCTTCCTGTTCTGGAGACATGGCGATGGGGTTCTCATGGGAATAGCCGTGCATGCCAATCTCATGGCCGTCGTCCACGATCATCTGACATTCCATGGGGAAGGTCTCGATGGAATGACCGGGCACGAACCAGGTGGTCTTGATGCCCAACCGTTCGAATAGCTTTAGTAGGCGGGGTGTGCCGACTTCACCGGCAAACATGCCCCGCGATATATCGTCTGGCGAGTCCTCGCCTCCGTATGAACCCAACCAACCACAAACGGCGTCTAGATCAACTCCAAACGCACAAGAAATCTTCTTATCGGCCATTGCGCATCCCTCCTAATCCGGAAATATGCTTAATCGCTGTAGTTCGCCTTGCGTCGCTCGGCAAACGCGGTCACGCCTTCTCTGCTGGTATCTGAATCCCGCAGCGGGGCCGACAACGCTCTGGAGTACAGATGAGACTGCTCTGCCGTTAGGTCACGGCCCACAAATGCTGCATTCTTGGTCGCAACTAGAACATCGGTGGGATACTCACCCATGCGGGCCGCCAGCTCTTCCACCGTGGGAATCAGCTCTTTGGCCGAGACCACCTTGGTAACGAGTCCGATGCGAAGAGCCTCTTGGGCATCAATCAAATCGCCGCTTAAGAGCATATGCAGGGCCGGTCCAAAACCGACCAACCTGATGAGCGGGTCTGGCGGGTTTGGCAGACCACGCCGAATCTCAAAGCAGCCGAATTGGGCGTTCTCTGAGGCGATTCTAATGTCACAGGCCAGCGCCCGTTCTAGCCCTCCGGCCACCGCGTAGCCGTTCACCGCAGCGATGGTCACTTTGTCGGTCTTCATGTAGGGCGGCACTATGTTGCTCACCGGGCCACCGGCTGCGATACGAGCCGCCGCAGCCTTCAGGTCCATGCCGGTGCAGAAGGCGCGTTCGCCTGCTCCGGTTAACACCAACACCTTCAAGCTCGAGTCTTTGTCGAAATCCTGCTCGCACTCGTAGATATAGTCCGTGGTTGGCGGGTCACAGGCGTTCATCACCTGGGGACGGTTGATGGTGATCCAGGCAGTGGGACTCTTCTTTTCGTAGTTAACCGTATCCATGTATGGCCCTCCATATAAGTTGATTGTTGGAGTTTAATCGGGGCTTGTTGATCGCTTAAATGCCAAGTCGGGACTTATATTCCGCGTCGCGTTCGGCCAGAAACCCCATGCGCAGGAGGCCCGCTGAATCTGGCGGCGGTGTCACACCGGGATTGGCTGGTATGTCGGCAATCACCTGCTGTTCCAACAGGTCGGCGAATTCGCTCTCAGACTTACCAAGCAGATTACAGAAGACTTGGTGGTTGTACTCGCCAAACTTGGGTGCCAAGGCCTCTAACGGCTTGGGCACTCCGGTCAGGCCAAATAAGGGTGCCGAATGCGGACGAGCGCCCACGGGCTCCGGGTGTTGGGAGATGGAGAAGAACCCCCGGTCGGCATGATGAGGATCAGTGGCAATCTCTCGGGTGTTATACACCGCACCGCAGGCCACGCCACCCGCCTGGAGCAGGTGCATCACTTCAAGTTTGTTGCGTGTGGCCGTCCACTCGCCTACCGCAGCATCAAGACTTTCTCGCTGGTCCAAGCGGCCCTCAGACGTCTCCCAATCTGCATTGGAAGCCCAAGGTTCACCCACTGTTCGGACAAAGTTGGCCCACTCAGCGTCTGATGTGACTGTGATGGAGACCCAATCGTCGTCTCCAGAGCAGCGGTATATGTTGTACGGGGCGTGATCCGGGTGGGTGTTCCCTCGACGAGTGGGCACCTCGCCGTTCATGGCGAATTCCATGAACGCCTCCCCCAAGTGGGCCACTCCGGCCTCGTATTGCGAGAGGTCGATCCATTGCCCCTGCCCGGTGCGCTCCCGGTGGGCCAGTGCCAACAAGATGGCGTAGGTCGCGTTCAACGCTCCCAATGTGTCGTTAAAAAGTATCCCACCTTGTACCGGGCCAGAGTCCTCGTAGCCTGTGACGTAGGTCAGCCCGGTCACGGCCTGGAGGCTGGACCCGTAGCCGATATAGTTCTGCCACGGCCCGGAACTGCCATAAGCGGTCGAGTCCAAGACGATGATGTCTGGTTTGATCTTCTGTAATTCAGGGTAATCCAGGCCAAAGTTCCGCATGACCCTGGGAGGGAAGTTCTGGGCCACTACGTCACTGACGCTGACCAGCTCTTTGAATAACTCTTTGCCCCGGTCGGTGTTGAGGTCCAGCGCAATGCCCAGCTTGTTGCGGTTTGCTTCGTGGTACATGCCGCCGTCGTTCCAGGGTTCCTCACCAACCTTGGCGTCCGGCTGGGGGCTGCCGCGAGACGAATCGGGCCGCACCGCAGACTCCACCTTGATGACCTCAGCGCCATAGGCCGCCAGCGGCGCTATAGCGTAGGGAAGAGCCCAGACTTGTCCTGGCTCAATAATTCGGATGCCTTTTAGCGGAAGTGCTTCGGTCACGATTTCTTCCCCCAAAACACTTCGCCGTTGTGCTGGCCCAAAGTCGGCGCAGGCATGGCCTGACGGCGCGGCGTCTCCGACATCCGGAACGGCCCGCCGGGGTAGCGGAGGGTGCCAACCGCCGGATGGGGGAACTCCACAAAATAACCCCGGTCGGCCAACTGCGGTGAACCGGATATGTCTTCCATGGTCTGCACTGGAGAGAATGGGAAGCGCCATTCCTGGGCGTGGTGGAACCACTCCTCAGCCGTCTTCTCCAGCCACTTGGCCTTCAGCAGGTTATCCACTTCGTCGGAATGCAATTGCCGATCGGCTGGCGTAGCAAACTTGGGGTCTTGCAGTTCTGGAACGTCGGCCATGGCGGCGTAGGTGTCCCAGTCTCCCATCACGCCCGGAGTGGGCAGGATGTACCCCTCTTTGGTGGCGGCTGGATAACGCAGACTGCTGCCCTCAGACGGCTGCCGTCTGGTGACGTTGCCCGCGTAGGTGTATTCCAAGAAGGTCGTGAACAGTGTGCTGATGGCGCACTCCAGGATTGAGACATCCACCTGCTGTCCCGATCCCCCGCGCCAGAGACCCAGTAGTGCGGCAACGGTGCCCGAGGCTCCAGCCACGCCGCCTAGATACTGGGCCTGGCTGTAGCCGTGCTTCACCGGTTCGCGGTGGTAGCCGCCGGTGATGTAGGCCATGCCGCAGAGAGCGTACAGAACTAGCTCAGAGGCTCGGTATTCGCTGTAGCGTCCGTTGCGCCCAAAGCTGGAAACCGAGGTCATAATCAGCTTGGGGTTCACGGCGCTTAAAGTCTGGTAATCCAGGCCCAGTGATGCCATAACCCTTGGGGAATAGCTCTCCACTAACACATCAGCATCGCGAACCAAATCAAGGAGCGCCGCCCGGCCATCATCCGATTTCAGGTCCAGGGTTATGCCACGTTTATTGGTGTTGAGGTAGAGGAATATTCCGCTTTTTTCGGGGTGGGCTTCGTGTCCGGGGAAGGGGCCCATGCGTCGCGCGGGGTCGCCATCTGGCCGCTCGACCTTAATCACATCAGCCCCATAATCAGCCAGCAGCTTGGTGCAGTAGGGACCAGCGATGTTCTGGGTCAGGTCAATGACTTTGATATCTTGAAGGACTCTATCGTTCATCTAGCTCACGAAAGACGTTGATTAAGACCCGATTTTTAAACCAGTGGTAAAGATGCCAAAATCTAGCAGTGCCGTAGCTGGGTGTCAATGCCGGTCCAGATACTACTGGTTCTCGAGCTCACTCAATCACCAACAAGTCTTCCCCAAGTAGCACCTCGCCTTTGTAGTGTTGCCTAACTTCTTCCAAGATCTTGGCATCGCTGTTCTGTTCGATCGACGCACCCAGGTGAGTTAGCACCATTCGTTTCACCCCGGCTCCAGCCGCGATCTGGCCAGCTTGGGCAGTAGAAGGAAAAATCGACTTGGTGAGGTAAAGGCTGAATGGGTTGGCCAATGCACTTTCAGCAACTGTACAACATTGGACCAGCAAGTCCGCTTCGCGGGCCAGGCCGATAATCCCGGAGCAAGGGACTGTATCGCCACTGATAGTGACAACATCGTCCGAGCCCTCGATACGATAGCCCAGACAGTTCCAATCAAAATCGCGGGCATCAGGGAAATCTCCGTGCATCACGTAGTCGGATATCACGCGCCAACCATCCCCTTCCGCTGCCAGACCCGAGCCTATTTCATGGACGGCAACATCCCGGATTGCTTCCACTCTTTTAAAAATATAGCCGCCATGGCGGCGCGATTCCAAATCTTCCTCAACACGGAAGCGGATATCGTTGGCGTAAACACCATTGAGCAATGCATCAACAATCTTCTTGGTACCAATCGGTCAATATATTTGCAGCGTCTTCTCCCGCCCCTTCCACGCTGTTGAGATTATGACGTCGAATAGATCATTGATGTGGTCAAAATGATGATGAGTAATAAAGACCGGCCGAACCCGGCTTACGTCAACTCCAGCCTGAAACATCTGGTGGACCGCACCCCTTCCCGCGTCGAACAGAAGGAGATCCCCATCTGCTTCAACCAACGCTGAAGATTGGAACCGTTCGACGGACATTGGAGTGCCGGTACCCAGCAATCTTACTTCCATGTCAGCTCCTATGCTCCTGTTGGCCGCTGATGTTTGGTCAAACCCCAGTCTCCCAGGTAATCAGAACCTCACGCATTTCTAAGCGCCACAGCGGCACAAACCCTGTGTCACTGGCAGCGAACAATTCGTCAAAGTGCGACTCGATTAATGGCCTGGCTCGGTCTTTGTCCTGCGGTTTTACCACACGGTCTTCTAGAACTATTTCCATGGCGGCTTCCCTGGTCGGCGGACGTTCGTTCTCCCACCAGGGCGACTCCGGCATAACTTGCACATCGGGCAGTATTCCCAGATCCCACAGCACCGGCAGCAGTTGGGCCTGACCGGGAAATATTTTCTGTTCCTCGCCGTAGATCAGGTGGAAAAGCTTGGCTCGGCGGTTTGGCGGAGGCTCGCTCCAGATGGTAATCATGACCCGACGTGCGGCTGCAGCTTCCATCTGACGCACAAACTCGGCGATGTTGCTGACGAAGTAGGTAACGTCAGCGGTGAACACGATGTCTCCATTTGGAGCATTGGCGTCTGCCAGGGAAGCTGAAACCAGACGAGCGTTGGTGATTCCTGCTTCGTCGGCTGACGACTGGAACTCTGCCCCCATGCCCGGCGACGGCTCAACGTTGACAACCTCTCGGCAGAGCCGGGACAGCGGAAGGCAAACCCGCCCAGCGCCGCCGCCAACATCTACCACAGCATCGTCTGGCCGCACATACGATGCGATGACCGCCAAGTTGCCGTCCATCACCCGATCGGGGTCAAACCTAAACTGCCGCGCCGACGCTCCGCCCCACGAGTCGCCAGTAGTTGGCGGCCCATATATACGGGCATTTTGAGCCTGTACAGCGGCCAGTTGGGCAGCGTAAATTTCAGATGATTCAGCCATTGTTCATCCCAAAATATGGTGCGTTGACCAAGGGTGATTTACTTAGTCTAAGCTTGCAGAATCGGCCAGAACTTGTGGGCCGACTTGCCCATCATCCACTCTAGATCGTCATCAGATATCCAGGGCAGGGCGGTTTTGCCCATAGTTACCTGGCCGATGTAACCGCCGTCGCGGGAGGAGGGGAAATTGGAACCCCACATCATCCGTTGTGGCGTGAAAGCTTCAATGACGCGCCGGAAAAGGTCTCTGTCGGCATCGTTCAGGTCGGCGTACGGGCCAAGGCTGGTGCTGGAATAACGCAGGTGGGCGTTGGGCAGCTTGGCCATGGCCTCAAGCGCCGTGGTCATACCGGCCTTGTCGTCCGCGCCGCTCCAACCGGCAAAATGGTCCGGAGCAAAGAGGACGTTAGGGTGCCGACCGGCAATCTTGGTCATCCGCTCAACGCGGTCTGGCTGGCCGCCCCCGCCAATGGAGATTGGCACGTTCAGTTCTTCGGCCCGTTGCCAGATGGCATCGCAACTGGGGTCATCGGCGTCGACCTGACTCTGCAGGCGGACGCCCAGCATGCCGTGTTCGTTGACCCAATAAGCGAGTTTGCCAGCGGCATCAGCGGCCGCCGGATCCAGGATGCCCACCGACACCGTGCGCGGGGCGTACAGCTTGGCACTATCACACTGGTAGGTGTTGTCCAGACCGTAGGTGGCGTTGGGTTGCACCAGGGTGGCGCATTCAACGCCGGCGGCGTCCATCTCGGCGATCAGGGCTTCAACGTCATTACTGACCTCGGTGGACCAACCCCGTGCGCTAGGGTCGAGTGGGTGCTTGGTCTTATCGCTGCTGACCACGTGGGTATGTGTGTCGATAATCATGCGAAAGCTCCTGGAGGGAATTTACCGCACAGCCTAACACGCACCCACTTATGATGGAACTGCATTAATTCAGGTGAGTTACCCACACGTCTTGTCCATCTGTGG
>JAPKDE010000129.1 GCA_028822675.1 Dehalococcoidia bacterium | reverse complement strand
CACTGGTACTCCCAGAGTCCATCATGGGCTTTGAAAAAGTGGAACTGACCGAAGCCAACTCCCAGAACACCACAGCTCCACCAACAGACATGGTCTTAGCTGGTGATCTAATTTCGATGAACACCCCGAATACCCCGAACGCCCCGCAGTTGGTGACCTACGTCCCAATGAGACAGTTCTACCGCTAGGATTTCGGCCCGGCAAGTATCCGAAACCGGGGCCGAATCTTTAGGCCAAAATACCAGTTGCCGTTCTTGGTAGGCCGATCCAATGGCTGATATACTCGACCGAGTTAACCTGTGGATAGTGTGGTGTACGTGTTGTTGCTTAGGGCCACTTTAGATAACCCCTACGACCTGACCTGTGAGATCTGTGGTTGCGTGATGATTGAGCGCAGTTGCAAGATTAAATGCCCCAACTGCGGCTTCACCCGAGACTGCTCAGACCCTTAAAACAGGCCTAGCCCTGAACTGCGTGCGGCCACCAGTCTGGGTAATTCCTGAGCTTCAGGTGCCGGAATAACTGGGGCTGGACTTCAACTGCCAGCCGCATTGCTTCCTCCATCGGCTCCCTGATTGCAAAATGCGCTTCGTCTGAAGTTCGCATCTTGAACAGGTGATAGGACTCACGCAGGTTGAACTTAGTCACCACCCGCCGGTTGTGGGCGTGAGTGACCAGGTACTGAGCGGCTTGGGGTGATACTTCCTTGACCTTCCAATAGGCTTCTTCCGCTGGGCGCACGGTGTCTTCAAACAACGATGATAGACCCGCATCAGCCACCACCTGCGGGGTACGGTACCCGTGGGCCACCGTCAACGGCTGGGGTAGGTAAGACATCATCCGGTGCCGCTTGAACTCCCGGTAGGCCCCGTAGTCCAGCAAGAACTCAAATGTGTAATCCACAACTTCAAACTCGCGTACCGGTGCGTCGTGGGGACTCAACCCAGCAGAACTCTCATCAATAATCCCCTGCCGTGCTTCTGTTCCCAGACCCTTGACCTGTTCCGAGACCTGGTCATAGGGCAGATTTGAGTAGCGGTAGAGTATCGCCGCCGCCAGTTTTTCCTCGCCCATAGGGTCCCAATGGATCAACTTAACTTCAGGTGCGCTGTCCCCGGTCACCATGCCCACTGCAGGTTCTTCGTCGGCGAATCCGTAGCGTCGGGCCTGATCCAAAGCCAACCCCGGCGCTCGTTCTAGATAGTCAACTTTATCGGCGTATTTGATTAGCGTCGGTGTCACAAGCCGACCCTGCTCTCTGATGGCTTCGCCCAACTGTTGCTCTTCAATTAGTTCGGCTGAAACCAACTTGGCGATAGCGTGTTCCAAAGTTCGGGCGTTGGCCGTGACACCAACGTTGGTCAGCGTCGCCGCCGGCAGTACCGCACGGCAGTGGTCAGTGGCCACCCGACTAAGGCGCATCCTATAAGCGCCGTCTCGCTCAGAAGCGATTCTTGGGGTGATTTCTCTCAAGTAGTCCATACAGCCATCGATCAGCTTCATGTACCCCTGAAACAGGCCCTGGCAGGCTGATTCATACTCTTGCTTCAGGGCCGGATGTTGGTCCAGTTCCTCCGGGACGTAGTAATAGTCCTCCGGCATAACCTGGTAGCGGGAAGACTTCTCCGTGTAGGACGCCAACCGGTTGTCTTCCAGGGTGTCCACCGCCAGACGGGACACATTCTCCACCGCCAGATGGACGACTGCATGTTCCGCTACTGAAGCATGGCCGTAACCCAGGACCCAACGCTCATTGAAATCGGCGGCTTTCTCCTCGCTGACCTGCTTGGCAATCTCGTCAAACGCCTCTGGCCTACGGGACGTCATGGCAAACGCCACGGCGATCTGTTCTTCGGTCAGGCCGAGTTCATCTAGCGGGTAGACCCGTCTGGAATAAATCTGCTCAGATTCCCCGGTTTTGTTCATCGGTTCGGTCATGTGGCGGTGAAGACTCTCCCTAATTAATCGCCTACGTTATTTGCGCGGATTGGTAGCTATCCGTCAAGGACACACCAGCCCAACTTTATGTCAATTGTGGCCGTCAACCCCGGAATAGACAAGAGCCTGGAAGCAGAACTTCCAGGCCCTTGTTTTCAATCGGTTATCAGCCAGGATTATCTAGGTCAGTTCGCCAATTCCGTTGGGAATCTGAACCTCTACCAAATGGGTCTTGCCGGAACTAATAGCATTTTCCAAAGCCTTGCCCAGTTGGCTGACGTCGGTGACTTTGGTGCCTTCAAAGCCGTACGACTCGAAGAGCTTAACGAAGTCCGGGTTCACCAGGTTGGTAGCAAACCGGCGGTTATCGCCAAAGCGGTCTTTCTGATACCCCTTCAACACGCCCCAGGCGTTGTCATTGAACATCAGCACCACCGGGTGGATACCGTACTGGGCGCAGGTGCCCAGTTCTTGGAAGTTGTACTGGAAGCCACCGTCTCCGGTCACGCAGACAACGGGGCTGTCCGGCTTGCCAACCTTGGCACCAACCGCCGCAGGGAAGGCGAAGCCCAGGCCAAGCCAGCCGTGGGGGTGCATGTAGGTGCGCGGTTCGTAGATCTCCAGCAAGCGGGTGGCCCTGCTGGCTGGGACCGTTGGGTCCAACGAGAAAATCGTGTTCCTTGGAGTCGCTTCCCGTACGGTTTCAAAGACCTTTAATTCGTTGCCCCAGGTCTCTTCTAGCTTGTGTCGCATCTCGCCGCGCATGGACGAAATTTCATCCTGGAAAGATTTACCTTTGTGTACGTCTTGGTCGCCAATGGCACCTAACCACTGCTGGACCACTGCCTGTGAGTTGGCAACTATCGGCACTGTTGTTGGGTAGTTCTTGCCAATGGCGTCACCGTCCAGCAGCACGTGGACCAGGTTCTTGGGTAGTTGCATCTGGATACCGGTAGTGGAACGTTGGGGCAGTATGGAGCCCAGTACAATTGCGAGGTCGCAGGTGCCCATCCATTCCTGAAGCGGGTTCTCGCCCCAGATGCGTCGCCCCATGGTTTGGCCCAATGACTGGGGATGGTCCTCCGGGAATGCGCCTTTGGCTCCGTCTCCGGTGACCACCGCCGCGCCTATTTTTTCGGCCAGTTCAATGATCTGTTGGGTGCCGCCCAATTGCTGTACTTCTTCACCAATAAAGATGACGGGGCGCTCGGCCTTGAGCAGCATCTGCAAGGCCTGCTCAACCTTGGCGGGATCGCCCTTGGGTATCTCTGCCTGTCTGGGACTGGACAGTTCGACATCGACTTCGGTTCCCAGAAGATCGGTCGGTATCTCCAGTTCGATCGGTCGGGGACGGCGGGTCTGGAACCGCTCAAAGGCGTCGTTGATATTATCGGGGATGGACTCAACCTGTGGGATAGAGGTGTTCCAGTCAGTCACCGCCTCAAACATCCCAAGCTGGTTCTTGGTCTCGTGAGTTGCCAGTTTTCCGCTGCCGAGGAATTCTTGTTCCACGTTGGTGGTAATTTGCAGCAAGGGAGTGCCAGAGAAGTAAGCCTCGCCCATTGCCCCCATCGAGTCTGCTGCGCCGGGGCCGGTGCTGGTAATCAGGACGCCGGGTTTACCAGTGGCGCGGGAATAGCCATCAGCCATGAATCCGCAGCCCAATTCCAGGCGGCCGCCGATGAAATTCATGCTATCTTGACTGCCAAATAATGAGTCGAATATATCCAGGTTATGAACTGATATTATGCCGAATACGGTGTCCACTCCCTGGGCTTTGAGGGACTCGATTACGGTCTGTCCACCGGTTAGATTAGGCAACTTGTGCTCTCCTTTGTTTCACGGCGTCAGCGGGGGCTGACAGCCACTAGATTACTAAGCTAATTGGGTTTTCCAGGAGTTTCTTGATTTCCGTTAGGAACTGGGCGGCCTCTGCTCCGTCGGCCACGCGGTGGTCGGTTGAAAGGGTGGCTTTCATTATCTGGGCGATGGCTAGTTCTCCGTCACGCACCACCGGTTGCTCTTTAACGGTGCCCACGGCCAAGATGGCGGCGTGGGGCGGGAAGATTATGGCGGTGAAGCTATCAACATCAAACATGCCCAGATTACTGACACTGAAGGTTGTGCCGCTGTATTCCTCATTGCGCAGGGTGCCGCTGTTGGCCCTGGTAACAAGGTCTCTGCTGGCAGTGGCAATCTCGACAAGGCTCTTGCTCTCGCAGTTGTTGATACCGGGAATGATCAGTCCGGATTCCAGAGCGACCGCGATGCCAATATTGACTGAAGCGTTCATCTTCAGGTGGTTGTCTTGGAAGGACGAATTGAACTTGGGATGATGGCCAATGGCCATGGCCGAGGCTTTGACGATCAGATCATTTACGCTAACTCGTTGCTCAGCAGAGACCTGGTCATTCACGTCACGCCGGAACGACATTGCCTTGGTCATATCTATCTCAACGGCAACGTAGAAGTGGGGTGCCTCCCTCTTGCTGTCCACCGTCACTCTGGCGACGGCCTGGCGCATCCGAGACAATTCAACCAGTTCAGATTCTTGGCCCGGAGACGTAGCAGCCGAGGCTGAAGCGGAGACGGCTGGGGCTGGGGCGGCATGTTCCGGCACATCGGCTTCTGTGATACGCCCGCCGGGACCGGTGCCCGTGATGGTGCTGAGGTCTATCCCGCGCTCTTTGGCCAATCTACGAGCCAAAGGTGATGCTCTAACCTCGCCTTGTTCGACAGCCGGGGCCGCCGTGCCGGATGCGGGGATGTCGGCTTCAACAATTCGACCTTCAGGGCCGCTGCCGGCGATTGTTGTCAGGTCTACGCCGCGTTCTCTGGCCAGTCTCTTGGCTAGGGGAGATGCTTTGACCACGCCGTTGGTCGAGGCTACGGGGGCCACAGCTGGTGCTGGAACAGATGATTGCGCGGCTGGAGCGTCTGATGTAGTGGCTCCGAGCTCGGCTAGGATGTCGTCCGGAATCGCCTCTCCAGGGTTTGTCATCACGGCGATGAGTTCACCCACGGGAATTGAGACTCCTTCTTCAGCCACAATCTTGGCCATGACGCCGCCGGTATAGGCTTCATATTCAACGGTAGCTTTGTCGGTTTCAATCTCGGCGATAACCTCGCCGCGGACCACTTCTTCGCCCTCTTTTTTATGCCAGCGAACCACTTTGCCTTCGTGCATGTCGTAACCCATTTGGGGCATCACGATTGATGTTGCCAATTTTTCCTCCTGAATGGGTTCGACTAAGGGAACCGGCTAGCAAATATGAACAAACGCCGGGCACGGCCAGCCACAGACAGAACCTAGGCTGCAGTGTTGCTTAGATATTAATGCACACCTCGCAACGGGGCAACCGTCCCACGCTTGAGTGACGCTGCAAAAAACAGGGGAGCAAGTATTTCCTTGCTCCCCTGTTGGTTTTACGCCATGTGATGTGAGGCCTCAGCTTTTGTTGCTGGTTACATCATCCCGGTGATGATCTTCTGGGCGTCTTCTTGACCAAGGCCAAGCTCTCGGAAGGACAGCGGACCACCGGTTTTGAGAACGGGTTCAACGTCTTCCAAACATGGTCGGTCACCCTCATAGAACACGCCGGTATAAATGGTGTCACCAAACAACATCGCCTTCTCGCAGGCAGTCTTCCAGTCGCTGGTGCTGTGTCCATCATCTTCCAGCTTCTTAATCCGTTCCTTGAAGAAGTCGTGGGTGTTGTCCAGATTGAAGGTCACGCAGGGGCTGAACACGTCGATTAGCGAGAATCCCTTGTGCTGGATCGCCTGCTGGATAATGCCTGACAAGTGTCTGACATCGCCGCTGTAGGCTCGTGCCACAAAAGTAGCGCCGTTCATAATCGATGACGTCACAGGGTTAATCGGCTGTTCCACGTTGCCAAACGGTGTGCTCTTGGTGGTCATACCCAGGCTGCTGGTGGGAGATATCTGGCCGGTGGTCAACCCGTAGATCTGGTTGTTCATCACGATGTAGGTCAAGTCGGTATTGCGGCGTGCGGTGTGGGTAAGGTGGTTGCCGCCGATACCGTAACCATCCCCGTCTCCACCAACTACTATCACGTTCATCTCGTGGTTGGCCATCTTCACGCCGGTGGCCATCGGCAGGGACCGACCGTGAAGGGTGTGCATACCATAAGTATTGATGTAGCCCGGCAGGTTGGATGAGCAACCAATTCCGCTGACGGTCATAATCTCATGGGGCCGGAACCCCAGTTCTGCAACCGACCGCTGAATGGCATTTAGTACGCCAAAGTCGCCACAGCCAGCACACCAGTCTGGATTCGACTTGCCCTTGAAATCTCTGGCCGTAAGATTTATCGCTGTTGTTGCCATATATTTACCTCGCTACACACCGGATTGATTAATGTTACCGGTTAAACGGTTATTTCCTGATATGGGATGTACTTCTCAGTTTCGCCATTCACCTGGGCTGTCACGCCGTCCACTATGTGGTGGGGCATGAACGGTTCGCCGTCATACTTGCGTATGTGTCCGCTGGCAGAGAACCCGGTCTCGCTACGCATGTAACGCGCGAACTGACCGGAGAAGTTATTCTCCACAATGATAGTCCGTTTGGCTTTGGATAGGATGTCCAGTATTTCGTCTCCGTGGAACGGCACCATCCATTTGATCTGCAGATGGTTGGTGGAGATACCAGCGGCGTTCAGAACGTCCACTGCCTCTGAGATTATGTCGTCGGTTGAGCCCCAACCAATCACAGTCACATCGGCATCAGCCGGTCCGACCAAAACAGGAGCGGCGATGTCCTGCAGGATGTTATCGAACTTCCTGGCCCTTTTTTCGACCATCGCCCGCCGTTTGTGCGGGTTGGTGAACTCGTCACTGATTAGCGTCGAGTCCTCGTCATGTTCGTCGGTGGCGGCTAGATGGACGTACCCTTCAAGCCCAGGCAACGCCCTCGGCGAGATACCGCTGTCTGTCAGCTTATATCTAAGGTACCCGTCAGTATTCGAAGGCTCTGTAATCAGTTCGCCCCGGTCAATGGTCGGGTGCATGTCTATCTTGTCCGGGTCAACGCTGAATCGTCCCTCAGATATATAGAGGTCCGAGATGATGATGGCCGGGCATTGATACTTGTCTGTAAGGTTAAACACCTCTGCCGAGATGTTAAAGGCATCTAGGCAGTTCAGTGGTGCAACAATGATGCGCTCAAAATCGCCTTGGCTGGCGCCCAAGCACTGCCAAAGGTCACCTTGCTCTGTCTTGGTGGGGAC
>JAPKDE010000128.1 GCA_028822675.1 Dehalococcoidia bacterium | reverse complement strand
AGGCAACGCTGGTGGGCCAAATGAGCGAGCCATCCTCGGTGACGATGTCGGTGATGCCGGCGGTGTTTACGCCCCGGGCGAACTCGCCGATGTATTCTTCGTCAACTGTGCAGATGGTGACGCGTTTTCCGTCTGGCCGGTACTCGTAGGCCCGGTTGAGCACGTACATCAGGCCTTCTGCGCCACGTGCCATTGCCACCGGATTGCGGAAACCAGGGCCAGCGAACTCGCCGCGCCCGATGCTATGACTGTATTGAAGGGATACTCCCAGCACTTCGGTAGTCATTGTTACCTCCGCAGAAAATACCGTGCCAGAATAGAGTCATCTTCTCTTGGAGAGGGCGCTGGGTGTTGATCATTCGGTAGGTGAGATAAGCCTGGTTTACTTCCAGGGCGTTCATCTCTTTCCAGTCGATGAAATAGCGTTCTAGCAAGTCCATCTCAAGGTCGGGTTGTTCCATGGGGCTGAGAAGTTCATCCACCGTGGTGTCGTAGCCATCGGCGGCGAATTGTTCAAGTTCCTCGTAGGTTGCGCCAAATCCGGCGCGTCGCATCAGGTGAGCCATAAGCTCGATATCGGCACTGGCCATCGGTAACTCTCCTTCCAGGTAATATCGCTGTTTCAGGGGAACAGATCGGTTGGGGCCGACCATTGGGTGCACGCTATCAAAACTGATTGTTAGATTATAATCATTCCAACATAGAATTGTCTATAGGTTAGCCGATTAGGTTTTATTTACCAATCCAAAACCAAGCCGGCTAGTCCGATAAGAACTAGCTGCTGCTAGAGGCGTTCTGTTGGCCGCCAGACCGGCGGCGATGCTGTCTGAGGGTTCAATCGTCCATGATCACTGGGATACCGGCCGCTTCTGCTTTTGCCGCGGACTCCGGGTTGACCACGCCGTCCTGCATCCAGATGTATTTCACACCGATCTCTATCGCTTGTTCCACCACCGGGGCCACCAGTTCTGAACGCCGGAAGATGTTGACCATGTCGATGGTGTCTGGGACAGACTTTAAATCTGGATAGCTTTTTTCACCCAGAGCTTCTTTGATCATTGGGTTCACCGGAATGATCCGGTAGCCCTGCTCCTGCATGTACTGGGAAACCCTGAAACTAATCCGGTCCGGGTCTCCGGAGAGGCCAACCACCGCAATGGTTTTGCTGTTTTGTAGTTGCTCGTCAACCAGATCCATAGTTCCTCCCGCTATTGGTCCAAGCTGTTACCAGGATTTGCCAGGTTCTACCCGGAATTACCAAGATTTAGTAGAGATGTACTTGAATGCTGCGATGGCGGCTGTTGCGCCGTCGCCTGCTGCGGATACCAACTGAGACGATGAGTTCTGGCGCACGTCGCCAATCGCGTAAACGCCGGGCACTTCAGTCTCCATGGAAACGTTCACCGGAATATGACCGGCGTTGTCGGTCTTCAAAAGGCCGTCCACAAACCCGGCAGCAGGGTCTAATCCAACATAGACGAACAAACCCGACAGCTCTAGGGCGTTCTCCAAGTTGGTCACAGTGTTCCGAATCTTTAGGCCGGAGACGGTATCAGTGCCCATTACTTCTTCAATGACAGTGTTCCAGATCACTTCAATCTTGGGATTGGCGGTGACCTGGTCAGCCAAGACTTTTTGGGCCCGGAACGAGTCTCGACGGTGGATCAACAATACTTTTTCGCAGTACTCGGTTAGCACCAAAGCTTCGTCGGTAGCAGAGTCGCCACCGCCGACCACGGCAACAATCTGTTTCATATATAAAGGACCATCGCAGGTGGCACACTGGGAAACCCCCCGACCAAAGAACTCTTCTTCTCCGGGTACTCCCAGTTGCCGCAACGTGGAACCGGCGGCAATGATTACCGACTTGGCCCGCATCTCTCCGGCGTCGCTACTCACCACCCGGTAGTCTCCGTCTTTGGCAATCTTGACGGTTTCACCCATGATGAAATCAGCACCGGCGTTCATGGCCTGTTCTTGAACTGCCGGCCCCAGTTCTGCGCCGGAGATTCCCTCCGGAAATCCGGGGAAGTTTTCGATCTTCTCGATGTTGATGATGGACGCTCCGCCCATCATTCGCTCGACGATTCCGGTGCGCATGCCGTGGCGGGCGGCGTACATACCGGCAGTCATGCCGGCTACGCCTCCACCGATGATTAACACGTCATAATTATCTGCCAAAAGGGTCACCTCCAAGGTGAAACGTTCGTTTATTTCTTAATGGCCAATCGGCCAAATGATGACTGGAATTACTTCAGTAATACCCGGTAAATACTAAATAAATAATAACCAGGAGTAGTCATGAAACAGGCGTGCCAAAAAATGGCTGAGCCCGCTGGCCTCACTATAGGATGGTGCCTATTTCGTGTCAACATAATCTGGGCACAGATGTCGGCCAGCTTGCGGCAAAAAGTGCGCACCCATAGAATTGAACGGCCCTGACAGCTAGTCATTGGCCAGTGTACAGATCAAATAACCAATCGGGAGCCAACCCATGCCCCGCGACAACCAATTTGCAGTTCAACCAGCCCTTAATGAAGTCCATACGGAAACCAATGTGATGGTCGCAATGCGTGATGGCGTGCGTCTCTCCTGTGACATCTACCGCCCGGCCAAGAACGGCTCTCCAATAGAAGGAGTTTTTCCGGTCTTGTTATCGAGCACTCCTTACAGCAAAACGAGAGCTGATCTGGCTCGCGACGCCAGCTTCTACTCCGCCCAGGGCTATGTATCGGTAATCCAAGACTGCCGTGGCCGCTACGAGTCTGAAGGTGGTTTCACCAAGTATGTGGCTGAGGGCGAAGACGGCTTTGATACTATGGCTTGGCTTAGTCAACAGCCCTGGTTCGGCGGGAAGATTGGCACCTACGGCCTATCGTATTCGGCCCACACCCAGGCTGCCGCAGCGTGTCTTAACCCGCCGAACCTGGCCTGCATGTGGATGGACTCGGGCGGGTTTTCCAACGCGTTCCTGAACGCCTGCCGCAACGGCGGCGCCTTTGAGTTGCGTCAACTCACCTGGGCTTATAAAGAAGCAGTTGAAAGTCCCGAGTCTAATGCGAACCCGGACACCGTGAAGGCAGCGATTGAGGCGCAGGACATCTTCGGTTGGTTTAACCGGCTGCCCTGGAAAAAAGGACATTCTCCCCTACAATGGACCCCCGATTACGAGGATTACCTGCTGGATATCTGGTCTAGGGAGTGCTTTGACGACTACTGGCGGCAGATCGGTCTCTGTGCCGAGGAATATTACGATGTGTTCTCGGACGTCCCACAGGTACACATGAGCGCCTGGTACGACCCATATTCCAGGACCGCCACAGACAACTACCTGGCGTTGACCAACGTCAAAAAAGGACCAGTTAGTCTGCTGATAGGGCCTTGGACACACGGTCAGCGTGCAGTTACATACTCGGGCGATGTGGACTTTGGTTCTTCGTCAGTTATCGATAACAACTTGGAGATTGATTTCAATCATCTGCGATTGCGGTTTTTCGACCGGTGGCTCAAAGGTCAGGAAAACGGTTGGGAAGACTCTGCGCCGGTGAAGTTGTTTGTGATGGGCGGCGGCTCCGGGCGGAAGAACTCAGATTCGAGGTTGGAGCACGGCGGACAGTGGCGGAGTGAGAACGAATGGCCCTTGGCCCGCGCGGCAATTACGCGATTTTACCTGCAGCCTGGCGGGGGGCTTGCGCCGGAGCTTTCTGAACAGACTAATCCGCCAAGCAGTTACCTGTTCGACCCAAATAATCCGGTACCCACTGTCGGCGGGAATATATCTTCTGGCCAACCGGTGATGGCCGCCGGCGGTTTCAACCAAACGGAGTCAGAGGAGTTTTTCGGCTCCAAAAAGCCGTATCTTCCGCTGGCATCCCGGCCGGACGTATTGGTATTCCAGACTGAGCCATTGGCTGATGAAGTGGAAGTTACGGGCCCAGTGTCGGTCCAACTCTGGATATCTTCCAGCGCGGTGGACACAGACTTCACTGCCAAATTGGTCGACGTTTACCCTCCGTCAGTTGACTACCCAGAGGGTTACGCCCTGAACCTGACCGACGGCATCTTGCGCGTAAAATTCAGAAACTCTTGGGAGCGCACAGAACTGATGCAACCGGGAAAGGTCTACCAGGTGGAGATTAACCTGCTGCCGACGTCGAACCTCTTTGCCAAGGGACACAGAATCAGGTTAGACGTATCATCCAGCAACTTCCCGAGGTTTGATGTCAACGGCAACACGGGAGAGAACCCTGGAACGTCGTCAGTGAGGGTCACGGCGCTAAATAGCGTCTTCCACGACCAAGACAGGCCATCCCACGTGCTGCTGCCGGTGATTCCCCTGTGAATCAGACAATCAAGTGACCCTAATTTAAGCGGCTCTTGATTAAGGTCATGCGGTAGTTCTCTTCATTGACGTCACCGGAAGTCTGAACTTTGAATCCTGCGCTCTCCGCCAACTCGCGCAGTTCATCGGGGCTGATGCGTGCCTGTTGCGGTGGGCCCGTCTCCGTTTCCTTCTTATGCCACTCCAGGATGTAACACCAGCCGCCGGGCCGCAGCATCTCTTTAACCGCGATTAAAAACCGAACCCGGTCTTCTGGGTGATGGACCACAAAGGCGATGAACAGCCCATCCAGAGACTCAGCTTCCACTGGGAACGCATATTCTTCGCATTTGAGGACTTCCACGTTGCCCAGCCGGACTTCATCAACCCGGCCCTGACACGCTTCAATCATCTCGTCGGAAGTATCCAGAGCGAAGACCTTGCCGTTGATCAAGAATTTGGCCAATGGGAGGGTGAAATAACCCGGACCACAGCCAATGTCGGCAATTATGTCTCTGGGTGTGATCGGGCAATGGGCCATGACTCGGAACGGGTCCAGTGTTTGAATTCGTTCCGGACGCAACATTCGCTCTACGGTGCTGGGCATATGTGGATGACCTGAATCAGTGGACATTAACTTATGAAACTCCCTATTTGTGGCCGCGTGTCACGCCTACTTTACAGGACTGGATGTGTCGTCGCAATCGCCTGGCACACGCTCCGTTGACACCCCTGAAACCCCATCGTACACTACCGATTGCACTTTGCTCCGGTGGGGCTTGAATCCATAGTGGATTTGCCTCGATAATCATGCTTGGCTACGCCAAAACCCCATCGCCTTCCCTGCAATTTAACCCCCAATCAACTGCAACCCAGGAGATACCCATGTCCGATTTAACCTCGGTTTTAGCATCTGAAGATCCAGATGTGGCACGCGCCCTGGAGTTGGAAGACCAACGCCAACGCGACTGCATCGTCTTAATCGCCTCTGAGAATTATGCCAGCAAGGCCGTTCTGGAGCCGGGTGCGAGCGTGATTTCCAATAAATACGCTGAGGGTTATCCCGGCCGACGCTACTACGGTGGTTGCGAGAACGCGGACATCATCGAGACGCTGGCAATTGACCGAGTCAAAGAGTTGTTTGGAGCAGAGCATGCCAACGTGCAGCCCCACAGCGGCGCTCAGGCCAATATGGCCGCCTATTTTGCCGTTTTGGAGGCAGGCGACACCGTCATGGGCATGCAATTGGATCACGGCGGCCACCTAACTCACGGAGCAGGCGTTAACTTCTCCGGCAAACTTTATAACTTCATCAATTACGGGTTGGACAAAGATACCGAGACCATTGACTACGACGAGGTTGAGCGGCTGGCTAAAGAACACAAACCGAAGCTGATTGTTGCCGGTTGTAGCGCATATCCTCGTATCTTGGATTTCCCGCGCTTCCGGGCCATCGCCGACAGCGTAGACGCACTATTAATGGTGGACATGGCCCATATATCCGGACTAATCGCCGGTGGCGCTCACCCATCACCATTCCCCCACGCCAATATTGTGACTTCGACGACCCAAAAGAGTCTCCGGGGGCCAAGGGGCGGGTTCATACTCTGCGACCAGGATTTGGCCAGAAAAATAGACTTCGCTGTCTTCCCTCATATGCAGGGAGGGCCGTTGATGCAGGCCATTGCTGGCAAGGCGGTCTGCTTCGGGCAAGCATTGAAGCCGGAATTCTCAAAATACGCCCACCAGCTTGTATCCAACTGCAAAGTATTGGCCGAAGACCTATCCGCCGCCGGGATTAGATTGGTTTCCGGAGGCACCGATAACCACATGGTTCTAGTTGATGTAACTCCCCTGGGCATAACCGGCCAGCAGGCTGAGCGCGCTCTTGAGGCAATTGGGATCATCACCAATAAGAACGCTATACCGTTTGATCCACAGCCGCCCAGAGTCACCAGCGGCCTGCGTTTGGGCACACCTGCGATTACCAGCAGAGGCATGAAAGAACCCGAAGTTAAGCTGGTTGCGGAGATGCTAATTAAGGTCCTGAAAGACCTTGAAGACAAGGAAACGCACGCCAATGTGGCCGCTGAAGTTAAGGCATTAACATCTCAATTTGGGGTTCCAGGCATAGATAGCTAAAAAACACCAGTTGAGCCAGGCGAGAGCCGATGCTATAATCACAACGATTGTGTTTTTCTAAAACCTGCAATACATCTGCGTTTAATCTTCCAAGGGGTACCGTTTGCGCCATTACGAACTAGTAGTTGTCCTTAGTCCGATGCTCAACCAGGAGCAAGTGACAGATACCTGGGACAAGATAAAAGGATTCATAACCACTCGTGACGCTGAGATCAGCCACGAAGAACAGTGGGGAACCCGTCGCCTGGCCTATCCCATTCGCAAAGGCCAGCACCGGTTTCTTGAGGGCAGCTATCACCTGACCCGTTTTGCCACTGAAAGAGCGTTCAACAAAGACCTGGAGAACTTCCTGAAAGTAGATGAAGAAATTCTCCGGTCCTTGGTGACTGTGACCCTACCGGAAGAAGAACTTGCCGCTCAGGCAGCAGCCGCGGCCCGAGCCATTAGGCCTCCTCCGCCCAGGCCCGCTCCGGTTGGCCCAGACGGTCAGCCGATTCCAGCAGCCGCTCCGGCTGCCCCGGGTGATGGAACAGCTCCGGCTGCCACCGCCGAAGGCGCTGCCCCGGCTGCCCCAGCAGAAAATGCAGCTCCAGCAGCAGAGGCTTCGGCTCCCGCTGCGAACGCCCCGGCACCTGAGGCACCTGCAACAGAAGCCCCTGCAACAGATGCTGCACCAGAACCGGTAGCTGAGGCACCTGCAGCAGAAGTTCCTACAACAGATGCTGCAC
>JAPKDE010000127.1 GCA_028822675.1 Dehalococcoidia bacterium | reverse complement strand
TATAAGAGTTATTGGAGACACTATTCAAGAATAACTTGAAGAAATACTTGAAAAAACTGGCTGCATTAAAGGGAGTAGGGGAAGGTAAAGGGGATTATAGACTCGCATCAAAGAGTCCGGCTAAGGCCGCCAACATGACACTCAAGCAGGTGGTCGACGAGATATTAGATGCCCGGAGGACGGTGCCCCCGGAACGCAGCGTGCTGACGGCAATCTCGGGCATCGACGCTGGCGGCAAGGGTTATTTTACGGAACGGCTGGAGGCTGAACTGCAGCGGCTGGGCGTGAACGCTGTGGCCATTGGCGTGGACTCGTGGCTAAACATTGACCGCTTCGACCCATCCGACCCGGAAGGCCCAGTGGAGCATTACTACAACAACTCCATCCGGTTCGAGGAAATGTTTTCCGAAACAATTCTGCCGTTGCGCGAGAACCGCTCCCTGCAAGTGGAAATCGACTACGCCGATGAATTGTCCACCGAGTACGAACGTCGCACCCTAACCTTCAACGACGTGGACGTGATACTGCAGGAAGGCGTCTACCTACTAAAGCGCATCTTTAGGCCCTACTACGATCGCACAGTATGGATCGACTGCACCTTCGAAACCGCCCTACAACGCGCCATCACCCGAGGCCAAGAAGGCCTCCCCCCTCAAGAAACCACCCGCGACTACGCCAACATCTACAACCTCGCGCAAAGATTGCATTTTCAGCGGGATGAGCCGCAAGGGACTGCGTCGGTGGTTGTTAATAATGATGGGTTGTTGGGGGAGGTTGTTTGGGGTGGGTGATTTTTAGCCCAGGCACACGTTGGCTATAGTGGCTAAAATGAGATTACATGCCATGTTTTTTACCGGAATGTGTGTTAGGGCGAACTGACTGAAACAAATCATGAGACGATGGCGCTGGCGGATAAGGTTTATTCGCTATGGAGCCCTAGAAAGACCCTGATTAATCGTTATATTTCGGGCCATGTTTTTTCGAAAATTGCGATGACTGTGCCTGAACATCGGGCTGCGAAAATACAGTTGCGTCCAGATTGTTTGGCCTCTATCGCTGCCTTAAAACCGGCAGGATTTCTTGTTCGACAGTTTCATGACCATAGTCATCATTGAATTTTTTAAAATGGTCAATATCTATGAAAACTACCACGAAAGGCTGACTGTGCATCTCACTCATACGCCGATAATATTCCATATCGATCTGCAATTGATCTGGTGCCTGTAATATGTGAAATTTTTCGTCGAATCCCCTTGTGGATTATGGTTTTACGGACTTATCACCGTTACTAGCTTTCTCTACTTCCTCCAAGTTTAGGTAATCAATTAATCGGATTTAAATCTCGGCTGTTGCAGAGGTGAACCAAAGTTTCTCGGCAACTTGATTGATAGGCAATATTCGTTTTTCAAGTTCATCTAAAACAATCGAGCTATTCGTCAGTTCAGACATCGATTCTAGTTCTGACTGGAATTCTAACCGATAGGACATAATTGCTCTCTTGACGAGTGCTTGCATATCTTCTTCTATCTGCCCCGTTCCAGTCCGGAACCCCTTTATCAGGGCAAATATTGTATTAGACAATTTTATTATCGAAGGTAATTTCAATTTAAAGCGCCGAATCAATTCGGTATGTATCCCGTCAACTTTATCGCGATAATGGCTTAACGCTGAGTCATAAACCTCTCGTGACTCCTCAGTGATAGTAATTTCTGGCATTTCCTTGTCCTTCTGAGTGTTTTTCATGGAACATTTCGTACTCGTCTAGAGTATCCGCTACGCACTAATTGAGAAGCTCAAATCTTTGACCGTCTGATTAGACTCCAAGTCATTCACTGGCTTAAAAAAGACGTATCAACATGAATTTAGCCTACTAAATATACTACTCAGATGGTAAGTCATATCGATCGTAAAATTTAGTAGGCCTGTCAATAATTTTCAACCACCCGCGGCTTTCTAGAAACCCCAAACGCTACTGCGCCGACGATCAGTGCTGGGGCGAGTATCTTTAGGGCAAGAGAATAGCTGTCGGTTTGGTCGTAGATGTAGCCGGTGAATACTGGGACTAGTAGTGCGCCGATGCTGTGGAAGACGGTTAGTATTCCGGCGATGGTGGCGAAGGAGCGACGGCCAAAGTAGTCGCCAACCGCAATCCAGTTCAGCGTGGCCACTCCTTCTATGGCCACCAGCGCAAGTACAAAGAGTATCGCCGCTGTTGTGCCGTCGGTGAGCAGTAACGCCCCCACGCTCAGGCCCCCAATTGCCATGCCGGCGAACAAGACCGCATTGGTCGGCAGGACGGCCCCGGACATGCCCAGAGTCAGCCGGACAGGGATCATGATCAGGAAAACCAGCGACACGAAGAACGCGGCCGACTGCTCAGATACGCCCTTCCAGACCAGCAGCGGTATGGAGTGGATCAGTACGGCATCGGCCACTGACACTCGGATGACCAACCCCGTCAGCAGCAGCCAGAACGCACGGGTTCGCAAAGCCTGGCTTAGCAGCATATCGCCCGCGCTGGCAGACTGGCCCGTACTTGCTAAGTCTTGCGCTGAGCCACGTGTAACGTCTATGGGCTGGTCGCCGTCCGGGAGCAGGCCCATGTCCTCGGGTTTGCTCCGAATCATATAGGCGACGGGCAGGGTCAGCAGGCTCAGGACCACGCCGGCGATGAGGATGGTGTGCCGCCAGCCGATCTGGTCCGACCCCAGGGCAAAGAAGGGTATCATTATCGCCGCGCCGGCGGAAAAACTGGTCCCCAGGAGCGACATGGCGATGGCTTTTCGTCGCACGAACCACTGGTTGACGGTGGCCATCAGTGTGGGGTTGAACGCCGCTGTCCGACCCACAGCCACCACCACTCCGTAGAAGATGAGCACCTGCCAGAAGTTATCCGCGAAGGACACCAGTATCAAGCCCGTGCCGCAGGTGAGACCGCCGCACAGCACCAGCGTGCGAGGGCCAATGCGGTCGTTCAGCCAGCCAATGATTGGGGCCATGACGCCCGATTGCGCCCAGGCAAACCCGATTAGAAAAGAGACCTGGGTGGAACTGAGGTGCAGCTCTTCTCGGATTGGCAGGAAGAAGACGGGAAATGCGCTGATGGTGATGCCGATGCCCACAGAGCCCATGACCGACGAAGCCAGCAATATTCGCCAGCCGTAGAACCAAGCCTTGGGAGAGGTTATCGGCATTGGGTTAATTCACACCTGGGGACGGATGGCCGACCCTAGTCAAAGAACGTATACCCGTTACCGGTCAGGATGACCGTGGCCTCGATGCGCCAGCGGTAGGCCACCTCCATTGGGTCGGCGGAGAAGTAGACATCGCGCAGGTTGCGAGAGAGCTGACGGTCAATCAACGTCTCGGCGTTCTTGGCCCTGCCGTAGATCTCAGAGCCCTCACCGGCGCGGTCTTGCTCCCGGGTCAGGTACCAACGGATCAGGGTCCAGTTGGAGTGGATATACATGTAGGCCACTTCCTTGGCCTTGTGGTCCAGACGGGCCTCTAGATCAGTGACCTTGCTCTCCAGAACCTCGATGCGCGATTGCCATTGGTCTACTGACATGTTGTTACGTTCTCCTAATCAATAAGGCCGGTGCCCCCTAACATGAAGGGGCACCGGCCAATGGTTGCTACCTAACCCGGGGGGGAACTCTAGGCGTTGATTAGTCCTTGATCAATGGCCTTGCCCAGCAGACCCGGGTCTTCGCCTAGGCGAGCCCGGATGGCTTCAGCGGCTGCGCCAAGCTTCTCTAGGTTAAAGGCTTTGGCAGCATCGTCGAAGCCGGCTTCCTTAAGCAGGTCGGCGCCGTTCTCCTTGAGCTGATCCAGGCCCCAGGTAATCTGTCCTTCGATGTCGCGGACATCGTCGGGGAATTCCACGTGGGATCCGCCAGCGCCCAACTTGTCATAACCTCCGCGGTGCCAGTGGCCGCGAGGGCCGTGGGGGTCGTAGCGGATGGCCTCTACGCCGTTAACGTCAACGCCGAAGGTCGGGCCGCCCATCTTGCTCTTGAGGCAGCGCACCGGCCAGAGATAAATCGTGACATCTCCGGCTTCGCTCAGGGGTTGTACCAGTACTCGTCCCAAATATGACTCGCCGTCAATCATTGTAGCCATTTGTAAATCCTCCCAATCTTTAAAGCGTATTTAACACACCAAGCATTCCACGAGATATTAACATAAAGAGACTGTATGACAGAGGTCCGGGCTGTCAGGGTTTGATATCAAGCTTCTCGGACCCAGAAGATACACCAGATTGCTTTGCCCGCAATCAACAACCAAATACCGATGATGACAATGACGATTCCGGCCCAGATATCGGATTTGTATCGACACATAGATTGTGGCCACGACGACCCAGCACACCATCCAACCCGCTATTATCAACCAATTTAAGCTGATTATTGTTGCCACCCACCATTTGTCCGAGGGATGCGATTCATTAATTGACTCCGTTGGCTATTGAGGCACTGCAATCAGCAACAGTTGCACCTAAACTTCATCGTCCACCGAGACCACGCTACTGACAGTTGGCACCGGGATTTACAACTGCTCCCAAGTGAAAGTGGTGGACTCAATGACGTTTAGAACGTCACCGTCGTTTCTCATCTCCAAATCTAATGACATTTGAGCCTAGATGCCGTTGGTGCTAAGGACGCCGTTCGTCTCCTGGAAAGAGGTCTCGCCGCTAAGGAACTCCGGTGGTAGGTCGGCCAGGGCTGGCACCGTAAATACGGCGGTTGGGTGGTCGCGGGACATGGTCCGCTGGGTGTACCTATCGCGAAAGCTCTAATCGCTGGTCAAAGTCAGCAGGTTTACTGATATCTCAGAGGGTTGTCAATCCAGGTTCAGTTGGCCGGGCAACGCATCGATCCGCATTGCGCCGTCGTTAGCCAGGGGCAACCGGCTCAACTGATCCCCCACGGTGAATGTAATTGCGGCCCAGTCAGTAACTAGGCATTGCAGACTTTCTATTGATGAAGTTGATGGCGGTGCCTGTTCTACGTCTTCTGCTTTTGCCGGTTCCGGCAGCGATAGTTCGCCACTCTCAGAATCGCATGAGTCACCATCCCGATTCCAACGGAAGCGGCAATGATCAGCAAATCCGGGGCCGGCCATTTGGACGCAGGCAAAGAAAGCCGGGGTAGGCTTGGTACCAACATGCCCGACAAGATAAAAACGATGGCCGCCAGTGGGATGGTAAAAGACGCCAGACTATCCACCGATACATTGCCAAGCAGCGTAGCGGCCACAACAACCACAAAGCCCATCGACAGACCGCCAAGATATTACAGCAAGCGCCGTAGGCTGGTGGCCAAACAGTCCCGCATCAAACCGGAAGCGATTCCGACTATCAGGACTGATATCACTACCGTGACAGTGTTGAAGACATTATCCACCGATGAACGCAACGGCAGTGAAACCAAGGCCGCTACGATGGCCACAATCGACCCGGCAACCAGACCGTTTCGAAGATTTAATGCTCCTTTCCGATTTAGCACCCACAATAGTCGCTGAATTGTAAGGAAGTATGAAGGCCGGCAGTTTTAAACGGCCTGGTCTTGGTTTGGTCTGTTTGGCGGTTTAGATGACGTGATCACAACTCCGCCGATGAGGGCTAAGATTGCAAAAGTCAGGAAGGCGACTTTGTAGCTGCCGTTGATGTCGAAGGCTAGTCCGGATAACAGAGGGCCAATGGTCTGGCCCACCTGCACCCCAGTCTCACCGACTCCCCTGATGCTACCGATGGAACGCCGGCCAAAGTAAGACGCGTAGGCTACTGGGGGAATGACATTCCCTCCGGCTGCGACAACTCCGATAATCGCAGACACAGCAAAGGCGGCAATCAGAGAGTGTACCGCCAACAGCAGCATGGTTGAAATCGCGCTTAACACCATCAGAAATGCCATAGCCCATCGGACCGGTGTCCGCTCGATAATTGCACCCCAGACCAGACTCCCTACTCCACTGACGATACCGTTGATGGTGATCGCAGAAGCCACTACCGTGATACCCAAACCTCGGTCTTGGTAGAACGCGCCCACATGCACCGACACCCCGGCTTGAATCATAAATAGGACACCCACCACTCCCACCATAACCCACATGGGTTTAGTGGCCATGGCTTCCCGAAGAGTCCAATCGACTTCGACTGGCCCTTGCCCAGACTGAAGGTCAATTGTTATTGGATCAGACGAAACTGCAGGCAGTCCGTCGGGTTCCAGTCCGATATCTTCTGGACGGTCCACGATCAGCAAGGCTGAAGGGAGCACTGAGACAGCCAGTACTGTTACTCCCAAAGCGATCCAGGCTGCGCCAATACTCCAATTGGAGAGGGCCAATGACGCAATCTGTATGCACACGATGCCGCCGACTGCACCGGAGAGGTAGAGGAACCCGATAGCCCGCCCGCGCTTTTGTATGAACCACCGGGACACCACTGCCCCGGAGCCGATCTGAACGGGGACGTGGAAGATGATTCTGCCAATGGCGAATCCAAGGTAGAAAAGGATCGGCACAGTGGCCCAGGCAAGAGAGATAACCGACACGCCCAGAATAAGCATGCTGACCGTAAGAATCATGCGCGCGCCGTAACGGTCCACAGCCCAGCCAATCACCGGAGAGAGAAACATGGATGCAACCGCACCGACACTAACTGCGCCAGCTATCAGGGTTCGACTCCATCCAAATTCCTCGGATATAGGTGATAGGAATATACCCAGCACAAACACAGAGGGCGCCATCCTAGCAAAGACTGTGGTGCCGGCGGCGAACACCACAACCCATCCGTAATAGAAGGGCAACCGCGCACTGAGATACCTGGCGATCACCAATGAAATATTATTCAATATCCACTTCTATCTGTAACTACCTCATATTTCAAAACATGAACCAGATTGTTTAATTCAAAATAACTAAATAAAAGGCCCTCAGAACAACTCTGAGGGCCTTTTTAGCGCTTAGATTCAAGTGAATGGTGCGCTTGGCGGGATTTGAACCCACGACCCCTGGCTCCGCAAGCCAGTGCTCTATCCGCTGAGCTACAAGCGCATTATTAAGCTGTTTGCCATTGACTTTCACAAGTCAGGGGAGCGGAAGCTTGTTGTTGAAAGCTTTGGCCATTAGCTTGGTTGGTGCCGAGGGTGGGATTTGAACCCACACATCCGTAAGGACACTGCGCCCTGAA
>JAPKDE010000349.1 GCA_028822675.1 Dehalococcoidia bacterium | reverse complement strand
GGTTATCTAGAATAATTCGACACAGTAGCTATACTCAGAGGCAAGGGTAAAGGAAGATAGCTCAGCGGTAGAGCGGTCGGCTGTTAACCGATAGGTCGTAGGTTCGAATCCTACTCGGGGAGCCATTTCTTCTTCTTTCCTCCGCAGTACATTCTTGTTGCTTGTCTTCGGCAGTTCGCAGACGGCTGCTTTCTTATCTAGTCCCACCTGATCGAGTCCTACCTGATAGAATCCCACCTGATATATCTTTGCCAAATTTCAGGAGGGCTTTATGCCAGCCAGTATCGACTTGAAGACCAGCGCGAGTTACCCCACGGCCGGGGTGCAATTTAATTTGAACTTGACCTCGGCTGCGGGGCCGGACCTAGCGAGCCTTAGTATCACCGTGGACGACCTAGCCTCCGGTAACCGGCTGAGTTTCTCCCATGAGGCCTGCGCCGCGGTGCACGACTTCACCAGGGGGTTCATTCGCTGGCTGAATACCAAGGGGTTTCAAGCCACTCGAAACGAAGATGAGATCATCGCCAGCGCCAAGGCTGATGTGACGGAGTCCCAACTGATCAAGGGGTTCCAAGATGCCCTGGACATGGTGGACCAGAAATTCTCCAACTACCTGGGCTCGATTCTCGGCTCGGATAACTACTCAGACGTTGTCTACAAGAAGGAAGACGGCGTTGCCTGGCTGCTGCTGAACCGGCCGGAGACCTATAACGCCAAGCGCGGCATCACCATGGACGAGATGGCCGATAGCCTGCTGGACGCCGCCGCCGACTCGGACATCCGCGTGGTGGTAATCTCCGGCGCCGGTCCCAATGGTTTCTGCACCGGCAACGACCAGAGCTACGACCCGGAACTGGAACACGGCGACTACCGAGGCCACCGCAGCGAGACCGAGGTCCGGTATAACGAGGTCGTCATGCAGATGCCCCAACCGGTTATCGCGGCCGTGGACGGGTTCGCCATCGGCTCCGGCAACATCCTGGCCTACACCTGCGATTTCACCATCGCGACCACCCGCTCCAAGTTTGGGCAGACCGGCCCCCGCGTGGGCAGCCCAGCCAACGGTCACAACGTGGCCATGCTCGCGGCCAGAATCGGCCAAAAACGGGCGCGTGAGATGTGGATGCTCTGCCGCCAATACACCGCCCAACAAGCCGTCGACATGGGCCTGGTCAACATTGTTGTGGAGCCGAACCAACTATGGACGGAGGTCGACCGTTGGATCGCCGACATCAAGAATGTGAGCCCGATCATCCTCCAGATGCAGAAGATCTCTTACAACCGGCACGATCACTTTGAAAACCCGGCCACGACTCCGATGCAAGAGCACTACCCGGATTATTTGGCCTCGGAGGAGTGCTTGGAACGCCGGACTTCATTTATCGAACGCCGAAAGATTGACCCGTCCAAGAACGTTCCCTACGCCCAAATTCCAATTCAATAACCCCTGTTTAAGCTAAAAGATTTGAGCGACTCAACAGAAACTTGCCTGCCGGCAACCCAGTGGTTCCTCTACTCAGAAGCCGAGGAGGAACCACTGGGCCGCATCTACCAAAAAGGCCTTCCGGAGGTTGGCGGGCGGACCGAAGAAGGACAGGGCTTCCAGGCTGCCGAGATTGTGAGCTTTGATGAACTGCGGGCCACCTGCGCCATGCGTAGGTTCAAAGTGGTACTCCGTCTAATATC
>JAPKDE010000348.1 GCA_028822675.1 Dehalococcoidia bacterium | reverse complement strand
ACTATATGATGGGTAACCTGTGCCGTTGCACCGGTTACTACGGCATCCTAAACTCCATCGCCGCTGCGGCAAAGATTATGAACGAGGCGGCAGGGAACAAAGCAGCAGGGAGCGGCGGATGATTGACTTCGAATTTCACAGCCCCACCAGCCTTGACCAGGCGTTTGGTCTGCTGGACCAATACGGCGAAGACTGCCGCATCATGGCCGGTGGTACCGCGCTGGTCATCCAGATGAAACAACGCCTGTCCCAGCCGGGCCACGTGATTGGCTTGCGTAAGATTGGCAGCCTGAACAGCATCGAGTCCACCCCTGAAGGGGTCAGAATTGGCGCTCTCTGCACCCAGCATCAGATTATTTCTAACCCAGTCATCGCTAAAGAATTGCCCCTATTGGCCGACACTTTCCGCAAGGTAGCCACGCCTAGAATTCGCAACATGGCGACCATCGGCGGTGGTCTGGTCAACGGAGACCCCAGCCAGGACCCGCCGCCATCGCTAATCGCCCTGGGAGCCTCAGTGGTGCTGACTTCCAAGAGCGGAGACCGAGTGGTGCCTCTGGAAAACTTCTTCATCGACTATTACGAGACCGACGTCCAGCCCGGTGAGGTGCTGACCAGCGTGTTGGTACCCCAAGCACCGGCTGGCTCCGGTGCGGTCTACCTGAAGTTCCTACCCCGTACCGCCGACGACTACGGCACGGTTTCCGTGGCGGCAGTGGTTTCCAAGGGACAAGACGGCACCTGCAAAGACGTCCGAATAGTCCTTGGTTCCGTTGGCGTGACGGCCATCAGAGCCACCGATGCTGAAGATGCCCTGCGCGGGAAGGCGCTGACGGATGAGAACATCCGGGCCGCCGCCGCGTTGGTCAAAGATGCAGTTGACCCGCTGGATGACTTCCGAGGTTCAGCCGAATACAAGACTGATATGGCTGAGGTATTTGCCCGCCGCGCGGTGGAGCAGTCCTTGGCTTCGATTTCGTAGGCCCTGAGTTCATAAGCTCAGAAAGGGATTAATCAGTTGAAACTTGATATCTGCTCCGTAGTTCCGGCCGGCCGTGACGCAACTTGGGCGTTGGTCATGGACATCCCCAAGGCTGCAACCTGCATCCCGGGGATCAAAGAGGTCACGCCGGACGGTGAGGGTCGCTTTCAGGCCACCATGCAAGCCAGGGTTGGCCCCATGGGCATGACACTGAATGGAACCATCACCATCGTGTCTCAAAATGCCGAGGCCGGAGAGGCGCATTTCTTGGTCGAAGCTGGTGACAAACGCGTCGGTGGCGGCGTGAAGACCAACATGAGCATGAAAGTAACCGCCCAGTCGGACAACGAGACCGAACTGGAGATCGTCAGCGACACCACTTTCATGGGCCGGTTGGGCGAACTTGGCCAGCCCATCATTCGCCGCAAAGCTCGCAACACTCTGGAAGACTTCTCCAAAAACCTTAGCAAGCTGCTCAAGGCAGAATCCGAGTAGCCATCGGCTAATCTGCCGGGTTTCCCTTGGGTTTGCCCGCAGAGCTAGTCTCGATTCGTTGACACTAAATTCCCGGCGTTCCTATACTGAACTATTACCGTTTCTCGTTTTCACTTTGAATTTGGGTCAAACGTAAAGTTAGCGGCATCCTCAGTGGCCGGGAGGGCCTGTGTGCGGCATTGTTGGGTATGTTGGAAAACAAGACGCTTGGCCCATCATCTATGAGGGTC
>JAPKDE010000126.1 GCA_028822675.1 Dehalococcoidia bacterium | reverse complement strand
AGGAACGAAAAATGCCAGAAGGCGATCTCAAGGCAACCCCCATAACCCAATTGGTACGGAACCCAGGTCGCGCCGACTACGACCGAGATGTGGTTAACCAGATCATCGACGCCACACCCCTCTGTCACGTCTCCTATATCATTGATGGCCGCCCCTACGTGACTCCCACGTTGCAGTGGCGTGAGGGCGACACGATCTTCTGGCACGGCTCCTCAGCCAGCCGGTTTCTCCGTCAGATCGTGGACAAGGAGGTCTGCATGGCCATTACCCATTTCGATGGATTTGTGCTGGCCCGTTCCTCATTCCACCATTCCATCAATTACCGCTCGGTCATGCTCTTCGGCCAAGCGACCAAGGTCGAAGACGACGAGAAGAATGCGCTGCTGGATAGCTTTGTTGAGACACTGATACCTGGCCGGTTGGAGACGCTGCGGCAGATGACCGACCAAGAGGCCAAAGCCACCACTGTATTTTCCATGCCGATTTATGAAGGGTCCGCCAAAGTCCGGACCGGCCCTCCGGTGGATGATGAAGAAGACTATGCGCTGCCCATTTGGGCTGGCGTGCTACCCATGTCGCAGATACTGCATGACCCGATTCCCGACCCCAAGAACCAGGCAGGCATGGAAGTACCGCAACACATCCGAGATTTCAAGCTGGGATAATACCTCCCAACGCCTAGCCCAACTGATTCAATAGGAGAACAACATGGCCGACCGCATACGTTTAGGAATAATCGGCGCCAGCCCCACCGTTGGCTGGGCCTACCGATCGCACCTCCCGGCAATCGCCGCCAGTCCCGAGTTTGAATTGACCGGCGTTTGTACAACGAGAATGGAGACCGCTGAAGAGTCCAAGAAGTTGTACGGAGCCAGACTGGCTTTTGACGACTACCACACCATGCTGGCCCATCCGGAGATCGATGCCGTAGCGGTGGTGCTGCGGGTGCCCACCCACTACCAAATCACCAAGGACGCGCTGAACGCTGGCAAGCACGTCTACACTGAATGGCCTCTGGGAAAGACCACCGAAGAAGCGACTGAGCTGGCCGCACTAGCTAAGGAAAAGGGCGTGCGAGTCATCGTGGGACTCCAGGCTCGAGCGGCCCCGGCTATTCTGCATATGAAACAGTTGGTGGCAGACGGCTACGTGGGCGAGATGTTGTCTTGTTCCATGCGCTTGATCCGCGGTGGAGTACTGGAAAGGGTTTCTGGGCGAACCTGGCAGAAAGACGTAGAACTGGGCGCAAACACTTTGACAATCGCCGCCGGTCATTCCATCGACGCGCTGCGTTTCGTGGCTGGCGAGTTTGGAGAAGTCTCTGCCATCGTATCCACGCAGGTGGACCAGTGGTACGAGACTGACACTGACACGATGAAAGACGTGACATCACCGGACAACATTCTGTTAAACGGACGCCTGGCCAACGGCGCTGTGGTTTCGGTGCACGTAGCCGTTAACCCCTTTGCCGGTAGTGGTTACGTCATGGAGATCTACGGCCGCAAGGGAACCTTGATCGCAACAGGTGACGACTCGCCCCAGATCGGCGATGTATTCCTCCAGGGAGCTCAGGGCAGCGACAAATTAGAAGACATCGAAGCCCCATCCAACCTCACCAACGTTCTGGAGGGTATGCCATCAGGCCCGCCCATGAACGTGGGTCAGATGTACTACCAGTTTGGCGAAGCCATTCGCGGCAAAGACGCAGACTACCCTGACTTTGAAACAGCAGTGGACCTGCACCGACTAATTGACTCAATCCGACTAGCCTCCGGCGAAAGCCGATCAGTAGCAACAACCGGGTAAATTTCAGTAGTCGGCATTCCCATAGCAAAACCAATAAGAAAGAGGGGCAGATTAAGAATTTGCCCCTCTTTTTGACACTAATTTTGGCCGTGCCGGTTATTGCGTCGAGGCAAGCAGCTTCCTGAGCCTGGTGTCTTGCTCTTCTTCGGACAATATGACGCAGCCGGAGCAGTATAAGTCGCCTTCCCTGACCTTCCAGAACAGGCAACACCCGGCGCGCCTGGCAATGTAGCCTTGTTTGCCTTCGTGTTCGAACAGTTCCATCTTCAGTTGCTGGTACATCGGCGATGATTCGTCGGTAAAGAAAGCCTCCGCATGGCGCATCACGCTTTCTTTGTCATCGGTCAGGTTATGTAGCCAATAGAACACCTGGGCACAGGATGCGGCAACCGCGTTCCAAGAGACCTTTTCACTGGCTTTGGCCGAACGACAGAGCGCCGGTATCACCAGACCAAAGTTGGCGTCAAATAGCTGTTCCTTGAGTTTGGCGTAGAGGGCTGCAGCATCGGGAACAATCTCAGCGTCAGGATGGCTGGCATCGGGATCGTCCGGTAGGCAAGCGAACTTTGGTTGGCCCAGGGCTGTTGCGTCGAAACCTTGGCCTTTAGTGTGGAACTCTAGATTGCGCAGCGAAACGTCGATGACACGATTTTCCACCACGTACTGGGTGATGAGCGGGTACACCAGACGCGTCAGGTAGGCAATGATAAAGCCTGACGCGGCCAGGTGCCGGTCCTCTGTGCCCGGATATTCCTTTCCAAGAGTCGCGACTATGCCCTGCAGACGCTGGTCATCGTCTTGAAACAGGGATAGGGCATTGATCCATCCGTCCTGTTCCGGGTCTCGGACGGGCATGTCGTATTCCGGGCCTAGTTCCTCAGCGCAGCGTAGGCTCTCCATCAAGGGATGGCCATTGTTAGGCATGGCAGCACCTAATGTTGGTGGCTATTGGATTAGGGATTGTGCTGTTCATTTTTACAAAGTTTCTGAACCTAACTCTCTATCCGCATCTGTCACCCTGAGCGTAGCGAAGGGTCTCGCTGCTCTCGGTCTGTCTTATTATCTCCAGCAACGAGATTCTTCGGCTGCGGCCTCAGAATGACAGGTTTGGGGGCAAACAGCTTTGTGACTTTGCCGCCCCATATCGCAAACTAGACCGGTAGGACTGGCTCTGTTAAGTCGTCCGGCAGTTCCGCCTCAAAGGCGTTCAGGTAGAACGATGTCTGGGCGTAGTGGCCCATCAGCGTGGTCAATTCCACCAAGTACTGCGCCCCAAACTGCTTCAGCGCCTCGTCAAAGGTCGGCTGGCTCACTTTGTGGTTCGCGAAGAACTCATTGCCGTAATTGATGATGGCCTGCTCGTCGGCGGGCATGCTAGGTAGAGGTTTTTTATCTCTGATCGCATCTACCAAGGCGTCGGCAACACCCTCTTTGCGGGCTGCGGGTGCGTGGGCGTTCCAAACGTATTGGCAGTCCATGGCCCGGGCGGTGTTGATGATCGCCAATTCCAAGATTCGATTAGGGAATTGGGTCTCGTACCGTAGGTAGCTGGTCAGGTGGTTGCGGCGTTTGGCCATTTCGGGACTATTGATGGTGAAAGAACCGGGGCCGCCGGTGATGGAGCCGCCGGCAGGGGCGGTAACTTCAGCGAAGGCCTCTCGGAATTCCTCAGGGACCATATCGCTTGTGACTACAGGTAATCGTGCCATTGTTTCCCTCCAGGTGTTGGCCCGTAAAATAGACAGTTGCCGGGCATCTGGCGGAGAGTCTATCACTACTTGGGCCATATTCAGAAATAGATCAATACGCTGCGCGTTCATAAAACGCGGATTAAATCCGGGATAATTACCAAACCAGCCTGATGGCGTGAAAAACAGGCCGGACGGCTCCTGTGGAAGCTGAGCTGCCGTTATACACTTTAGTTGCGGTTGGTTTAACTTAGTTTGGACATTTTGCTCGTCGTTTTTGGGGGAAAAAGTATGTACGAAAGTATCATTGTGCCGTTGGATGAATCACCTCTTGCTGAACAAGTTTTGCCATACGTATCTCGCATAAGTCTGGGATTGGGTATTCCGGTTCACCTCATGCAGGTTTTACACACCGTCCCCGAGGAATTAGCCGACCCTGCCCATGGCCTCTACAGAAGCAACATCACTACGGGTGTTCAGGATGAAGCCATGGACTACCTAAATAGCGTGAAACGGCGAACGCCGGGATCAGAAGTGATCCTGCGAGACCTTCGAGGGAGAGGAATTTGGCGCGGTGACCGGCTACGAAAGACTCGAAGGCTCTGAAGGGCTGCACTTCCAGAGCTTTGAGGACATGGCCAAAGAGATCAGCAGCCAGGCGGTTGATTACCTAAATGGACTGGCGGACTCGCTACTTGAGCAGGGAGTGGTCACGGTGGACCAGCAGATAGTGCGCGGGCCAGCCGACGAGGTGATTGTGGACGTAGCCCTGGAAACGCCCGACAACCTGGTGGCTATGACCACCCACGGCCGTTCGGGTCCGGCACGGTGGACGCTGGGCAGCGTTACCGACCGTGTGGTGCGTCACTCCGGTGACCCAGTGCTGGTTATCAGAACCGACTAACCAGACATTTAATCTTAGGTGTTTACGGTGGCAGTGGGTTAGGTTATTACGCCCTCTGCCACCAGTCTGGAAATCTCTTGGTCGTCCAGCCCCAACACTCCGGAATAAATCTCTGAGTTGTGCTCACCGTAATCCGGGATTGGCCCGGCGGTGGTTGGCGTCTTGGAGAACTTGATGATGGTGGGGCCGGGGACGAGTATCTTCTTGCCCTCGGGCAGGTCTGCCTCCATCATTACCTCGCGCTCCCATAGGTGCTCGTCGGCCAAGACCTCTGGGATACTCAGGGCGGGGCCTACGGGTATGTCGGCGCCGACCAGAGCGGTCTCAACCTCTTTCTTGGTCCGTTCTTCGCACCAAAGATGCAGCAGTTCCATGCGTATCTCAGCTTTGTCAGTGGCAAACATGGGGGCTGCGAACTCGGGGTCTTCTGACAACTCGTCATAGCCCATAATTTTCAGCATGCGTTCCCACATTCCGGCGCGCGCAGCGCCCGTGGAAACGTAGCCGTCTTTGCATTTGATGAAAGACCCGGCGCGGGTAAAATCGTTGGTGCCCGTTTCGTGGCACATGGCCAGAGCAACTTCTTCCAGGGTGATACCACCGTCCAGCATCGCCACCTCAAGCCACTGGCCTTCCCCGGTGCGGTCCCTATGACGCAGCGCGCCCAAGATACCAATTGTTGCGTGTAATGCGGCCGTCCGGTCCATGATTGGACCCTCAGCCATCACCGGCTGGTCAAATCCACGTCCAGTCTGGTGGCCGATGCCGCTCATGGCCTGGATGATAGGGTCAAAGCACTGCCGGTCTCGGTACGGCCCGTATTGGCCGAAGCCGGAAACGGAGGCAAGGATGATTCCAGGGTTAACCTCACACATCTTTTCGTAGCTGAACCCCATCTTGTCCATGGTGCCGGGCCGGAAGTTTTCTAATACCACGTCTGAAACTTCCAACATCTTGAAGAACAGGTCTTTACCCTCCGGGTGACGAGTGTTGAGGGTGACGCTTTTCTTGCCCCGGTTGTAGGCGGCGAACTGGACGCTCATGTCCCCAACGAAAGGCCCAGAGCTTCTGAGATCGCTGGATTTGCTCCATTCCAGTTTGATAACCTCTGCGCCCATATCCCTAAGAATCATGCCGCCTCTGGGAGCGGCCTGCCAGCGGGCAAGCTCCAAAATTCGCACACCATCAAGCACGCCTACTGGTTTGGTCGGGGGCATGGGTCAACTCCTAATATTTGGGGTTATCGCAAGACCGTCAGAGTATAACCCATGTTCTGTTAACAATATTTTTTACGACCTCGCCCAGGCTCGCCGCGTCGGTTTATCAGAAAACCATGCCACGCACCCGTAGGCGCGGGTTTTCAACTCGCCGTTGCCCTACCGGCAGATTGTTCATCCGAGAAAGTGGATTAACCATCAGCGATGCGGGTTAGAAACCCGCGCCTACAAGATGGAGAGTGGTGGCCATGGTCTGGTATACGGACAATCCTCCAACCCCGCTCATGGTGCTCACCATAAGCAGATCAGGCGTTCACGACGATTGGCCGTGGCAGATGTGGGTGCGCAGTGGATTCCTGCTTTCGCAGGAATGACAGGGTCGCGCAGGAATGATGGTTGCGCGGGAATGACGGGGGAGGGAGGAATTTATGGTGGGGGTATTTTACAGGCGAATAACAAAAGGCCCTGGGACTAGACTCCCAGGGCCTTTTGATTCGTTGCTGGAGATCCGGCGGTAATCCGGCCAAGGACTTAGAGGGCTTCTAACACTGTGGTGATGCCCATTCCGGCGCCGATGCACTGGGTGGCCAGGCCGTACTTGGAGTTGGAGCGTCGTAGCTCGTGGGCCAAGGACAAGACCAAGCGTCCGCCAGTGGCACCAAGGGGATGGCCAATGGCCAGTGCGCCGCCGTTTACGTTCAGTTTCTCCATCGGGATGCCCAGTTCTCGGGCGCTGGGAATGATCTGGGCGGCGAAGGCTTCGTTGAACTCGACACGGTCGATTTGGTCCATGGTGAGTCCGGCGTATTTCATGGCCTTTTTGGTGGCGGGAACGGGGCCAAGTCCCATCAACTGGGGCTTCACGCCGGCAACGCCGAACCCAACGATGCGGGCCAACGGCTCCAAGCCCAGGGCCAGAGCCTTTTCTTCACTCATCACGAGGATAGCGCTGACGCCGTCATTGGTGGGCGATGAGTTACCGGGTGTAATGACAATCTCACTGCCGCCGTAGCTGACCACGCCGGGGATGGGATTGAGGTTCATCAGAGCCTCAAAGTTGGTGCCGGAGCGAATGCACTCGTCCTGGTCAAAAGTGATTGTCGGGCCGATCTCATCTGGCAGCCAGACACCCTTGTCGTCGAACACCGGCTGTTCCACTTCCAGGGGCACTATTTCGTCGTTGAAGCGACCGGCCTCGTAGGCGGCAGCGGCTTTCTGGTGACTGGGAACGGCGTATTCGTCCAGGTCGCTGCGGGTCAGGCCATAGACTTCTGCCACGTTCTGGGCGGTCTGCAGCATCGACACCTTGGGCGGTGAATCCAGGATGAAATCTGGGAACGGCACCGAGAAGTTGTCGTAGTGATCTGCGGGCATATCCCGTTGGGACTTTGTGAACGTGACGGGTGTGGGCTCGGTGATTCTGGTGAAGGGGCCCTCATCGCCTGGGATGGTGCGGGCCATGCGCTCTGCGCCCAGAGCAATGCCGCAGTCGATGACGCCAAGCATGATGGCCTGGGCGATCCGGTGAAGGGTCTCCATGCTGGAGCCGCACTGCCGGTTGGAGTTGAAGGTTGCCGTTTCCGGCGGCAGACCAGCCATCCGAGCAACACGGCCCATGTCCACAAACTCCGCGTTACCTAGAACGTTGCCGAGACCAACATCTTCGATCATGTGGTCTTCAACCTTGG
>JAPKDE010000125.1 GCA_028822675.1 Dehalococcoidia bacterium | reverse complement strand
TAGAAGGTCCGCTCCACCGACTGCCGGGGCTGGAGAATGTCATGACGACCAACGCCGATACAGCAATCCACACAGCAGTGGCCATCGCTAAGTGCAGTGCGCGCACGTCTTGGCCAAAGTCTGTCCAAATTACGAACGCACCCACCACAACCTGGGTAACAAAGAGAGCCACGGCCGACATCGAAAGGATTCTAATTTCGATAGGCTGCGTCCGGCCTCTAAAGCCTAGATGAAGACTGTAAAGGACAAACAGCCCGACCACGGCGGCAACGTAGCGGTGGAACATGTGGTTCATCTGCAATCTAAATTCCGGGAAGGCGTCACCATTACAAAGCGGCCACTCTGTGCAGGCACCAAAGGCCCCTGTGATAGTCACATACGAGCCTGATAGCAGGAGTATGAACACGGCCACTCCGGCAATCACCACCAGGACAGGGAATCTACGGACCTTGCCCACACCCCAATCAGGTATCTTGATGCTGAGAGGGCCCCGGTAGGAGACCACCGCAAGAAGTACGAGTACCGCAACCAGGGTTTCACCCACAGCTAAGTGGGCCATGATGGTTGCGCCGGGAAGCTCAGTCAGCACGGTTACACCGCCCAGAATGGCTTGGGCTATGACCAGGACAAAGGCCAAAGAGGCTGGAACCACGACCCATTTCTCCTGCCGGTACCGCATCCAGGAAGCGATGAATAAGAACAGTATTAGCGGGCCAACCAGAAACGATGCTGTTATCCGGTGGGAGTATTCAATGATTGCCTTGGTTTCAAGGGGTGGGAAAATTCCGCCGTGGCAGGCTGGCCAGTCGGGACAACCAAGGCCGGAATCGGTAACCCGGACCACTCCGCCTAAGATCACCAGGGCAAAGGTTGCCAGAACCGTGAATGCAGATATGCCCCTGAACCAGTTGTGAAACCGGTTGCTCTGATTTAGTTCCATGATTAGAGCCAAGTCCGCGGATTCTCGTCACGGCAGACGAAATTACCTGTTTTACACATATATGAGGCGTGGAAATAAGTGTGTAAAAGTTGGTTGCTGAGTCTCATTGAATTCCTGATGGGTTCCTGGTGGGTATTGGGAGTTGAATGGTGAAGTTATGTTATCACCGGCACAAACTCAGCAGTGTTTTTAGCGGATTGTAATCGATTATTTATTCGGGCTGGAATGTCTTGCCACAGCGACCAAACGTTATCATAGGGGTAAATTGATGTCAATGAAATTCGTGCCTGGTCACGCACGACCAAACTGGTTGGTGCCTGGAAGATTAGAGCTCCCCAAGATATGATTGTATTGTCCTAATTCCTGGGCCTTGGTTGTCAGTTTCTGGCCCAGACTGTGATATGATTTTCTGCGCTATTATGGAGCCTGCAGTCCAAGTTGAAAATTTAGTTAAACGATTCGGTACCTTCACCGCGGTAGACGGGGTGACTTTTGCTGTCGAGCGTGGTGAAGTCTTCGGAATATTGGGCCCAAACGGGGCTGGGAAGACTACTACGTTGGAGATTATTGAGAGTCTCCAGAAGCCAACGGAAGGCCGAGTTAGCGTTTTAGGACTGGATGTACAGTCCAAAGCGTCTGAGGTGAAGGCACGTATTGGAGTTCAACTCCAGGCCTCCGCCTACTACGATTACCTAAATCTAACAGAGATTTTGGCCCTTCTAGGCAGCTTTTACCCCAAGAAAACCGCACCTGGCACTCTGCTGGAACAGGTGGGCTTGTCAGACAAAGCCGTCAGTCGCGTTGGCGAGTTATCCGGTGGCCAAAAGCAGCGATTTGCAGTGGCGGCCAGCCTAGTCAACAACCCTGAAATGGTCGTTTTGGACGAACCGACTACTGGTCTAGATCCCCAGGCACGCCGTAACCTTTGGAGCCTCATCAAAGAGGTTAACCAACGCGGGGTTACCGTTGTCCTCACCACTCACTCAATGGATGAAGCTGAGCTCCTCTGTAACAGACTGGCCATCATGGACCACGGCCAGCTATTGGCAGTTGACACCCCCAGGAACTTGGTCAATGAGCTGGAAGCCAGCTACGCAGTGAAGTTGACCATGGATCGGCCAATGACCATGGCTCAATTGGAAGCCTTGAACGGTCGCGTAGAAGTCCTTCAATCCGGCGAACAAGACGGCTCGGCAGGGGAGGAAGGCGAAAACGGCTCAACGAAAAATACCTACCTTTTGCGCCTGGCAAATAACCCCTCGGCCCTAAGATCCATGCTAGACGAGATCGCTAAGACAGGTCTCGGTCTGGAAAACCTTCAAATTACCCCGGTTACTCTGGAAGATGTGTTCCTGGAACTGACCGGCACTGAGCTACGAGACTAACCAATGGTTGCCTTAACCCTGGCCAACATAAAAATGATGGCGCGCAATCGTCAAGCAATCTTCTGGGCTCTGTTCTTCCCCCTGATGTTGGTTGTTGTGTTTGGGTTATTTGACGTCAACGGCGTTGGTTCCGCAGATGTGGTGGTAATTGACGAGTCTGAAGGCCCCAATTCTGAACTACTCCTAGAACGGCTCAACGAAATTGAATTCTTGGAGCTTGAGTCTGAGAAATTGGTCTTCAGCGAGGCGTGGGACAAAGTAGCCGCCGGTGATCTTGGTTACCTGATAGTAATCCCAGCATCGTTTGACGACCCGACTATCAATACTGAAGTGAACCTGGTTTACAGCACGCGCAATCCGGACCGGAATCAGTTGGTGGACGGTGCTGTGCGAAACCTGGTTTCGGAGATTCAATCTGCCAGTGGTCCGGTTGTTCCGGCTGAACTACTCATGGCGGACGTGATTGATGTGCCGGAGGTAGATTATTTTGACAACGTGTTGCTCGGCCTTTTAGGGTTGGGCATCATGATGAATTCCATCATCTCAATCGCCGTCAGGATCAGTACTTTCAGGAACCAGTCGATTCTAAAGCGACTGTTGGTGACCCCTCTTCCAATCTGGAAATTTTTTGCCGCTGAGATTACCGCCCACGTTTTGCTGGCCCTGGTACAGGCGGGAATCATTCTGTCGTTGGGTGTCTTCGTCTTTGGCGGGCACGTTTATGGCAACATATTTTGGGTCTTGGCAATTACGGCGTTGGGCAGTGTCGTATTCTTGAATATCGGTTTCATCCTGTCGGCCTGGGCCAAGTCACCGGCAGCGGCATCTGGTATGGGCAACGCTGTGGCCATGCCGATGATGTTTCTGGGCGGGGCTTTCTTCTCCACGGCCGCGCTGCCGTGGGTGCTACCTGAAGTGGCACAAGCACTACCGCTGACACCAATGCTGGTTGCGCTGCGCGAAGTTGCCATTGAGAGTGAACCAATCTGGGAAACCTGGCCGTATCTGGCGGCCATGGGCGCATGGGTAGTGGTTACTACAGCGGGTGCCGTTAAAGTCTTCAAGTTCAGTTAATTGGTATAGCGAGAATGAAGAACTTGACGCTAATCACTGAGGTAAGTGTGGCTCTTCTGCTGATTGCAGTGGCATGTGGCGGGGATACCGGCGAGCAAGTTGTAGTCGGACGGGTGGTTGATGCCACCGCTCGAAACATAGAGGAAATCGAATTGCTCATTGTCCGGGATGCCGATAGTCAGGTTTGGGAGTTCACAACTTCTGGTTCTGTTGGAATCAGCATAGGTCACTTGAGGCAACACCAGGCTCTGGGTGTAAAAATCCAGGTGACCTATCGGGAAATCGGTGGCCAGCTTATAGCTTCCGACGTCCGCGACGCTGAAGAAGCAGGCGGGTAAACCCTCTAGAGAATCTCCAGCAGCTTGGCTTCGATCTCGCCTGCGGTTGTGAACTGCTCAAACTTGGCGCTGACCAAGCCCTCTTTATCCACTATGAACACCCAAGGCTCTGTGGGCAGTCCCCATTCCAATACTGCCGGCACCAAACCTCCAGTGGGCCTGGAATCTTCTATCAGGTGGGGGTCTTCAAAAACCTCAACATGGATGAAGTTCACCTGGTCTCCCACAATGGCCTTCACTTTGGTTAGCTCTCCCACCTGAGGCCCACAAGTTGCGCTTACGCAGAAGGCAGGCGTGGCAAACACTATTACCAAGGGTTTGTTCTGCGTTAATGCCTCGTCAATGGATAGTTGATAAAGCTCCGGGTCTGGCTCAGGTGAGCTGGTGATGTGGCTAATGTCTTCAGCGTCGGCAAGGGTGTGGGTCACACTGGCCGGGGCGGGTGAGCCAATGGCTGGGGTTTCTGCTTCGTCTTTTACCAAGAAGCTAGTTTGGGCGAAAACTTCTATGCCGTCTCCAGACGTGAAATTGATGTCAAGTTCGTAGATTCCGCCAACGGGAATGTCTACCTCGACTCCAAAAACCCCACCAACCACGGTAGGCCAGGTTATGAAATCTGCGGTGATTTCTTGCCGTAGTTCCCTGGCGTCTTCCCTTGGAACTAAAAAGTAAACACCCACATCTGCATTATCTGAGATTATTGGCATGCCCTCACGGTCAGTCACCCCAAATAACAACCGGTTCACGCCCACGGCCATGTCTGTGGTGATGATTGTGCCGGAATACTCCGGGCCTCCGGCTTCCTGTTCGCTGGAGATTATTGGGTCGTCTGAGTCAGAAGAACAGGCCGCTGCCAACAATAGCAACAAGGGCGCCAAGACCAGAAAAGTACGTAGGTTGAACGCCCGAGAGATTGTTCTATGTTTGTTGCCCGGATTAAGCATCTATTTGTTCCTTAAGTTGTTCGGGAAATATAAGACTTATCTATTGGCACGACGCATTGGTAGCGGTAGACGTTAATTTCGGAGTACGCGTAATGAACACCAACTCGTTGGTTGGATGCAGGTTCGACCCTATCAGATGCAAAGTGTAATAGCGAAACCGGCTAGTAGTTCATGCCCCGGCCTGCGCCACCCTCAACGGCGATGGTCTGGCCCGTGATCGCACCGGCAAGGTCAGACGACAAGAATACAATCAGGTCGGCGATGTCCTTGGATTCCACCATGCGGCCAATAGGTATGCTGGCTACGGCGCTGCGCTCAGCCTCCTCCACGGAGATGCTGGCGTGGTCTGCTCGCGCCCGCAGGCTCCGGTCTTGCCGTTCGGTCCTGGTTGTGCCCGGATGGATGCAGTTGACCAAGATGCCATCGGAAGCGAACGAGTCTGAAAGATTCTTCGCCATGTTTGAAACAGAGGCGTTGGTCACGCCATTGCTGTTGGCCAGGGTGTTGGCAGAACGAGCCGCCATGCCGCCAATGTTGATGATCCTGCCACCGCCACGTGTCTGCATGTGGGGAATGACCTCTCTGGCACAGCGCATGTAGCCCATGATTTTGACATTGATGTGGTTCATCCAGTCTTCGTCGGCCAGTTCCATGAATGGCGCAGCCTTGGAATTGACGGCGTTGTTGACCAGTATGTCTACGCCGCCAAACTCAGCCACCGTTGCTGCCACCATCTTCTTGATGGCCTCTGGGTCGGCCATGTCCGCCTGTAGGGGCAGCACGTTGCGGCCTGTGGCGGACCTAATCTCTGTGGCGGCATCTTCGAGATCAGCCATCCCACGGGCGCAGATTGCGACGTCCACGCCCTCTTGGGCCAGCGACAACGCCGTGGCTTTACCGATTCCCTTGCTGCCACCGGTCACGATGGCAATCTTGCCCTCAAGTGAGAGATTCATGTTGCTGGGCCTCCCCTGATTTTTCTTCGAATAGAATCTGAGTGGTTGTTCTAGGCGGGTACGCAGGTGCTGATCAGCCCGGCAATGGACGATTCTTCGTCTAATTTACTTACAATCGAAACCAAGCCGTCCAATTGGGCGCGAGGCCAGGGCATGTCATCAAACAATGCTGTGAACCGTGCCGTCTCGGTTGCCAGGTCCCATTTCAGTTCGTTGCCATCTAGTTCGTCGGTGAACACATCACCGGACTTGGTTCGGATGGTTATCTTGGGCGCAAAGTTGGCCCTTTCTTTGTGTCCAGTCACTTCAACCCGTCCCTGCAGGCCGATGACAGCCCGCTCTGCTTCGGTCTCGCCCAAGCCGGGGTCCAGACGCTGGCGCAGCGGCGGGTAGCTGCCGTGAACCCAGGTGTAAGCGATGAAATAGTGGGTACTGCCCACACCGGGCATGGAACGGTCTTCGTTGGGGAATGCCGGCGACGGATACGAGGTCTCCAGCCAGTTCATCTCAACGTGGATGCTTTCCACATCTTCTGGGGCAATGTTGTTGTTGGCTCGCGCCCTGGTGGTGAGTTCAATCACAGGGCAGTTGTAGCCCGCAGTGGGGTAGATCTTGGGCGTGATATGGAGCAATTCCCAGCGTGATCCCAGTCCCTCAATTGTTTTTGCTAGGTCTGTTGTCGGAGGTGGGTCTCCGGGGTTCTCCGTGAACGGGTAAATCAGTTCGCCTCGGTTATTGCCGGTGAAGGCATTGTAGAAACCGGCTTCGCCTTCCAGGCAGGTCTCAGAGCCGCGTAGGTTCTCCCTAGCCAGGAGCGCGGCGGTGACGCCGGCGCGGGTGGCCTGGGGCTCGTGGAACATCATTTCCCTGGCGCTCACGCGGGGGCCTTCCGTGGTGCCCGCAGCAAACGTGCAGGCCAGGGCTAATGCGGTGACAAGCTGGTCTTCATCTAGGCCCAGCAATTTGCCGGTGGTGATGGCTGCGCCCAGGGTTCCATAGACTGGACTGCAGCGAAAGCCGCGTGCCTGAGTGGTGGGGATAAAGTCACCGGCGATGCGTGATTCAACCTCGTAGCCGGCGGCCAATGCGGTGATGAACTCCTGGCCAGACGCGCCCGTTAGCTCTGCGGTGGCCAGGGCGGCTGGGATGATGCAGGGGCCGGGGTGGATCAGCATCCGGTACGAGTCTGTCTGGTTGGTGGCGTGCATCAGTTTGCTGTTGGCGAAGGCTGCTCCGCCCCGAGTGGCCTTGGTGCCGTCAAATAATATGGTCGCGCCGTCCGGTTTGGAGTCCTCTTCTTTGATCAGGGCAATGACCGACTCTCCGTGGTGGGTCTTGGCGCCGATGAGAGAAACCGCCATGGCGTGGAGGACCGACGCCTTGAGTTTGTCCACCACTTGGTCCGGTAACTGGTCGTAACTGAGTGAAGAGACGAAACGGGCGTAGGAACGGCTTAGGGTGTCGGGCATGGATATACTCCGGGTTGGGCTTGGGCCTAGGCCTGAGCCTAATATTGAGGTTGGGAAGAGACACGCCGGATTGTATTCCGGCAGGAATCAGGGGTCAACGGAGACTGGGAGACTGCAGAGATAGGGCGAATGACATTCTGGCAGGATTATTTCTCTCTAGTGCTGTCGGTGTAAGCCTGGATAATATCGTGCCTCCGGACCATCCCCAATAGCTTGCGTTGGTTCCCACGTTCAACCACTGGGATGTGGCCCACGTCTCGGCCCCAAAACTGTGCCAATGCATCGTGGAGAGACTGGTCAAGATAAGCGACAACGACCTCGGATGTGGCAATATCTGCCACCGCTTGCATGGAGTTCGGGTGGACCA
>JAPKDE010000124.1 GCA_028822675.1 Dehalococcoidia bacterium | reverse complement strand
TGTGCAGTCTTGAAGAAGGACTCGAAGAGTTAAAAGCGGGCAGGTTCCTCATCGTTGTTGATGATGAGAACCGTGAGAACGAAGGCGACCTGGTCATGGCCGCCGAAATGATAACCCCCGAGGCTGTAAATTTTTGCGTTACTCACGCCCGTGGTCTGCTCTGTATACCGGTTATCGGTGAGCGATTGGATGAACTTCAGATTCCTCTGATGGTCATGGCCAACGGCTCAGAAAAGAACCAAACCGCGTTCACCGTCTCAATTGACTACAACGTGGACACCACCACCGGTATCTCCGCTGGAGACCGGTCAGCAACCATCCTGGCCATGCTCGATCCTGCGACCAAACCAGATGAGTTCACCCGCCCTGGACATATATTCCCGCTGCGGTATCATCCCGGCGGAGTATTGGCCCGCGCGGGCCACACTGAAGCCGCAGTAGATCTCTGCGAGATGGTGGGTATGTACCCCGCCGGTGTGATCTGCGAGGTTATGGCTGAAGACGGCACCATGTCTCGGCTGCCCCAATTGGAAGAATTTGCTGAAGAACACGGACTAAAGATTCTCAGCATTGCCCAGATAATAGCCGAACGCCGCCGCACGGAGCGTTTGATTGAGCGCGTGGCCGAGGCCCGCCTACCAACTCGCTACGGAAAGTTCACGGCTCTTGCCTACAAGAGCCATGTTGATACCGGGGAGCACATTGCCCTGACCATTGGCGAATGGACTGAAGATGAGCCTGTCATGGTACGCATCCATAGTGAGTGCCTGACCGGTGACGTGTTTGGCAGTATGCGTTGTGACTGCGGCGAGCAGATTGACCTTGCGCTGAAACAAATTGCAGAAGAAGGCAACGGTATCTTCCTCTACATGCGTCAAGAAGGCCGTGGCATTGGTCTGCACAACAAGATCAAGGCCTACTCCTTACAGGACCAAGGTCTGGACACAGTGGAAGCCAACGAGACCCTGGGCTTTGAGCCTGACCTACGGCACTACGGTGTCGGGGCACAGATTCTCCGAGATCTGGGTGTGCGCAAGCTGAACCTGCTGACCAACAACCCCAAGAAGGTTGCCGGACTTTCCGGGTTCGAACTGGAGATCGTTGACCGCATCCCGTTGGAAGCTGAAGTAACCGACGAGAACCGAACCTACATGACGACCAAGAAAGCCCGCATGGGACACATTCTAGGCAACTGCTAACCACCCAATCACTGCAAGCCAAAAAGCCCGTCCTTCCGAGGAAGGACGGGCTTTTTTTATTCCCTCGGACTGTTTTCCAGAACCGCATCGACCTATCTCGTAGCTGCGAGTTTCTAACTTTCCCCTACAGGTAGCCGTATGGCAAAGAGGGTGCTCCAGAACTCACCGTCATTCCTGCGAAGGCAGGAATCCACTGCGCCACCAACGTTGAAGTACGTTGGTGTCCGGCCAGCCATCCGAATCACGGAATAGGTCCGCTGGCTTATTCGCCAACTTTGGACATCAGGTAGGCTTCAATGAACTTATCAATGTCGCCGCCCAATACCGCGTCGGGGTTGGTGCTCTGCAAGTTGGTCCGGTGGTCTTTCACCGACTTGTACGGGTGGAGCACGTAGCTTCGTATCTGGTTGCCCCATTCATTGGCTGACCGTTCGCCCCGCATGTTGGCCACCTGTTTGGCCTTTTCCTCGGCCTGTCGCGCTAACAGCTTGGCCTTGAGAATGCGAATGGCAAACTCCCGGTTCTGGTGCTGCGAACGCTCGTTCTGGCAGGTAACAACTATGCCGGAGGGGACGTGGGTCAGCCGAACTGCGGAGGCCACTTTTTGTACATTTTGTCCGCCGGGGCCACTAGACCGGAATGTATCCATCTTGATGTCTTCCGAGCGTACTTCCACCTCAGGGTCGTCCTCGGACGTGGGCAGAATCTCCACTTGAGCGAACGACGTCTGACGCAGGTTGTTGGGGTCAAACGGAGAGAGTCGCACCAGCCGGTGGACGCCTTGCTCTGCCAGTAGATAGCCAAAGGCGTGGGCTCCGCCAATCTCCAATGTCGCGCCACGGAGTCCCGCTTCTTCACCGTAGGAGAGGTCCATCACATCCAGTGGGCGCTTCCCGTTCTCAGCCCATTGGCAGTACATCTGCAGCAGCATCTCGGCCCAGTCTTGGGCGTCGGTACCGCCAGCGCCGGCGTGGATGCTCACAATGGCCGGGCGGTCATCGTAAGGGCCGGACAGGGTTAGGTTGATCTCTTCTCTAGCCAGACGTTGGGACAAGTCCGCAGACTCAACCTCCAACTGCTCCTGTAGAGAAGCATCGTTCTCTTCCAGGGCCATTGAGGTGAGTTCAACCAGGTTTTTAGAGCTGGATTCCAGACCGCGCCAAAGGTTCACGGTATCCTTCAGGCGGCCCAGTTGTTGCATTTTCATCTGCGCGGATTGGTGGTCGTCCCAGTAACCAGGCTCGCCTGCCTCGCGCTCCATGACGCTTATGGAGTCTTCTTTATTGGCCAGGTCAAAGACGCTCCACCAACGACGCAATCTTTTGGTCGAGGGTCGACAGGTGTTGTTTCAATTGCTCCATGGCCAATGTTTTCTCCAATTTAGTTCGTCGTTGGTACGTCAGGTAAAGGGCCAAATTTTCAGGCTCTCTACTGAATTAATTATATCAGCCAAAGTTCCCTGAACCCCAGCCGTGGCCGTCGTTTATTGACCTATTCGCCTAGCCCAATCCCAGCTTGTCCGACAGCCAAGATAGCTGGATCTGGGCGTGCTCGTGACCTCCGCCCTCTGACGCACCGTGGTAAACGCGGAGGTCACAATGGTGGATCAGCGACGCCAGCTCTTCGCCAAAAGCCAGCGGGCAAGAGCCAGTGTCGTTGATGCCCACACTGAGCAGCACCGGAGCGATTATATGGCTGGCCGTGTTGAGCGGGTCCAGGTCTGCAGTGCTCTGGATCACGGCGTCTCGCTGGTCCGGATACAAACGCAGGTAATCGTCCAACTCCGCCAGCGGGTAGGCCAGCCCTGGCGCGAGAGAAGCTGGATTACCCAAGGCCATGGGTGTGTTGGCAGCGACTGCGTCCACCACGCCGCGTCGGGCGGCCACGGCCAACGCTAGAGACCCACCCAGACCAGCGCCATTCACAGCCAACTTCCCTATCCGGGCCAGGTTCTGTTCGTAGAGGACATCCACTGACCTAAGCAAATCAACGAATACCCGGCGCATGACATAGGAGCCGGGGTCACCAATGCCCTCTGTCAGCAGCCCCGGATACTTGGCCTGGAACGAATGGTCGCTCTGCCTTTGGCCACGGTAGGTGGGGTTCATGACCACTGCCCGGTCGCGCAACGACGTGTAAACAATGTCATGTACGCTGCCGTAATCGGGCATGCGGACGATGGCTGGAAATGGCCCGTTTCCCTTGGGCACCGACAACCAGGAGAAGAGCCACATACCGTCGGCAGATGTGTAATGCAATTGGTAAACGTCCCAATCTTCTTGGGAGTAGAAATCATCCCGCTGCACCTGTAGCTGCGGCATCACCTCAGCCAAGACTGCCTCGTTTTCTCGCCAAAATCGGTCCGCTGAGATGCTCATGAGCCAACCGCCGTTAAACCGATTTGGTTTTCCAACCAGGCCCGCTCTTGGCCGGGATAATCGTGGGCGTTACCGTGTCCAGAGTTGGGAAACAACCAGAGTTCCTTATGGGCGGTCAAAGCGTCGTAGGCTGCGTAACTGGTCTCGGGCGGACATACCTCGTCATCCAAAGCGATACCCACCACCATGGGGCACTTGATCCTGGGGGCAAAGTTCACGGCGTCGAAATAGCGCAGAGTGTCCAGCATCTGTTCTTCGTCACCAGGATAAGCTCGGGCGTAGCAGGCCAGCTCGTCGTACGGATAAGACTGGAACATGGTCATGGCCTCAGGATAGCAGCACAAGAAGGGATACCCCGCAACTCCGGCTTTAATCTCAGGGCGTAGGGCTGATGTGATCAAGGTAAGACCTCCGCCCTGGCTGCTACCGCAAGCGTAGATACGCTCCGGGTCTATCTCCGGTCGGGAATGAAGAAAGTCCACTGCCCGCACACAGTCAGAAATAACTCCCCGATAACCATAGGTCTCCTTGCTTTCCAGACCGGCGGTGAGTAGGCCGGGATAACCAGGGTTGAAGTCCGAACTACTCATGAGTTTGCCCCGGACCGCCACCGACAGCACAGCCACGCCTTTCTTGCCCCAGTCTCGACGCACCGGCGGCTCTGACTTATATCCGGGGAAATTGACGATGGCCGGAAACGGCCCCTCACCCTTAGTGGGCAGGCTATACCAAGCTGAGATTTCCAGGCCACCCAGGCTCAGATAGGTAACGTGGAAAACATGGACATCTTCGTTGCTGCGAATCGGCTCAGCCGTAATCACTGATTTGAGCGAAATCCCGGACAGCATCTCCAGTGTGCCAGACCAGAAATCATCGAAGTCATCCGGGCAGGTTACCTGAGTTGAGAAAGCTTCCAAATCTTGTTGAGTCGCCATGCGCTCTCCAAAGTTTCTTGATTGTCCGTGTCCGTCTTGGGACCGTTTTTGATGCCGGTAATTATATCTGTGGCCGGGACATGTGTGTACTTCAAAAAATCCGATTCGATCCAATTCTGGGAAACAATCATCTAACAAGCCGAATAGACCCGGCATCTCCCAGTATCATCTCCCAGTATTAATGCTAGGACCCTGCACAGTGAAATATAAAACAGTGGAAGATAAATATGAAAGTTAAGTTAAAAAGTCAGAGCGTCACCATTCAAGCGACCCGCTCGGCGGTTTTCAAGCTAATCAGTTCATTTGGCGACGCCGAGCTTGGAGAGCGGTCTACCGACTCAGCCCCTAACACAGAAGAGGGCAAGACGCTGATTGAGCGCGACGGCAATCGACTGCTGATGGAATTTCGGTCCCGGGAGGGCCGCAAGATGTACCGAACCCTGGAAGAGGTGATGCTCTACCCGGAAGAGCGCATCACCTTCAGGCACATTGAAGGGCCGCTGAACCACTCGCAAGAGGAGTTTGTGTTCAGCCAATCGGGCGCTAGCACAACCATGACCCACTCTGGCGAGATTGAATGTCGGATGCATTGGCTGCCCGCTGTCGGTTGGCTGGTAGCCAGGTTCTATGTGAAGCGTCACTACGAACGCCTGGTGCTGCGCCACATGAATTCATTAAAAGAAACCGCCGAGGAAGAGACTGCCGGAAAAGAAACCACTGAACCCGAAACAGCCGGGTAGATTGGCGTTAAAGATTGAAAATACACCTGTTCCACAATCGCCTACCCCTCAATTCCGAGGAGTTTCGCCACAGTCCCACCGAGAATCTTGATCCGGTCCTCGTCGCTTAGCCCGGGAATCGACATGATGTGGTCGACCGGAGCGGTGTTCCATGGGAACGGGTAATCGGTCCCGAGGATTACGTGATCAATCCCTGCCTCGGCGATGAGGTGCCGCATGCCCTCGTCAGTGAACATGATTGAATCAAAATACAGTTGGCCGCCCCGGATGTATTCGGTCGGCTTCTTCTTGGGCAATGGCCCGACCCGGCCTGGGAAGGTTGTGATCACCGCGTCCGAGCGGTTGGCATAAGACGGCAGGAATCCACCGCCGTGCGAGGCGCAAATTTTGAGACCTGGAAAGCGGTCGAGCGTTCCTTCGAAGATAAGATGCGACAAGGCTATTGTGGTCTCTAGCGGGTTTCCAATTGTATTCGTCAAGATACCGCTTCCAGCCAACCGGCCACTCGGTTCCAATTCGCGGGTACCAAGCGGGTGCATGAAGACGAGCACACCCAACTCTTCGCATTTGGACCAAAACGGGTGGAATTTTGGGTCGGAAAGTTCTTCACCGGCGACGCTACCCCCAACTCCAATGCCACGGAAGCCTAATTTTTTGGCTGCCTGCTCGACCTGTTCAACCGCGAGGTCAGGATATTGCAGTGCCGCGGTCGCAAAGGCCACGAAACGATCCGGTTGCAACGCGCAGAATTCAGCCAAGGCCTCGTTCTGCATCCGGATGAATTCGGCGACCGGATCGCGCTCAGCCTCGTACCAGTAAGGATTTATGCTGAGCGCCTGAACATCGACGCCCGTTTGATCCATCTGTGCCAGGCGGTCGTTGATATTGGACCATAGAAGGCCCGGCGCCTCCAGCGAGTGATTAATCAGCTCTGCGGCCTCCGGAACGATACAGTGCGCATGGACATCAACAGTCTTGACTCGCTTCCCATTAATGATGACCTCGCGGCGTTCAGGTGCAGGCACACGACCTGGGCCTCCTTCCGCACTAGCACTGGAGTCGATACCACAGTCGACAAACGCCAAAATCGGGCTAGTATTCATGCTTCCGTTGGTAGGCATTTTCGTTCCTCTCATTCCTATGACGGTTATCAAACATCCTCAAGCATTGTAATCGGCTTGAAGTTTGGCCGTGACTGCTCCGAAAAGGGAGCACGAGCACATCTTAGCCACTGAAGATGTAAAATCAGTGGCACCAAGTGGACTTCGATCTGGATAGTCCTTATGCCAAGAGGTTTTCTAATTCCTAGATTCCAGCAACCACCATCACCAAAAATAACTATAGAGAGAAGGCTAAGTCCCGAAGAAAAACAGGACACCTTCTTAGACCGGTTCGGCCAGCGATGAGCACAGTCTACAGTCCTCATGTCAAATTCCTGAATAAGTGGGGGACCAGGGGCGGTGGAGATGGGGAGTTCAGGTGGCCCATGCACCTAGTCTTAGACGACGCCGGCAACATCTACGTGTCAGAATGTAGCAACGATCGGATCCAAGTCTTTGACCAACAAGGTAGATTCCTGCGCAAGTGGGGGAGCGAGGGCAGCGGAGATGGGGAGTTCATCCGGCCCCAGGAATTGGCCATAGACAGTGACGGCAACGTCTACGTGTCGGATCGAGACAATAATAGGATCCAGGTCTTCGACCAACAGGGCAGATTCCTGCGCAAGTGGGGGGGCTTTGGCAGCGGAGATGGGGAGTTCAGGTGGCCTCAGGGTCTGGGCATAGACAATGAGGACAACATCTACGTGTCCGATCGAGGCAATGATCGGATTCAGGTCTTCGACCAACAGGGTAGATTCCTGCGCAAATGGGGGGACACTGGCAGCGGAAATGGGGAGTTAAGATTTCCCCAGGGTCTGGGCATAGACAATGAGGGTAACGTCTACGTATCAGATCAAGGCAACAATAGGCTCCAGGTCTTCGACCCGCAGGGCAGATTCCTGCGCAAGTGGGGCAGCGAGGGCGGCGGAGACGGGGAGTTCGATTGGCCTCAGGGTCTGAGCATAGACAATGAGGGCAACGTCTACTCGTCAGATCGAGGCAATCATAGGATCCAGGTCTTCGACCCACAGGGCAGATTCCTTCTCAAGTGGGGGGGATTTGGCAGTGGAGACGGGGAGTTCAGCCAGCCTCAGGGTCTGGCGATAGACAGTGACGGCAACG
>JAPKDE010000011.1 GCA_028822675.1 Dehalococcoidia bacterium | reverse complement strand
AGTCTGTTTGAAGCGCCATTTGCTCCACCTCTTTTTGTTACTAACTAGCATCGCCTCACTAACGCGGTAGATTATTTGCGTATCTCAGATCCTTAGTTAAGAGAAATAGTTCGGAGATGTGGCTTTCATCACGTTGGTACTTAACCACCCAAATAAAAGAGGCCCGTTCCTCCGTGGAAGGACGGGCCTCTTAGGCAATCATTCCTGTCCCAAACGAACCCGGCCATGCCGGCAAAACGCAGCTGTGCTGCTAGGCTCGGTTGTGGGTTTTTGTCTCTGCCCAGGCGACGATCTTGGGTAGAGCGGCGTCGACGTCCCGTTGGTCGATTTGACGGGCAATATCCTCCGCCTCGCACCTGATCAGCATGATTGGCAGCCTGTTCTTGATCTTGTCTAAAGTCCAGGCCAGCGAATCACCCTCCGCAGTGAAGTCCAACATCAGGCGTTCGTTTTTCTTCACCGTGGCGTTGCGGTAGTGATAGTGGGGGGCAACGCGGAAGCAGTCAAAGCACAGCAATTCCTTGTCCTCTCTCTCCAGCAAATCACTGTAGACGTGGATACAAACGCCCTCTTCGGCGCCGGCGTTGAGCGTTCGGTATTCCAGGCCAAAGGTGACCGTTCCCGCCTGAATTAGTTCTTCTGGTCCGCCAGTCTACCACCCATCTGCGCATGCATCGTTTGTTGTGCCATGTCGCTTCTCCTTTTGGTAGTAATGTCGGCTATTTCTGGCTGAACCTGTTAGGGTCCATCGCCATTGGCGGGAATTTTGCCCCCATCCTAATTTCTAGCCCAATTGGGCCAAATGACAGGGAATTAACGGCGACGTGAGATATAATTAAAGAGTATATCTGGACAGAAAAAAGGGCCACTTGACGGCGTATATGGGAACCTTACAGAGACCATATTGCATCTTAACGATTAGATAACGGTCTTGATTTTTGTTTGTCCGGTAAGAATCACGCAGAGACCGAATAAATGGGACCGAAAGGGAGGCGACGTTGGAAATGCTTGAGCAGATGGGGGACGAGGGCCACGAACAATTGGTGGTGGTTTCTGACGCTGGGTCGGGTTTAAAAGCCATCATTGCCATCCATGACACTACTCTAGGCCCAGCCTGTGGTGGCACCAGAATTTGGCCATACAAGTCTGAACAAGAAGCGATTTGGGACGCATTGAGGCTGTCTCGGGCGATGACTTATAAATCGGCAGCAGCCGATCTGCCGCTGGGCGGCGGCAAAGGCGTGATCATTGCTGATTCCCATACTCAAAAGACCGAGGCCCTCGTGCGTGCCTACGGACGGTTCGTGGATACCCTAGGTGGCCGTTATCTGACCACCACGGACGTTGGCAGTACCGGCAGAGACATGGAATACATCAAACAGGAAACCGATCACGTGGTTGGCCTGCCAGTCACCGCCGGCGGCAGTGGCGACACTTCGATTATGACTGGGTTGGGCATCTACATGGGCATGAAAGCCTGTGCCAAAGAAACCTGGGGCAACGATTCCTTACGAAGCAAAGTTGTGGCGATGCAAGGCTTTGGCAAGGTTGCGACCCACACAGCTCATCATCTGATGAAAGAAGACGCCACGTTGGTGGTGACCGACGTTTTTGACGGAGCGTTGGACCGGGCCAGAGATCTGGGCTTGAAAGTGGTAAAACCGGATGAGATTTACGGCTTGGACTGCGATATTTTTGCCCCGTGCGCCCTGGGCGGTGTAATCAACCCGGAAACGATTCCCCAATTGAAGTGCAAGGTGATTGCCGGGGGCGCCAACAACCAGCTTTTGTCAGATACGGACGGAGAAGCGCTACACCGATTGGGAATCTTGTACGGGCCGGACTACATCCTGAACAGTGGCGGAATCATCAACGTTGAGTCTGAGATTAGTGGCATTTACAACGCTGACCGAGCCCGAGAAAAGACCGAGCGTGTCTACGAGATTATAGAGCGCGTGATCAGCATCTCCAAGAATGAAGAGATTCCCACTGCCAAGGCAGCGGACCGGCTGGCTGAAGAGCGGCTAAAGTCAGTGAGGGGTATCCGCCCGGTCTACCGCAAGAACTAGCAAAGATAGGCCAGAATATGAAAAGGGCGTCCCGAATAGTCGGGACGCCCTTTTTGTTGACTAAATTCGTTGCTGAATTTAATAGGCTGAGGAGTCAGCCTCAAATCCTTCAGCGCGGTGTGCGCCGGTGCAAAAAGGTGTATTTACTGAGTGACCGCAACGGCAGAAAGAGACTATTTTACCCTCTGGAACCGTGTAGTTTTTGCCATCTTTGTCGGTGATCGTGATGGGACCGACAACGCGTAGTGAACCGTTCTCTCGTACCTCGATATTTACATCTGCCATTGACTAGCCTTTCAAAGGGTATTGAATAAAAAAGAGACAGGCGGCCAATTAAAGTGGCCGGCCTATCTCTTTTCAGTTATCAGTGCTTAGACTGCGGCTGACACAGCCTGGAACCCGCCGTCACGGTGCGCAGAGTCACAGAATGGCTTTTTCTCGGATAGGCCGCAGCGGCATAGGCTTACCCACTGGCCCTCAGGGATACTGTATCCTTTGCCATCTTTGTCGGTGATCGTGATAGGGCCGGTCACGCGCAGGGGACCGTTCTCGCGAATCTCAATGTTTACATCTGCCATTTTGGTTTCCTCCGTCACTGGTGTAATACCGGATAGATGGGCGTTACGCCAGCTATCGCGAATAAAAAGTAAGTTTGCCACCCATAGTTAGGGGTGTCAAGCTGGATTACGACACCTGAATCGTTGATTGATCAGGCTCAAAATCAGTGAGACTTTGGCCTGGTGGCCAAGGCGGTTAATCAGGCACGAAATCAGTTGGACTTTGACCCGGCGGTCACCGCTTCTGGCTGAGGGGTGGTCGACGGTTTTTTGCGCTCGCCACGGATTACAGCGAAAACGATTCCCATCAGCAGTATTCCGCCTAGCATCCAGAATGCGTACTTGAGGCCGGCGACAAACGCGCCAGACACGGCCGGAGAGACTGCGTCCAGACTGGGTTCCACGCCCCTGGCGCCCATGGTTGCCACAATTACAGTGGTGGCAATGGCAATGCTGGTCACGTTGGCTGAGTTTCGTATCAACTGGGTCAGAGCAGAGACCACGCCGTATTGGGAACGGGAGACCGCGCTAAGTATTGAACTGTTATTTGGCGAGTTGAACAGGGCTGTGCCAGCTCCTTGGAACATCATCATGGCGACAATGAAGTACTTAGGAGTTGTCTCGTCCAGCGTGATTGCCAGCGTGAACCAGGCTATGGCGGATAGGGCCAGACCGCCCACAGTGAGTGTGCGCCACCCAAATTTGTCTGATAACCGGCCACTGATGGGGCCGATCAGCACCATGCACAATGCAGGTGGTATGAGCAACAGGCCCACTTCTCCAGGGCCAAGCTCCAGGACTCGTTGCAGGTAGAACGGCATCATAAACCTGGCCGCAGAAGTGCCAAGGAACGAAAACCAACCCGCTGCCACGCCCAGGCTGACGAGTTTTAGGCGGAAAAGCCTCATATCCAGCATCGGCGAATTGGACCGTAGTTCCCACCAAACAAACATGGCGCCGGAAATAATTGTGGCAACAGTTCCTATGATGATGGAACCTGAAGTCCAGCCCAACCGGTCTCCATTGCCCACCACCAACAGGAACCCCAATAAAGCCAGGCCAGACAGGATAGCGCCTCCCCAATCGAACTTCTGCTGATCTTCGCCTTCACCTGAAGGCTCTGATTTCAGCATGGGGAGAATCATCATGGAGACGATGATTGTGAAGATTCCGATGGGCACATTGGCGAAGAATACCCACCGCCAGTCCAAAACACTGACCAGCAGTCCGCCAATGGCCGGCCCAGCCACGGCTCCGGCGCCGACCACACTGATATGAGTGCCTAGTGCCTTGCCACGTTCACTGCCTGGGAAGGTGGAGATCACCATGGCGATTCCGGAGCTCTGCACCATGGCCGAGCCCACGCCCTGCAGGACCTTCGCAACGATCAAGAAGCCCAGGTTGGGGGAAATCCCGGATACCAAGGCGAAAATTACAAAGATGACCATGCCGCCGACGTAGACTTTCTTCCGACCAATAATGTCGCCCAGACGGCCCATGGGCAGGATCAGGACGCTAATGGCCAGGGCGTAGCCGACTACGATCCATTGAACAGTGGGAAGGTCGGTGGAAAAATGTCGCTCGATGTCAGGCAACGCCACCAGCACACTACCGTGGTCGACGACTGACAGGAATGTCCCAATGGCAATGGTGGCAAATACCCACCATTTGTAGGAGGGGCTGCTTTTGATGCGGGAAATCACTGCTTTAGGGTACTCCGAAGCACTCTATAATTCTCGCTGCCCAGCCAAAATAGCCCGAAGTCCAATTGCATTAGCGAGCCGCCCTCACCAACGGGAAAACGGCATAGGCCAAAGCTCCCAAAGCGATACCCAAGACGCCGATGACTGTTAGTGCGAACACCACAGTGGTTTGGTCCACCAACACGCCCACGGCCAGGCTGGACATGAAGACAAACCCCTGGCTATACATGTGCAGGCTGGTGATACGGCTACGCAAGTGGTCGGGTGCCAAAGTTTGAATCAACGTGCTGGACGACGTCCGGAAGGTAGCCTGGCCAGCAGACATCAGCCCAATCATAAGCAACGCGGGGGCCAACCAGTGGGAATAGGCGAAAAGCACTATTGAGGCTGAACTGAAAAGGGTCGCCCAGATACACATGAGCCCTCGGTTACGGCCAAAACCCAGTGAGGCTATGGTGATCGCGGAGACAAAACCGCCAAGGCCAGTGACCGCCAGCATGTACCCGCCCACGTCTGCGCTCCGGTGCAAGACCTCCACCGTGAAAATCGGCAGCATGAACCACACTGGATGCAGCAGCACGTTGGGTATCAGTCCCAGAATAATCAGGTGGAAGATAACCTTTTCCTGCTTCCGGATGTATCGGAACCCTTCCAATAGGTCGGCCAAAGGTGAACTGCCGGTACTGGCTCGCCTGGATTGGGCGTAGGGGGTCTTCATTGGCCAGAAAGCAATCACAGTGGCCGTGTAGAGCCCCGCCTCGATGGCAAAGTTCCAGGAGAACCCCAGTGTCGTAATTAGGATCCCGCCAATGAAGGGGCCAATTATCCTGGTACCGGTGATTGTTAGAGTGTTGGCTGCGTAAGCGTTGACCAATGACTCTTTGGGAACGGTGTTGGCAACCAGGGTCTGCCGCATGGTGAGCGTGGTTGACCAACACACGCCAGAAACCAAGACATAGACGTAAGCGTGCCACCACTCCACATGGCCTGTTTGAATAACCACGGCAAAGGTGACGGCCGCCACCGCCATGAAACTCTGGACAGCCATGACCAATTTTCTGCGGTTGACGCGGTCGCCGAGCACTCCGGCCCAAGGGCCTATAACCAGCGTGGGCAGGGTGGTCATTCCGCCAACCGTGACTACGAGCAGTGCGGATGAGGCAAAAGAGTCGGTTAGATCACGCACCAACCAGCCCACGGAGAGAAGTTGAAGCCACTGCGCAGTGTTGGCAAAGAAATTGCCAACCCAGAGGAAACGAAAGTCTCGGTATGCTCGCCACGAATCCAACGTCTGTAGACGCCGACGGGGTTTTGCCGTAGGTAGCTCCGTTTCCGGGTCTATTGTTGAGTTCTCATCCGAGGATTTATTTTCGGGCGAGTGATCTTCAGGGTCTGATTCTTGGTTTTGCCTTACGATGATTTTGCCCTTGACGCCTTCTATTTGATTCGGTTAAATTCAGGTTGACATTTGCCGGGCTTGCCGGGTACCTAATTTGGGCTGGCTATCAGTCTGGACAATAATTTTGCGAGGTTACAAACATGCCTCTTTACGAATACCTTTGCCCCACCTGCGATCATAAGTTTGAAAAACTTCAGGCTATGAGCGCAACAGGAGCCGATTGCCCCAATTGCGAGCAGCCAGCTAAACGCGCCATCTCAGTCTTTGCGTCTGTAACCAAGGGCGGCGCCAGTGAAATGCCCACTTCCATGAGCCCGTTGCCTCCGTTGGGTGGTGGCGGTGGCGGGTGCTGCGGCGGTGGCTGTGGCTGCGGTCCGTAAACCAAATCTGTAAACCACGCCGGAAGTCGTCCGTAGTTTAAGTTTGTATCGAACAGGGGCAAGTTTCATTTGCTCCTGTTTTTTATTGTGTGACTGCACGGCCCATCAGATTCAAGGCGAGATTATCGCCCGTGATTCCTGCCGTTGTTTTTGGCCAGCGTCATATTCTAGACCAGGTTAGGCTCCACGCGCACCTTTGAGGCTATTCATTACCTCTTGCCAGCTTTCATACCGTTGGTAAACCAGGTATGAACTGCCAGCCACTAGAATCAACAAGGCGCCAATAATCGCCCGGATGGCCACCCATAACGTGGCATCAAACCAGAAATTTTCCGGGAAAATGCGCACCAGATAGTCTGTCCGCGGGTCAAGTTGCCAAAAATCGTTGGCAAAACTCAGTTCGTGGAATTTTATGAAAAGGCTATCGAACCCAATAGCCGCCACGGCACCGAACAAGATCAATAAACCCAGGGTTAGCCCGCCACCCATAGTTAGGCGTTTGGCCAGGAGCTGGGTAAAACGGCCTCGCTGCCTAGCAAAGCCAATCAATATCATGACCACCAAGTACAAAGCCAAGGCTATAGCCAGCACGTAGACGCCTTGAACCAACTTCTTAACGTCCTTCATGTGGGCTATCTCTTTGGAGTTGAACAGATCTTGTTCCACGCCAAAGATGCGAGTTTGAATGTCCATCGCTTCGTCGCCTGAGTTTATGTAACTGCGGATGTCTTCGCCCACTTGCCGCAAATCGGCATCGGTGATGCCGGAGGCTCTGGAGATGGAATACTTCTCAAACCCATCGTTATACAGCCCGGGACTGTTGAAGGCCCAGGTAACGCTGCCGGTGATCAAAAACAGCGGCACGGCAATTATGAAAATCAGCCAAGCCACAAACCCAACGCGGCTCATGTGTTCTCCGTATTAACGGCCTACTCAGGCCTTGGAATAGGTGCAGATTGTGCCTGGCAGCTCACCTTAACTTAGCACTGGCCAGCTTGTGAAGCAACCAACCCTCAATCTATAATTCGTCCATGGCGTCAAAAAAGGATTCATCACAAGGCCAATCAACCCCGAATCAGCCGTTTTCCAATCAGGAACTGGGCACGTTTCAGACTCTGGTGGATATTGTTGCCAAGCTGCGCGCGCCTGGCGGTTGCCCCTGGGACCGAGAGCAGACCCACGACTCGCTGAAACGCAATTTGCTGGAAGAGTCATACGAGGTCATTGAAGCCATTGACCAAGGGAACCCAGCTATCTTGTCGGAAGAACTGGGCGACCTGATGGTTCAGATCGCTTTTCACGCGGATATCGCCCAGGAGGCCGGAGATTTTCAGCTTGAGGACGTGCTGCGCAACATAAATTCCAAATTGGTCCGCCGCCATCCCCACGTATTCGCCGATGGGCACGCGGAAGACGCCCGAGAGGTTGAGCGCAACTGGGAAAAGATAAAGGCGGCAGAAAGACAAGCGAAAGGTGAAAAGAAATCACCCGTGGAAGGAATTCCCATCGACCTGCCGGCTTTGGCCTACGCCCAGTTGATGCAGGACCGGGTTGGAAAAGCTGGATTTGAATGGGATGACATCTCAGGCGTGCTGGACAAGCTGGTAGAAGAGGTGGCTGAGTTCAAAGCCGCCGCATCGTCAGAGGAAAAAGAGCACGAGTTGGGCGATATTCTCTTTACGATCGTCAACCTGACCCGCTGGAACGGTGCACATGCCGAGGATGTTTTACGGCAGGCCAACCAACGCTTTAGTAGGCGTTATCTGAGCATGGAATCACTGGCCGCTGAGCGTGGTCAAGACTTCAACACACTTCCATTAAACGATAAAGAACAACTCTGGCAGGAAGCCAAGCGTATCGTCGGCTAGCCGGATAGCAGGCTTCTAGGAGTCGGACAAGCCGTAGTCTCCGCCTGAGATGTGCCCAGGCTCCAGGTAATAAATTCCGCCGGACATGATGCGTTGCAGGCCGTCTAAAACGGCTAATCCTCCGGACTGGCTCCCAATGCTGGTGCGCGCGAACATACGCTGAGTGAAGCTGCGACTGGGGCGAATCCACTTTGGCGTTGGTTTGCAGCCGCCAGCCACTGCAGCAGCCTCCAACGTGTCTTGGAAATCGCCGATCTCGTCCACCAAACCCATGCCGATGGCCCGCTGGGCGGTCATAACCTCTCCGGTTGCCACTTCCCGAACCTTAGATTCTTCCAGCGAGCGTCCGTTAGCTACGACCATCACGAAATTATTGAAGATTTCGTCGATAAGCTCCTGGAATTTTGCCGACTCCCGGTCCGTTGGGCTGCGCCAGAACCCGGTCATGTCTTTGAACTCGCCACTTTTGTACACGGAGAACTCCACGCCGACCTTGGCCAGCAGTTGTTCCAGTACTGGGCGGAGATAAATCACGCCTATAGAGCCAACCAATGCGGTGGGCAGGCCGTAAATCTTGCTGGCAGCACAGGCCAGGTAATACCCGCCTGACGCGCCCATTCCGCGGATGTAGGCGTAAACCGGCTTAACGTCGGCCACTCGTTGGAGGGACCGGTATAACACCTCTGACCCTGTGGCTGAGCCGCCCGGCGAATCAATGTCCAAAACCAACGCTTTCAGGAGTGTATCACTGGCCAGGGAGTCAATCAGTTTTGAGTATTCAGGTATTTTTACGTGATTACCGATCACTCCGTGTATTTCGATCACGGCTACATTGGAACGTCGTCGGATTCGGAAGGGCATGGCAGATTTCTCCTCTGCTGAGCCTGCGGATGAGTCAACCTTACTGATTCAATTGTAATCTATCGTCGTATGCTCGGTTAATACGAATTGCCAAGTGTTGGACAAACAAAAAGCCGACCCTGATTGTCACCGGGGTCGGCTTTGCTTTTTCTGAAGTGTTGCGCCTAGGCTAGTCGTCGGCTGCGATAGCCTCGACGTCACGGTTATCGACGTAGTCGGTGGCACAAACTGCTGCGTTAAGAAGGTCCCACCGGACCATCCAGTTGTAAGTATCCTCCAACTGTTCTTCTGTATACGGCCTTGGATGAGCGTAACGCAGGCGTGGCAGGTGGAAGTCGTCCACCGTGAGGCCGCCCCACTCAGCGGCTGCCTCCGCGAACCTAGGCGAGTCGATCAAGTAGTGCAAGAACCTCTTCTTGTCTGCGTTGATCAGGTCTACCGCCTTCACCACGGCCCGGTTGATGGCACTGAAGGTTTCCTCATCCATGTTGTCGCTGGCGTTCTCCGCTCCCAAATAGTGGCCTTCACAGACCGAACGGCAACCGTTCTTTTCGGCCAAAGAAATCCATGGCTCCATCAGCATGGCCGCATCGACTTCGCCGTTCATCATAGCTTCAAACCGATAACGAGGGCTGCCGTAATGGAGCAGATTAATCTTGCCAGCGGGGATGTAACCCTCCAACAACCGAAGAACGGTATAGTGGGAACCGGCATGGAACTGAACGGCAATTGGTTTATTTGCCAACGAACTGGGGTAGTAATGCTCTGATTCTGCCCGAACCATCAGCGCCTGATTGGCGACTGCGGAGCGTAATCCAATTACCTTTGCGCCCTGTTTACTCTCGTAGGCCCGACGGACCTGACCTTCTTCTCAAGCCCGATAAATGGCCACCTGCTGGTCTTCAAACGGTGTGTGACCTAGGATCGGGTCAACCTCTTCCGGATTGGTGGTGTGGTGGTCAACTTTCACAGCTAGAGACTCGACAAATTCCATGTCGATGCCCTCCTCCTTGAAGAACCCTTCATCCTTGGCCACGAACCAAGGGAGGCTGAATACTGCGCCGCTGGTTTCGCTAACTACCTTTTTCATATCTATTTATCCTAAATATGCTATTTAATTCGTCGAATAACGTTTATTCGATAATGTCAAAAAGTTTACCACAGCACAGGAAGTGCTGCCCGAACCGTATGCACCGTGCCTGGCCCACGCCTGATTAGCTTGACAGTGATATGGGCCTGACATAGTATCAGCCCACAATAAAAACCACGGCGCACGATCTTACGAACACGCCCTTATTGAATATGGGCACGCGCCAATCAAAGGAGCCTCTATGGAATTCGGATTATTCATGATGCCGCTGCATCCGCCGCACCGCTCTTACGCAGATTCGTACGATCGAGACCTAACTTTGATCGTTAAAGCAGACCAGCTTGGCTACACAGAGGCTTGGATTGGCGAGCATGTGACGGAGCGCTGGGAGAACGCCCCCGCCCCTGATTTGCTCATTGCCAAAGCCTCAGGCATGACTGAGAACATAATATTTGGTACCGGCGTTACCCTGCTGGCCATCCACAATCCCGTTGACCTGGCCCACCGATTGGCCATGCTGGACCACCTTTGCCGCGGCCGGTTCTACTGGGGCATTGGCACTCGCGCCATACCAACCGACCTGGAGCTGTATGGCTTGGATTCGAACGACCGTGTAGGCGTGGGCGAACGCTCAAAAGAGGTCTTGGATGTGGTGCTGAAGATGTGGCAGAACGAAGGCAAGTTCGAGTACCACGGCAAGTATTTTGATATTTCTGCCCCAGAACTGGACTCGGTTAAGGAACGCGGGCTGCACATGAAGCCCTTCCAGGTTCCCCATCCGCCGATCAGCGCGGCCGCAACGACAATCCGTTCCGACTCCATCAGGAACGCAGGCGTGCAGGGCTGGATTCCAATGAGCAGCCCAACCCTGTCGGTGCCCAACCTAGTGGGGCATTGGGAGGAGTTTGAAGCTGGGGCCATCAGCGCAGGGCGTAGTGCGGACCGGAGCCAGTGGCACATTGCCCGTGACGTGTTGGTTGCGTCCACACCTAAAGAAGCCCGAGAACGGGCAAACGAAGTATTGGTTCGGAACTATCAAGTCCACCAAGAGCCAAACCGCCAATCCGGCCTGCTGGCCGGCTCCAAGATCTCACCTGATATGTCCGACGAGGCTGTCGACGTGGAATACCTGATGGACAACGTCTGGATCGTAGGCGACCCTCAGGAAGTTGCCGACAAGATTCGTAACATTTACGGAGAAGTGGGCGGCTTCGGCACCCTGCTGACGGTCACGCAGGACCCGGAAAACCACGAGTGGCAGCACGAATGCCTAGAACTTCTAAAGAATGAAGTAGGCCCCAAAATCGCCGATCTAGGCTAGCAACTGAATTCAAAATTGGTGTAAAAAGCCCTGTTTGTTAATTGAACAAGGCTTTTACGTACTTCCGACACTGCCAGAAACCAGAAGAACCAGAAGTGTATTTTCTTATCAACCAGGCTTAATCCACGACTAGATACTGAAAACCGGCAAGTATTCGTCCAGCGGCTCAGCTGCTGTTAGGTGAGGGGGCAATTTGGTTCTGTTGGGCCTGGATTGTTTTTGCGGAACTCTGGTAGTACGTATTTGCCGAACATCTCGATGGACTTCATGACCGCTTCGTGACCAACGGTCTCAGTGGCCATCAGAAACTGAAGTTCATCCACGCCTGTCGCTTCATGGAGCTTTGCACCTCTGATGCAGGCCTCCGGGTCTCCAGCCACGATTACTCCGCGCTCGGCCATAGTCTCCGAGTCAAACTCCTCCCAGATTTTTTGAGCGAGCCCGCCTCCCGACAGGTCAAACGAGTTTGCCGAGTTGCCATTCGTGGCTGTAGGGGTCTTATCGACGTCAACGTAACGGGCGAAATTGGATAACAGGTGTTCCGGGATGCCGCCCCATTGCTGGAGCAGCTTCTCGTAGACATCCTTTTGGTCCTGAACGTATGGCCTGCCGGGGCCAAAGAAAGTCTTCAACGACTGGGCGGAAAGATCGCGAGTGGCTTTGCTGTCATCACCGCAGAGGCCAAAAATGGAGCTGAGCCACTGGTCATTCGTGGTTAAACCAACCGGCGTCGCATTTTTGACGGCCGCTTTGTATTTCTTGATCTCTGGCTCGAGTACCGCCGGTGCGTTCACGCCTAGAGCCATCACGCCGATCCCCTTTTGGGCGGCGATCTCGTAAGTGGCCGGCTGCAGTGCAGCCACCCAGATGGGCGGGTGTGGCTTCTGATAAGGCTTTGGTAGGACCTGACGAGGGGGCACATTCCAGAACTTGCCCTCGAATTCGAAGTAATCCGAGCTCCAGATCTTGGGAATCATGCTCAGAGACTCGTCCCACATCTCCCTAGTGTCGCGCGGGTCGATGCCCATGCCTATCTGCTCGTAGGGAGCGGACCGACCAGTGCCGAATTCAACCCGTCCGTGGGAGAGTTGGTCAACCATGGCCACCCGTTCAGCCACGCGTACCGGGTGGTGGTACGGCAGCACCGACACACCAAAACCGAGGCGGATGCGCTTGGTCAGACGACTGAGTGCGCCGAAAATCACCTCGGGACAGGGCGAGCCGGAAAACGTGGTCAGAAAATGGTGTTCCACGAACCACACGGCGTCGAACCCCATCTCGTCGGCCAGGATGCACTGTTCAATGGTCTCTTCGATGACTGCATGGTCATCGAGCATTGGCCGTTGCATTTCATAGGCCAGTGAGAATTTCATAGCACGCCCCCAGTAAAGATTTGGTTAAGGGATTGGTAATAGATACGGGAACCGGGTCGCGCCAATTCTAATGGCAACGTAAGTGCAGGGCAACCATGCCGTATTCACAACCTGAAACTGAATAGTGACCCTTAAGGCCAAATGTTATACTTATATTCATAATTCATACTAACTGAATGGAGTAGTCGTACTTTGCCACATGTTGTAGGTCAAAAAGGCCAGGTAGTCATTGCCAAAGAAATTAGGGACGAATTAGGCGTGGAGCCAGGCTGGATGGCGTTACAGAGCATCGTTGACGGGCACGTTGAGATTCACTTTGTGCCACCCGAACACGACAGGTCACTCCTAGGTTCACTTGCTCGATTCACCGAAGTGGTGGTCCGGCCCGGGGACAAGTGGGATAGGGCGCGCGAGACGGCAAGGGAAGCCGCAGCCCAAGAATGGGTTGAAAAAACAGAGCCAGCCAGGTGAGTGGGTTCCTAGATACTTCTTTGGTGGTGCGGTATTTGGTCCGTGACGTGCCTGAGATGGCGAAAAGAGCCGCTAAGATTATTGACTCTGATGTAGACCTTTGGATTAGTGGAGTGGCGCTGGCCGAGACAGATCATGTTTTACGGTCCGTGTATAACTTGCCTAGAGAAGTGGTAACTGAGCACCTCATGGCGTTTGTTAGCAAACGTAACGTTCACTGCCACGGACTGGACAAAGGGACAGTCTTGGAGGCGCTTCTCATGTGCCGACCTTCAGGCAGGGTGTCCATTTCTGACGCTCTAATCTGGGCGGCAGCTAGAACGTCTGGCCAAAATCTGGTCTATTCGTTTGATACCAGATTTCCGACCGACTGAATTGCAGTTAATTTTGGACCGTAAGTGGCCAATCCGTGCCTAGTTAGCCCTTGATCAGCACAACTTCGTGTTGGACTGGGGAACTGGCGTAGGGGCCGTCTGCTGTCATGAATACGTCAATCTCGGAGCGGACTCCGAATTCGGGTAGGTAGATGCCAGGCTCGATGGAGAAGCAAATGCCGGGAATTATGCGGCGGGTGTCGTGGGTCTCGAAGCCGTCCAGGTTAACCGCCTCACTGTGAACCTCGAATCCGATGCTATGGCCCAGCCGGTGGGTGAAGTACTCGCCGTAGCCTCGGCTGGATATAAATTCTCGAGCCACTTCGTCGGCCTGCCAGCCCTGAACTGCCGTTCCTTGGCTGTGGGCGTCTTTCAGATACTGCAGAGCAGCGTCACGAGCGCCAATAACGATGTCAAAGATCTCTTGCTGGCGTGCGGCGGGCACTGTTTCGCCAACATAGGCCACCCAGGTGATGTCAGCGTAAACACAGCCATCGGCAATACCCTTGGCCCAAAGGGTCGATTAACAGCCAATCACCCTGCTTGATGGGGCTGTGTTGGACGGCAGACGGTTCGTAATGCGGGTCCGAAGCGTTGGAGTTAACAGCCACGATTGGGCCGTCGGGAGACTCAATCGCTTCTTCGGCGAACCGATTTCGTATGAACTCGGCCACCTGGAACTCGTTTATTCCTTCAGCTAGGTGCTTGCCAGCGTAGGCAAACGCTTCATTTACGATCAGGCCCAGCTTGTCTGCCGTGGCCAGGTGGTCGGCCAGTGGTTCAGGCGTCCACTGGTGCGTGGCGTACTGCATCAAGTCTGCGGAAGAAACCACCTGCGGTCCTAGGCTCCGTACCAGTTCAATTGTGCCGGCGTCCACACGTGAGACCCGGAGCAGCGTGTTCTCCGGTGAGTATTCCATGGCCACGAGGCTCACGCCTGACAAGAGACCGCGGAGAGCGGCCAACATGGACTCGCGGCTGCTGTAGACGGTCACATTTACGCCGGAGTTGGCGAACTTCCCGGCATCAACGTGATGAACCAGCAGGCTTGGCTCGCCCTGTGCAGGTAGGTAGAAATAGCAGGGGCGGGTTACGTGTCCCGACGCGGAAATAACCAGCCAGAACACGGGGTTAGCATGCCGGTAGTCGTACACTAGCCAGCCGGGAATCTCCTCCTCGATGAGGTATTCCTGGGCTGTGCGGTAGATTTCTTGTTGTTGCCATAGAATTCTTGAGGGTATTTTGGAGAGAATTTCTGAAGGTTTTACTGGCTGATGGTTTGGCGCATGCCGCCGTCCAGCACCACGCTGGTCCCAGTCAGGAAAGAAGCCCGATCCGAGGCTAGAAACGTCACCAGATCGCCCACTTCCTCGGGTTTACCAAGTCGTCCCATAGGGATAGATGTCACAGTGTCACGCATTAGGGCATCGAAATCTTTACCAGACTTCTGGGCTTCATTCTCGACGGACGAAGTTAGAAAATCGGTCTCTACCGGCCCTGATACGAGGTTATTGACGGTGATATTGAACGGAGCCAGTTCATTGGCCAACGCCTTGGAGTAGCCCATCAGGGCCAGTTGTGAAGTGTTGGAGAGGGCTGTTCCGTTGGCGAATCTTCTGCCTAAAGACGGCAGCAAGTGGACAATGCGGCCCCACCGCTGTTGTTTCATGTACGGGATGACTTCCATAGTAAAGCGGACGGCGCTGAGGAAATTCTCTTCTAGGGCCGTCATGATTGTCTCGTCGTTGAACTCGGAGGGGCGTCCGGGCGGGCCAAAGCCCATGTGGGTGACCAAGATTCCAATCTGGCCAAAGCGGTTGAAGGTGTCCCGAACCACGCGCCGAATGTCCCGGGCGACAGAAAGGTCTGCCGGGATGGCTAAAACGTGCTGCTGGGAGCCCACGCGGGCCAGTTCTATCTCTGTGCGCCTAAGGTCTGCTTCAGTGCGGGCGCTGATGGCCACGTTGGCACCCTCTTGGGCAAATGCCAAGGCAATGGCACGGCCCATGCCCCTGCTGGAGCCGCCAACGATGGCAACCCGGTCTTTTAATCCTAAATCCACGACTAATAACCTCCCGGGTCTCGATATTTGGGTTTCCCTAGTGTTTCCTGGGGAACTCAGTTTTAAGACCCTAGAACAACGGCCAGACTACCACGCGAATTTCTCTGGCACAATTCCCCAAACGATCCTATTGGAAGCAACTTAAAATAGGATCGTTCAGTTTTGTTTAGATTTTTACGCTTCCTGATGGTCCGCAATGTTAATTATGGCCCATTAGCAAAGCGTCTAAATGATGTCAGCGGCCTTGAGCTCGTCAATCTCTGACGATGAGAAACCCAGGTCCTGCAATATTTCCTGATTGTGTTCACCCAGTAGCGGCGGTGGCTGATCCAAGGCTCCGGGAGTACGGGAAAACTTGATTGGCAGGCCAAGCTGTTTGACCGTGCCCAGGGTGGGATGGGGTATCTCCTGCACCATTTCTCTGGCAATTAACTGAGGATCAGCAAAAACGTCCGCCAGGTCGTTTATCGGGCCACAGGGCACGTTCACCGCCTGCAGTTTTTCCACCCAGTAAGCCACCGGGTGTTTGATAAAGACTGCCTGCAGTTGGGGCACAATCGTTGACCGGTTTTGCGCTCGTTCCACGTTGGTGGCGTAATCCGGGTTTGCCTTTAGTTCCGGCATTTCCATGCCATCGCAGAACCTGTCCCAGATCCGTTCTGAGCCCACAGCCAGGTTTAGATACTTGTTGTCTTCGCACATGAAAGCTTGATAAGGGACCAAGTTGGGGTGCGCTGCGCCCAATCGCTTGGGTGCTTCACCACTGGCAAAGAAGTTGGCGGCTTGGTAGGTCAGCCAGGCTACCTGGGCGTCCATCATCGATATGTCGATGTACTGCCCCTCGCCCTTGTCATTCTTGGAGCGTTCGTGAATCGCGGCCATCACCGCAAATGCGGCCCACATGCCGGCTCCGATATCGGCCACGGCGATGCCCACTTTTTGCGGGTCGCCATCAGGCTCGCCGGTGATGCTCATCAGGCCGCTGATGCCCTGCATGATCTGGTCATAGGCAGGACGGGATCGGTACGGCCCAGTCTGGCCGAAACCGGAAATTGAGCAGACGACGATGCCTGGATTAATCTCTTTTAAGGCGTCGTAGCCCAAACCAAAGCGGTCCATCACGCCTGGGGTGAAGTTCTCCACCACCACGTCGGCGTCTTTGACCAGCTTCTGAAATATCTCCCGGGCCTTTTCCTCTTTGAAGTTGAGCGTGAGGCTCCGTTTGTTGCGGTTGATCGACAGGAAATAGGCGCTTTCTTCGCCGACGAAGGGAGGTCCCCATTTGCGGGTGTCGTCGCCGGCGACAGGGATCTCTATCTTGATGACGTCCGCGCCGTAGTCTCCCAACATCAGAGTGCAGAACGGGCCAGCCAGTGCTCGGGTCAGGTCCAATACCCTGATCCCCTCAAGTGGTTTCATGCCTTTTTGGTCTCCTTTGGGTCTGAGGCTGGGACGCCCCTTTGTGGCTATCCCACCGCAGGCCAAATGTTACCACAGGGACAGGCGCATAGGAGATGGTCATAATTGAGAGGTTTAATCGGCGGTTTTGCGGTTTGGTTTTTCGATTTAAATGAACGGCGTAAGCTGGAATAACCAATCTCCGAAGACCCTGCGACAGCCGTGCCTGCCGCAGCTACGTCCGTACCCACGGCACCAACTGCAGTGCCAACCCCTGTGCCCGATGCTCAGCCCACGGCAATGCCTGTGCCTTCAACTGCGGTGGCCACCACTGTCCCAGAGCCAACAGTGGCACCAACGGCGACTCCGGCACTGGACACGGTCTACTCGGAGTACGGATTCACTCTCAACCTAGATTTGGGAGCAGACGTTCAGTCAGCTGGCTACTCCGAGTCTGCACCCAGCGAAACTCAAGGACTGGCCAGTTTCGTTTACAGCGGGGTTACCGTAGGTCTGGTTTGGAGTCCGTCAAACTCCAAAGCACCGCTGGAATTTGTGGCTGCTTCCTATCACAACATTCAGGCAGTTCAGCCTGGGATCAACTTTGAATCAATCTCCGGTGGCGATATTACCGTTTCTGGCCAGACGGGAGCGTTTTGCGGGTTCAAGGCCGTGGACAGTAACGGCACTGCCATTGGCGGTGGGCTAATTGGTGCCTGGAACTGCGCTAATGACAGCGCCTACCGCATGACACTTACCGGTGCCGACGCGACTGTGGTGCAGCTGCGGTTTGATCGGTTGCTGGAGAATTTTGCCTGCCCTTCTTAAATTTGTTGTGACTAGATTCGGCTACTAGAAGCTGAAGAGGACCAGACGATGAACAAGATATTTATGCTGTTGGCGGTCTTCGCCATAGTGATAACGGTATCTGGGCCCATGAGCCGACTCCAGTTGGGCCAAATAGTGAATTTAGTTCACGCGCAGGAAGACGACGGAGGGGATCGTGATGGCGGAGAAGTCATATTCGATGATTCTCTGGAACCAGGCACTACCGAATTCGACGGTACGCCCCATAATCCTGACGAATTTAAGCCACCGCACGAGGAATTTGGAAGGGGTGTGAAGGGCGAATTCGAGGCGGACCACAACCCCGAAGGCTTTATAGACCCGATAAGGACCGTAGAGGACAACGGCGAAATCCTTTGCGGACCAATGGCCAACGGTCTTGCATCAAGAATGCAGTGGAGAATCCTCGAAGCTGATCCGACCCGGAAAACAGGCCTTGATTCGTAGCAACTTCACGCCTAGACTCCAATTCTGAATTTCACCAAAAAAACCAATATTCATTGTCTAGGAGCATCAACATGGACCTGGAACTCAAAGGTAAGACTGCAATTATCACCGGCGGTAGCCGCGGCATTGGCAAGGCGGTCGGCCGGGAGTTTGGGCTTGAAGGGATGAAAGTAGTCCTGGTAGCCCGTGGCAAAGAAGCCCTCGAGGAAACAGCCCGGGAATTGTCAGAAGAGACCGGCGGAGATTTCATCACAATCGTGGCTGACACCGGTAAACCGGAGTCGGTACAAGCAATGGTCAAAGAGGCGGGAGAAAAGCTAGGCACGATTGATATTTTGGTCAACTCAGCCGCAAGAGTTAGTGGCGCTTATTCTCCCAAATTGGCCGAGATTACCGAGGACGATTTCTGGAGCGACATGAACACCAAGGTTATGGGATACCTGCGGTGTGCCCAGGCCGTTGCTCCTTACATGATTGAACAAGGCTGGGGGCGAATCATCAATCTCAGCGGCATGGCGGCTCGGCAGTCTGGCTATGCCATTGGTAGCATACGTAACGTGTCGGTCCATGCACTCAGCAAGAACCTGGCCGATGAACTTGGCCCTCAGGGCATCAACGTAACCACGGTGCACCCCGGAATGACCTACACAGAGCGTATCCCGGCTATGTTGGAAAACCAAGCTCAGGCGCAGGGAATCACAGTGGAAGAAGCCGAGCAGAATATGGCAAACCGGAACTCGATTCACCACATAGTAGATGCTCGTGAGATTGCCTACGTCATCGCCTTCCTGGCTTCGCCCAAATCGATCTCCATCAACGGAGACGCTATAGCCACCGGCGGAGGCATTCCCAGAGCCATTCACTACTAGGCGAAGACACTGCCAAGCCCCGCACTTTACATAAATGGACCAATTAGCCTCGGATTTGCGACCTTGCCGTTACTTATCCGGGGCTTTTTTGCGTGTGGTGTTAGGGTTATGGCTTTGATGATTCGCGACGGTGCGCTTTACGTAGCCGGAGAGTTGGACTTTTTGGTCAAGACCGGCTGGTTGCCGCTGGAGTCTCTGGTTAAGTGTGGACTCTCTTGAATGCGGTTTACCTAACCTCAGTCTCGAATCAGACAAATAGGCTCCAGAGACCAGACGCTAGTAAGAAGCTAGTTCCCGGGCTGCCAGGACAACGTCCGCGGGGCCGGGCAAAAGAGCGTCTTCCAAGTCTGGATTGTACGGAAAAGACGGCACGTCCGGCGCGGCCACCCGTTGCACCGGGGCGTCTAGAAACTCGAACCCATCCTTGGCGATTATCGCCGCCACTTCCGCGCCTACTCCACCAGTAAGATTGTCCTCGTGGACGATACACGCCCGCCCCGTCTTCTTGACTGACTCCAGTATGGTTACTGTGTCCAGAGGCCGCACCGTGCGCAGGTCAACCACCTCGCAGCTTATTCCCTCGGCTGACAGCGTCTCGGCAGCCTCCAGGCAATGGTGGACCGACAACCCGTATGAGATCAGTGACAAGTGTTGGCCTTCCCGGCTGACCACGGCCTCGCCAATGGGCACGGTGTAATCACCATCCGGTACTTCACCTTGCACCGTGTTGTAGGCGCGTTTGTGCTCGAAGAACAGCACCGGGTTATCGTCGCGGATGGCCGATTTCAAGAGGCCTTTAGCATCGTGGGGATTGGATGGGACGACCACTTTGAGGCCAGGAACGTGGGCAAAGTAAGCCTCCACACTCTGGGAATGGTACAGGCCGCCCCGGACGCCGCCGCCGTAGGGTGCGCGAATGACCATAGGCACTGTGAAGTCGCCGTTCGTGCGGTAATACATCCGCGCCGCCTCGCTCACCACCTGGTTGAACGCTGAGAAGATGAAATCGGCGAACTGAATCTCTACGACTGGGCGCATGCCGTTCATGGCCGCGCCAATGGCCACGCCGACAATGCCTGATTCAGCCAGTGGCGAGTCTATGATCCGGCTGGCTCCAAATTCTTCAAGCAGGCCGTCGGTCACCCGAAATACGCCGCCGTTAACCCCAATGTCCTGCCCAATCAGAAAAACAGCAGCATCTGCGGCCAATTCCTCTCGCAGACCATCCCGTATAGCGTCGATGAAGCGTTTATCAGACATACACACCCCCTACGGGGCGTAGACCCCGCTAAACGCCGTCTCAGGCGCGGCAGAGGGTGCGGCATCTGCCAGCTCAATGGCTTCTTCAACCTCTGCATCCACTAGCTCTCGTATCTCATGCTCTGAGGTTTCGACCAAGATGCCTTCCGAGACGAGAAAATCTCTGAAAAGCGGTATCGGGTCCAGCTTTCGTTCGTTGTTGAGATCTTCTTGGGTGCGGTAGCGCAAATGGTCGTCGGAACTGGAATGGGGCATCATGCGGATCGTGTTTGCTTCCACCAGCGTGGGGCCGTCGCCGGAGCGTGCCCGGTTGACGGCAGTTCTCACCGCTTGGTAGACCGCCAACGGATCCAAGCCATCAACCGTGATGCCGGGGAAGCCGTACCCCTGGGCACGTTTGGACACTTGAGGCTCCGCGTTTTGCAGGCTGACCGGGACTGAGGTTGCCCAGCCATTGTTGTTGCAGAAGAACACCACCGGCAGGCCGTGTACCCCGGCAAAGCCTAATCCCTCGTGAAAATCGCCCTCGCTGGCTGAACCTTCGCCAAAATAGACCATGGTTACGGCGTTTTGGCCCCTAAGCTTGGAGGCCAGAGCCACGCCCGACGCCCGGGGAATGGTCGTCCCTACTGAGCTGCCCATGGAGATTATTCCCAGTTGCCGGTGTCCCCAGTGCATGGGTATTTGGCGGCCGCCGCTGTTGGGGTCGTCCGCTTTGCCAAACATATTCAGCATGACCTCTTGAGTGGTCATGCCTTTGACCAACATGGCACCCAGGCTGCGGGCATAAGGGACGATAAAGTCGGTGTTTGTCTCTAGAGCGTAGGCGCTGGCAACATCTGCGGCTTCCTGGCCGTCGCAGGGCATGGAGAACAACACGCGCCCCTGCCTGGTGAGCAGCCAGCTCTTTTCTGAGATGGACCGCGCCAATAGCATGTACCGGTAAATGTTTTTGGCGTCTTTTTCGTCCAGTCCGGATTTTGTAAGACGGCCGTTGATTTGCATTTGGCTCCCTCACGTGGGTCTTGCTGTTGTTCGTCATCGAGTACTGATTGAGCCTAAAACCATGATATCACGCCTAGGTCGCCAGCCAAGGCCGTTAATTTGCAGCGTCAATAGTTGATTGTAAAAATAACTGATCTTATAATCCGATTATGATAACAACGAGGGATTCTACGAAGGATTCTACAGGCCATCTAGCCATGTGGCGGGCGTTCTTGGAGGCCCATTCCACGGTAATTAAATACCTGGAGCGGCAAATGCAGGAACAACACAGTCTGCCTCTGTCCTGGTGGGATGTGTTACAGCAACTGTCTGACAGCGAGGGCGGTCGACTGCGCATGGGCGAACTTGCAGAATCGGTGCTGCTCACACGCAGCGGCATCACGCGGTTGCTGGATCGGATGATCACTGCCGGCATGGTTGTGCGGGAGCAGTGCCCGGGTGATCGGCGTGGCTATTACGCTGTAATCACCCAACTGGGGCTGGATACAATCAAAAAAGTGGGTCCGGATCACTCCAAAGACGCTTGGGATGCCTTTTTGGAGCATGTGACGCAGGAGGAAGCGGCAGTCATGGAGAACGTGTTCAGCCGGGTGTTGGCCGCTAACAAATGAGCTGGCGGTCGATTCTGGCCGTAGATTGATAAAGGATAACCAAGGCTGAGTGGAGATACCCAGAAATACAAAGAGACCCCGCCCGGAACCAACGGGCAGGGTCTCTTTATCCAAAAGGACTAATTTAAGTGGCGGCTAGACGCCACCTAGAACCGTATCAATCACGTCCGGAGAGCACGCTGCCACTTCCACGCCTAGCTGACTGCTGAGCGTAACGGCGATTGCGCCTCCCAGGGCTTTTAGCTCGCGTCGGTCGAGCTCGGGCATTAGGTCCAACGCCTGGGCCAGATCGACCCGGTAGCGTTTGGGATATTTGCTACTGTTGGTGCCAAGACAACGAAACCGGAGCGGGGTGGCTGCTGAGGGAGAAAACTGGTTCTCCATGCAGGCCGTTCGACCGTTGTCGGTCTGCCACCAAAACACCGTTACCATCACTGGTTCAGGAGTAAATGGTTGTCTGTCACGGCTTCGACGCTTCGGAGTCGACTCAGAAATAAGTGTCGATTCGGGTGGGTTGGCCACCGCAGCGGAACCATCAACTGTGCGCTGTACGATCAAAGTCGATTTTCCTCAGCCAATTATGGCAAGTTTCGATTCTAATATCTTACAGTCGCTAGAATTACCGAAGAATTACCAGAGTATGGGAAGGATCAAGGGATAAGTTACCCACGGACCAATAAGACTACACCTGAGATTAGTAGCATGGCCGTGATTACCCTGGGGAACACCTCTTCTGGGATTCTCCCAAGGATTATCTTTCCCAGAAAAGCGGACGCACCGGCGACTAGGCCCAAGCCGACACCCATGGCCAAGACCTTAATGGTGATCAGGTCATTGGAGCCAAATACCACCAATTTTGGGAATTGTATCAAACTCATTCCCAGCGCAGACGTGCCTATATAGGCGCTGGCAGATAACCCGTAGGCCAGGTAGAACACTGAGGCGAAGGGGCCGGGGATTCCCAAGAATGCCGAACCGAAACCGGTGCCAGAGCCCAAGGGTATGAATCCCCAGAGTCTCATTTTGAAATTGCGCCCAATCGGCATTCGAGTGTAGGCCACGAATAAGAGCATCATTACGCCCAAGATTCGTACCAGTACCGCAGTATCAATCGACACGAAGAATAAACTACCCAGCAGGGCAAACGGCAGCGACCCAATGGAGAAATTGCGCACAACTCGCCAGTCCATTTCCGCCCGGTGCAGCCAGACACGGGAGGCAGTGCTGAAAAGCTGGGAGATGGTCAAGATGGGAATGGCCTCACGCACGCCAAACGCCCAAACCAATACCGGAAGCGCGACCACTCCGCCACCAAAGCCAGCAACCCCGGCAATGGTAAACCCGACCGCCGTGGCAAGCACGACGACCGCTATTTTTATTACTTCTTCTTCCAATATTAAATCGCCAAAAAAAGGCCCGGTCCATTACTTTGGACCGGGGCCTAATATCCGAGTTTATTTTAAGTTAGCGGTCTGCGCACACGACAGATACCTGTAGATGCCCAGTTAGCTCTGAGGCATCAGCCGACTTTAGATGCTACTGCAGCCTCCGCTGGAATGGGAGGGGGCGGAATCCGGGGTACTGGCGGCAACGGGTACTACGGCGGCAATGGTCAACAAGGCCACAAAGACCAACGGAATCAGAAATCTACGCATGATTCACCTACATGTCCCAGTTAGTATTACTTAGTCTCGCTTAACTCTAAAGACCGCCGCAACCAGAGTCAAGGAGGGTAAATTCCAAGGCAAATTGACTCTGAGTCAAAAATGATTGCTATTTCAGTTCATATAAAACTTGATCGGCGATGCTGAAGTGAAACTTACGTTTGTTGAAATGGCCGGTTTGTCTCACAAAAAGACAAACCGGCCATTTAATTTATTGAACAATAGGTTGGGCGAGGATCCAGAGACTGATCACCGTGTAAACCACCATCAAAACGAGCATTGGGTATTGGCTTTTCAAGACCAACGCCCGATTGCTAAACGTGCGTATGGCCACTCGGTGGGCCAGGTATACGGCCAACACGTGCCCCAATACAATCAAACCTACGGATAAGAACCAAAGGATTCGAGCGTTAATGATAGCGATATTGGTCGAGTAATCAACGGTCCCAAAAATATTCCAGCCTGAGCCAAAAGGGTCAGAAACCAATGGGACAATCAATTGGCCCTGAATGAGGAGCAGAGTTATGAAGTGGGCGATATTGTAGGCCAAGGCAATCGGGATCAAAGAATACCCAAATAACCGGGCCATTTCCAGCGTGCCTACCTCGCCCTCAACTGACATTGCCATGAGCTTGGAAAAGAACAGATAGATCACGAAGAACCCCAGCGGAAACAGGACCACTCCCATCGTGTCAGCCAAAACCAGGCTGTTGAATACTTGCCCTCCGCCATTTCCAAACGTGTCTAGGATAAAGGTCTGGAACTCGGCCCACGCCGATGTAGCGCTGAACCCATCGAACGTTACCGTAGCCAGCAGCAACACCACCAGAGCTAGCACATCGTTGGTGACCTTTTCGTTCCGCCCCAGGCCAATGGCAAACGGTCTCAGGTTTAGCTCTCGGTCAGTCGACCTCTGAAAGCATTCGTAGCAATCGATGCATTCCCCGGAGAGATCCCGGCAATCCACTGAGCACACCTGGCATGAATCATTGCTCCTGACGCGGACTTCAGTGGCTGAGAAGCGAGATAGCATCCCGAACACCACGGAGAACGCTTCGCCTCGGCGCAGCCATTGGTTCCTGCCGAAGATAAACATTCCAATCAGCGTGATTACCGAATAGATGACCGCCATTGTCGCAATCTGAGATGGAACATCACCCTTGGTGTAAGCGTCCTGGATCCAGGTGTAAAAACCGAACAATACCAAAGCCGGCCAGATGCCAAATTTAGCTGGGTATTCCCGTCCCAACGATAAATCTTGACCGGGTTGGAGTATCTGGTAGAACCCCTCTGCCCAGCCAAAAAGTATCTTCCAAGGGTTGACCAAAGCCCAAACATTGCCGATTAAGGTGATGAAGATGGACATACCGACCCACCAGATGATCCAGACAAATGTGGGGCTGAAATTGAGCAAAGACTCGGATTCTCCGCCATACCCAGTCGCGATTACCAGGCCAAGCAGGAACACAGAGAACAATTTGATCGGAGTCAGCAGCAAGGGGGAGGTTAAAATCTGCTTGGGACAACGGGTACCAAGCAGATTGAAACGCCAATATGACGATTCGCCGCTGACCTTAACGAATACGCTGATGAACAGGAATGAAAGAGCCACTGCGAAACCAGCGCCAATCAGGAAAAACCCCAGAGGAACCGGCAACTCCGTACGCTCACCAAATCCATGGGCGTAGGCAGGCCAAGCTACCAGGCTCCCCGCAGCAGTTGCTGCGGGGAGGATAATCTTCAAATTTTTCATTTTGGCTTTCCAGCCAAGGCGTCAGGCTTTAGCCGTTACCTTGGTTGCACCTCTACGAACCCTATCTCAATTTCTTCCTCTTCCTCGTCGTCGTGTTCGTCTTCGTCCACGACCAAGTCAGCGTGGAGGCCACTGACCACTGTCTGGAGAACAGAACTGTTATTGGTCCATGTTATTACCGTGCCTGGGCCAACGTGAACTTCGTTGGGAGTAGCAGCTTCATCGCTATATTTGATGGCAACCGCGCCAACCGCGCCCTCTTCTTCAGAGACGATTAAGTTGCCGTTCAATGCTGGCCGTAGGTGGCTGTGGAATGGCACGGTCTCACCGGCCTGATGGTCTTCAATTTCGTAACTAAAGGTTGATCCAGGGGCCAGTTCTTCGGACTCGAATAGACTGCCGTGACCATCTTCGTCGTTATGGTCGCCTTCATCGCCCTCATCGTGTTCGCCTTGGGGGTGATAGGTGATTTTGAATCGTCCAGTTGCTTCGGCTACAAAGTAAAAGTCGGTCACAGAATCGGCTTCAATATCGGCTTCGATATCGTAGGTGTGTAGATGGAATTCTCCACGTACATCAGCGTCAATCTTGAGTGTGACCATGTCTCCCTGTTTAACTTTGATAGTTCCAGGATCCATTTTCCCGGCCTCGATGTTAACTGGTATATCCAGCTCTTCCGGGTCCCCGCCGCCACAGGCTGCCGAAGCCACCATGGCAAATAGACCCACCGCGATTAGCAGGCGGATGAGTTTTGGTTTTTTGATTTTCATAAAGGGCTCCGCATTTTTAGGTTGGTCGTCTTCGCTGTTGTATCTGTGACCAAGCCAGTGCGACTATGGCCAATACAACCACGGCGATAACGATCACGAATAGCAGATTAATTCCCCCGGACTCTGTGACTTGTAGAGGCACAACTAACGTGGCTTTACCCAATGTGCTTACAGTCTCCAATGTCATGCTCCAGCTACCGAGGTCGGTCATAGTCAGGTCGGCGCTATAAACCTGGGGGTTCAGGGGTTCATTTGTGGCCTGTACCGGCCCGGCAATCATTCCCGGCTCTGGACCGGTTGCCGATACCGTTATCCGACCATCGGTGATGATCTTGTCTCCCTCTGCAGCCTGGATAAGTATGCTCAGGTGTAAGTTCCCCACCTTGGGGCTGCCTGGAAGGGCGCCTACTCTGAAGAGGTATGGTCCCTCTTGCACGTCATTCACAATCACGCGAGTTGCTCCATGCGCTGATACCTGGTCCACCCAGAGGGGTGATCCGAGAGCAGCAGAGAACAGCAACATTATGCTTAAGATCGGCCATATTTTTGTTGCCACGTGATTTATTCTCCAAACAATTAGACTTTGGCAGCCGTATTTGAACGAATCATCGGACAATAACTAGATGCAATTTGGCCGAGCTATGATTCAGTTCTTACGTCGCAGTTCCCACGTTTCGATTCCAGAGCGAGGGCTGCCAGGGAAGACGGATGGCGTGAGTAGTTGGGGACTAGGCTAGGGGAGGTCTGGTGGGAGGCGAAGGGCTGAATTCAGGGTAGCTGCTCTCCCGGGTTGCAATCGCAAAAGAGAGCGTCTCGTTACCATGAATGATGTGGGTTAAACCGTTGTCGATAATCGCGGTGAATGAGACAGAGCCTGATTCTCTGAGTTGATTGTTGGATGTCTGGTAAAGGATCCCATCACTTTCTGAATCTTGCTCGTCAAACCCAAAGTGGGAATGAGGTCGCTCAAAAGGGTGAAAGTCTGGATGACCTTGGCTGGCTGCGGAGGCGTTCAGGAACAGGTGAGAGTGGTAATGTTGACGCTCTGAGAAGTGGTGATCGAACGTCGGAGCCAGAAAAACTAACATCAATGCGACAACGGGGGCTACTAAAAGGCTTCGTAATACTAGATTGTCAAAATTTGAGCTAGCTTCCTGATGTGCATGAGAAAAACCCATTGACCCGATTATAGCGCAACGGTTTGGAAATATGGAGGGCCAAACGGCCCTCAGGTTCAGGGTTGAGTGTTTAATACCTCATCACGGCCATGAACCATCAGACGCCACGTTAAGCCGGCGTCATTGCTCCTATAGAGGAAATAGCCGTCACTCTCGGCGTAGACAACGTTTGGATGCGAGGGAGAGAAAACAATCTCCCTGATTGTGATTGAAGTCGTTAGCACCACTTTCATGGATGACAGACCGTCCGTTGACCGACGGATGTCGTTTGGAGAGCCAAAAACCACCAGGTTAGGGTCGGCCGGTGATACGGCGATGGGGCCATTTACCTGCAGAATGGGGCCTTGGCTCCAGGTCGCACCCGCGTCCCTGGAGACCCAGCCGAAATACGCGCTTCCCTCATCGACGTAGATCGTATTCCCGTCTGACGACAGGTCAAATGTTCCAACGTTACTGGTCCTAAAGTCTGGCGCAAATAATTCCCAGGTTCTCACTGCTGTCATAGTGATTGGCGCCAAAGGTGACCAATTGAGGCTGGCTACTGGTAGTCATGCGCATGACTACGTACCCGTTGCGCTCATCATTGGGGCCAACAGACACCCTAGTCCAGTTCTGGCCAGCGTCCTCAGTCCGGAAGATACCGCCTGGGAAATACTCTTTAGCGCCGGGCCCGGTGAATGACGGCCAGCCTCCCTCTATGCCCACAACGGCCACGTCTGGAATCGACGGGTCTATTCGGACCGAAACAACTCTGGAGTTCACGAACCCGCAATTGAGCTGGGTCCATGTTTGGCCTCCGTCGGAGCTTCGGTACAGGCCGTTTTCCACATCTGGGTCAAAGGCTGGGCCTGGGGAGCCCAGCGTGGCAGCCATGATGATATCTGGGTTACTGGCCGAAAAATCGATGTCCCAAATTTCCGGATAACCCCACTCTTTGGAGTAGAGCCCAGCTCGGATTCGCGTCCAGGAAACACCACCGTCCCGACTCAGCATGAAACCGTTGCGCTCCGTGCCTAGCAGAAGGTGTCCGGGTCTGATGGGTGAACGGTTAACGAACGGAACACACGGTCGGCATCGGCTGGTCCGTCAGGCACAGAGGGGCCAGACACTACGGGTGCAGGGTAGGAGACGCGGCAGGCGTCTACAGTGGGTGCCTGCGTTGGAACAGTAGTTGCCGTTGGTTCTGGCGTTGGTACGCCGGGCGTGCTAGCGGGTGTCGGTCCAGTCATTGGAGCGGCAATAGGTGTGGGACCAGACGTGGCTACAGTTTGGACGGGTGCGCTGGTAGGCATTGGTTCTTGTGTCTGCTCGATTGTCGGGCGTGGCCGAGACGGTGCCGCAGTGCTGCCTTTCGCGGGTGTGGCAGAAGGTTCTGTTGGGACTGGCGTGTTAGTTCCAGACTGGCAAGCAGTCAGGATCGCCAAGACAAACATCAAAGTTGGCAACCAGAATCTTTTTCCGCGCATAAACATATTGTCGAACCATTTCGGGCTTCAAGCAATGTCGGAGAGAGTGGCCTCAGACCAGGCGTCATATTTGACTGAGATTCATGTCCGATTTTTATAGTCCAAAGATTTCCATCCAAGCCGATAATTAGTCTTCCTATGAAGGGGTCTTTGCCGCAGTTTCAAACTGAAAACGTGACTGACGTCACTGTATTCTTGTCGGCGAATTACAGAAACGAAAAGCTTTCACGCTGATAATTGTCTAACTAAGCAAGGTTGCTAGCATTTGATTTGACGTCTAACCGCTGGAGGTTAAGGAAAATGGGAGATATGCTCAATGGAGCCCAGTCCCAGGTATCAGATGGCCGAGACGGGATGAGTCTGGTCGAAGTGTGTGGCGTTGTGGCGGCGCTTGTGGTGTTTGCTTCTATCTACACTTACATCGTCGTTGACGCGTTGAGGTCAACTCCCTGGTAACCGGCAATAATAATTGGCTTATATCTGGACCTTGAGTTGGTCCGGATTTAACTCTGGCATTACGCCAGCTCAAGGAGCAGAAAACGACGAATGAATAAATGTCCGTGCTGTGATGAAATCATATCTAGACCTATAACCCAGGCCGTTGAGCCGGGCACTGGAGATATAGATGTTCTGGTAAGCTGTCCCTCTTGCCTTAAGATCATAGGAGTGACCAGACTTTAGAGCACATCGCATCCGTTGACGCGATTTGTAAACAAGCACCGGCACGGAACCAAAAGAAAATGGCCCCTGAACTTCTCAGGGGCCGTTTTCTTGGTTTGAATATGGGAAGAAAGGGCTAGAAGGATACTGAAGATGCATTTTTGCCCGCATAACAATGATGAGACTAGTTTTACAACAATTTGGCTTAATCGGCGAGGATTTCCCATTGAATTGAAGGCCAGACTTCTGATTAACTATAAATATAAGAAGTGATATTCAGAAGAAGTAGGTAATATCTGTGCTTAATGATGCCCTCCAGGAAGAGAAAAACTCACTGGAAGAGATGGTTGTCAAACTTCAACCCATTGTTGATGAATTTGTGAAAGTGGAGCTTCGACTCCAGCATATAAATGCTTTATTAGGTATCTCGCCATCAGAAAACGGGTCCGGCGATCGGACTAGGATCAACTGGGCTAAGCTTTGTCGCGAGAACGGGTTACCCATCCGCGGCGACTCCGGTCATCGCGTGCTAAAGCGCCTTAAACCCCAAATACATGACGTGATCCAACACGATTGCGAACTCTAATTTAGTAAGCCGAATACTACTTAAATAGTTAATTATAAAACTAGAACAGCGCTACCCGTAAACGTTAACCACCAATTAAAAAGCCCCTGAATATCAAGGGCTTTTGCTATCTGAAAAGTTGGTGCCGGGAGAGGGACTCGAACCCACACATCCGTTAAGATAGCGGATTTTAAGTCTGGTATAGACCTGTTCACCAACGTTCACTGACGTCCATCTGGCCTCAGTAATACCATTCACTATTCCACAGGTGTGTTTCTCGTCCCATAGTTGTGCACCGGTGTGGCTGTCAGTTTGGCTGTCAATTCTCAGCTACAATCACGACTCCACAATCAGACGCC
>JAPKDE010000123.1 GCA_028822675.1 Dehalococcoidia bacterium | reverse complement strand
AAGAATCTAAAGCCGAAGAATCTAAAGCCGAAGAATCTAAAGCCGAAGAATCTAACTAAAACAATTTAGCTAAAAGGAATCCAGATGAAAGAAAGAGTAGAGGGGCTCGTTGCCCAGTTGCAGGAGAAGGAACTGGACGGCGTGTTGATTTCAGCACTGGAGAACCGGCGTTACCTATCTGGGTTCAGCGGTTCGGCCGGTTATTTATTCATCACCAAGGCCAATGCCATTCTGGTGACCGATTCCCGGTACACCGAACAAGCTACCAACCAATCGCCCTACTTTGATGTCCGGCAGGTCAAGGGCGGCTGGGGCTGGTTGATCGACGAAATGAAATCTTCTGGTGTGAAGAAGGTCGGCTTCGAAAGCCAAGACATGACCGTAGGCACATATAACAGCCTTATTGAAGCTATAAAGGGCGATTCCGAGTTGGGCGAGGTCTCAATGGTTCCAGCCGCCGGACTCGTGGAAAACCAGCGCATCATCAAGGACAAAGAAGAACTGCAAATGTTGCAGTTAGCAATTGATGCTGCCGATAAAGCCATGGACCAAGTCTGCCCGAACATCACTCCTGGTATGACTGAACGGGAAGTTGCCTGGAAGATGGAAATGGCCATGCGTGATTTTGGCGCTGACGCCATTAGCTTCGACACAATCGTTGCTGCCGGGCCTAACGGGGCGATGGCCCACCACCAGCCGTCTGACTATGTGATTAAACAGAGTGACCCCATCGTGATCGACATGGGCGCTAAGGTAGGCGGTTACTGTTCTGACCTATCGCGTTCCATCGCCGTGGGCGAGCCCGATGAGACATTCAACAAGATTTATGACACCGTCTTGGGCGCTCAACTAACAGCCATCAATACAGTCAAGATTGGGATGACCGGAGAAGAGACCGATAACCTGTCCAGAGACGTGATAGTCCAGGCCGGTTATGGTGACAACTTTGGCCACAGCCTAGGACACGGTGTAGGCCTGGTTATTCACGAGAACCCTCGTGTTGGCCCCCGCTCTCCCGACGTCTTGGAGTTGAATACTGTCTTCACCGTTGAGCCTGGCATCTACCTGAGCGGTTGGGGTGGTATCCGCATCGAAGACATTGTGATTCTCGGTGAAAATGGCGCCGTGCCCATGAGCAAAGCCCGCAAGTAGTCAGGACACCAACTGGCAGCTTTGAAACCCAACTAAGGCGATTGCTTCCGGCATAGTGATACACTCACAGCCGGACGTGATTCTTGGGCTGGGTCACCTGCCATGCGACGATTCGCGTCTCCTATAAACCCGGAGGACTCCTAGATGAGCATAAACTTTAGCAACCTGACCCGTGGTCTGGTCATTGAATTAGACGGCCAACCGTGGGAAGTAATTGATTACGAACGCCACAAGATGCAGCAGAGGGCACCCGTCACACGCATCAAGATGAGAAACCTGCTGAGCAAGGCAGTGGTTGAGCGCACCTTTCAGCAGTACAGCACCGGTTTTACCTTGGCTGACGTTGATACCCGGCCAACCCAGTTTCTGTACACCGACGGCGAATTTTACTACTTCATGGACCAGGAGACCTTTGACCAATACGACTTAACCAAGGATGTGTTGGGAGACTCGCTGGAATACTTGAAAGAGCTGGCGATGGTCGACATTGTCCTGTACAACGGGGCGCCGATTAGCGTAAAGATGCCCACCCACGTTGAACTTGAAGTGAAGGACACTCCGCCTTCTTTCCGGGGAGACACGGCCCAAGGTGGCAACAAACCTGCCACTCTGGAGACTGGCAAAGTCGTGACGGTCCCGATGTTTATCACCCCTGGGACCATTATTCGCGTTGATACCCGCAACGGAGAATACACCGAGCGCGTGAGCTAGACCGTGGCTGTCTATACTGTCAGCCAGGTTTCTTTCCACATCAAGGAGTCGTTGGAGTCTGATTCGCTCCTGATGAACCTTTGGATCGTCGGTGAGGTCTCCGGGCTCCGTAAATCCTCCGCGGGCCATACCTATTTCGGCCTGAAAGACCGAGAAAGCCTGCTGCGCTGTGTCATGTTCAAAGGCCAGCGAGGGGCTGATTTACTAGCTGAAGGCGATTCAGTTTCGGCCCACGGCAAGATTACTTTCTACACCCGAGGCGGTACCACTGATTTCATGGTTGATTTGGCCATGCCTGAAGGCGTGGGCGAACTGGCTCTGGAACTGGAACGGCTGAAGCAAAAACTGGCCGCTGAAGGGCTTTTCGAGATCAGCCGCAAGCGAGAACTACCCCGGTTCCCCAAGAAAGTTGGCGTGGTTACCTCGCCCACTGGCGCAGTCTTTCACGACATCCAAAACGTCCTAAGCCGTCGCTACCCACTGGCAGAATTGGTGCTATCACCAACAGTGGTCCAAGGGCCGGACGCTGCTCCCAAAATAGCAGCCGCGCTGGAACTACTGGACCGAGAAGGCAACTGTGACGTAATCATCATCGGACGCGGCGGCGGCTCCATGGAAGACCTGTGGCCGTTCAACGAAGAGGTTGTTGCACGAGCGATCTACGCCTCCAAGACACCGGTGGTCAGCGCCGTTGGTCACGAAACTGACGAGACTATCTCCGACTACGTGGCTGATGTTAGAGCCCCAACGCCTTCTGCAGCCGCCGAGCTTGTGGTCCCGGACTCCGCTGTTTTGCGTCGCAATCTAGATATGGCAGCCACTGCTCTCTACCGCGTTTTGATGGACAGCAATTCCCGACACCGGTCTGAACTGACCGCCATAGCTCGCCGTATGGAACTGAGCATGCCTGACACGTCAGACCTGCGCCGCCGTGTTGACGACATCGGGCGCATTGTTCAGTCTGCGACGTCTAGACTGGTCAGAGAACGGCAAGTGCAAGTTGATGGCCTGAATCTGCGGCTGCGCGCCTTAGACCCAGTGGCCACATTGGGCCGCGGGTTCTCCATAGTCCATTTGCCCGGCACCGGACAGGTGGTGACCGGCGTCAAACAGGTAACAGACGGTGATGCACTGGAGATTACAGTCTCTGATGGTTCCCTTGCCGCCACCGCTGGAAATGCAGTCCCATCGTCAGGCACAAACGGCGGAAGCCAAACAAGCCAGAAGGCTGAACCCAAGCCGAGAACTCCAAAGGCCAAAGCCAAACCGGTGTCGGATCAGCTTGGTGAAATGCCTCGCCTTTTATAGCATCTCCCCCTTGCGGATTCCGCAGTCTACTGGCATGCTGAACCTGCGGGGATAATGTCTCTGATCAACCGACACAGGAGTCTGGACCATGGCCAAACCGAAGAATTCCTCGCCCAAAGAAAACGCCCATCCTAACGAAGCCATTCAAAACAATGAAGCCGAATCGGCTAGTTTTGAGGACTCTTTTCATCGTCTGAGCGAGATGGCAGAGCAACTAGAGGCCGGCGGACTGACCTTGGCCGAAGCCACCTCCAGGTTTGAAGAGGGAATGAAGCTGGTCCAGTTCTGTAATCAGCTACTGAACAATGCCGAATTAAAGATTACCGAACTTAAAGAGTCGTACCGGTCTGGCGATGTTTTGGCCGGGTTTGACGACCTAGATGACGATCCAGACGGTGATTTGGACGAGTAAAAATTGGGCATAGTACCGATAATAGTATTGGGGAAGGTGTTGGACTGAGGATGTTGAATATTGGATGGTTCTCCACAGGCCGTGGGGAAGGTTCACGTGGGCTTCTGAATTTCGTGCAACAACGTCTGATCGGGACTGGCGCAGACGCCTGCATCAATTTTGTATTCAGCAACCGTGAGCGTGGCGAAGCAGAGGGCTCTGACGAGTTCTTTGGCCTGGTGGACGGCTACAACATCCCACTGGTAACCCACTCGTCTTCGGCTTTCCGAAAAAATACTGGTGGCCGGTTCTCAGAGCACCGAGAAGAGTTTGACCAGCAAGTCATGGACAAGTTGGCTTCCACTGAAGCCGATGTCTGCGTGCTGGCCGGTTACATGCTAATCGTGAGCGGAAAGATGTGCCGCCAATACCCATTGCTGAACCTTCATCCAGCACTACCTGATGGCCCCACCGGCACCTGGCAAGAAGTGGTGTGGGAACTGATCGAGACCAAGGCAACCAAGACGGGCGCAATGGTACATTTGGCCACGGAAGAAGTGGACCGAGGACCGGTGGTCTCTTACGTGAATGTGCCCATAACCGGTCCCAAATTTGATCAGCATTGGGAATCTTTAGTCGGAAGAGACCTGGAAGAGATTAAGAAGTCAGAAGGCGAAAATCATCCGCTCTTTCGGGCGATTCGTGACGAACAATATCTGCGGGAGCCGTATCTCTTGTTTGAGACGATACATTCCGTAAGCCAAGGTGAGATTGGCGTGATGGGCAATCGGGTCGTAGATGCTTCCGGAGCGCCCCTAACCGAATCCATGCCCAACGGGCTGTGCCTAGACCGGCAGATAGCCCAGGCGATGCAGGAAGATCCGGCCACCAGCGCTGGCTAAGCGGACTTCTTGATGGGTTGGGGCGGAAGCTCCACCTTGGAGCCGTCTTCAGCGAACAATTCAGGCACCCTGCTGCCTTCGATTGACTCCCGATCCACCACGCAGCGGACTACTTCGTCCAGCGACGGTAAGTCATACATCACGTCCATCAGAGTGTCTTCAATCACGTAACGTAGGCAACGGGCCCCGGTCTGGTGATCCAAGGCGCGTTCCGCAGCAGCTTTAAGCGCAGCGGGGGTGAATTCCAATTCAACGCCGTCCATTTTGAACAATTGTTGATATTGCTTGATGATGGCGTTCTTGGGCTCAGTCAGCACTTGGACCAATGAATCTTTATCCAGTGATTCTAGGCCCACAGTCACTGGCAGCCGACCAACCATCTCTGGGATGAAGCCAAAGTGTAGAAGGTCTTCAGGGATGACCTGGGTCAGTGAGCTTCCGTCTGGTTCCTCGCCACTGCGGCCACCGGCCAAGAAACCTATCTTGGACTCACCGGAGCCGAGCCGCTTGGAGACGATTTCTTCCAGGCCGTCAAACGCGCCACCGCAGATAAACAGGATGTTGCGAGTATCAATCTGGAGGAATTCCTGGTGTGGATGCTTTCGGCCACCCTGGGGTGGGACATTGGCCACACAGCCCTCAATTATCTTGAGCAGCTCTTGTTGCACACCCTCGCCGGAAACGTCACGGGTGATGGACCGGTTGAGGCCCTCTTTGCGGGCGATTTTATCCAGCTCATCAATGTAGATGATGCCATTTTCTGCGCGGTTCACATCCCAATCGGCCGCTTGAATTAGCCTGAGGAGGATGTTTTCCACGTCCTCGCCCACGTATCCGGATTCGGTTAGGGAAGTGGCGTCGCACACCGCAAACGGCACATCCAGCGTGCGGGCTAGGGTCTCAGCCAATAGTGTCTTGCCGCAACCCGTGGGGCCAACGAGCAAGATATTGGTCTTTTGAAGTTCCACGTCGGATCCGGAACGTTTTTGCCCGTTCCAGATTCGCTTGTAGTGGTTGTAAACCGCAACGCTGAGGACCTTCTTCGCCTTGTCTTGGCCAACCACGTAGGTGTCCAAGTGGGAGTAAATCTCCCGCGGCGCCAGCGGTTTGGAGGGTTCATATTTCTTGGCCGGTAGCGGAGCTTCTTCTTCCACCACCTGGCCAAGAACCCGGATGCAGTCGTAACAGACCGCTGCCTTACCCTCCCCGGCGATCACCATGTCTGACCGGGGCTGAGGTTTCTCACAGAACGAACACTTAGTTAGCCTGGTTCCACTTCTTCCGTTAGCCACACCCACCCCTCGAACCCTGCACTAATCCACTTTGTTGACTGGCTAGGAACTTGATTCCGCAGCTGGTTTAGTTCCAAGAATCTCGTCCACCAGGGCATACTCAACAGCCTGTTCAGCGGTCATGTAGTAGTCCCGGTCCGTATCTCTGGCAATTTTGTCGTAGGTCTGGCCGGTGTTCTCCGACAACATTGTGCGGACTTTATCCTGCAACCGGATGATCTCCCGGGCTGCAATCTCAATGTCTGAAGCCTGACCCTGCGCTCCGCCCAAGGGTTGGTGCATATGGACTGTGGAGTTGGGCAGGATGTAGCGTTTTCCCTTTTCTCCACCAGACAATAGGATGGTGGCCATGCTGGCCGCCATTCCCAAACAGATGGTGGAAACTTCAGGAGCAATCAGGTGCATGGTGTCGTAGATCGCCAACCCAGCGCTAATCACGCCACCGGGGCTGTTTATGTACAGATTGATGCCCTTGTCCGGGTCTTCCCGCTCAAGAAACAGCAGTTGGGCAATAATCAGGTTGGCCACTTGGTCATTGATCGGTGTGCCCAAGAAAATGATCCGCTCCTTTAGTAGGAGGGAATAAATATCGAATGCTCGCTCGCCCCGTGGGCTGGTTTCAATAACCATGGGAACCATGGATTGAGGTACGAATAATCCGTTGGTGTTGGGAAGGTCTTGCATCAACGTGCGCTCCTTATTCCTTTGCTTCTTCGGCCGGTGAAGACTCTCCGTTAGACGCTTCTTCAGGAGACTCTTCTTCTGGGCCAGATTCTGGACTGGTATCTGTTGCTTCGATAGCGACCGGGCTGGCAGATTCCTCACCTTGGGAAATCTCCACCAAACGGGCCATGATCTTTCGGTTCATCAAAGATGACCGAATCGAATCCCTTGCGTTTTCTGTGTTCAATGCCTGCATCATTGAGGCATCTGAATTGCCACCGGTGGACGCGATCAAGTTGGTGATCTCTTCTTCCACGTCTTCATCACCGACTTCAATCTCTTCAATATCAGCAAGCTTTCGCAGCATCAACATTGTGTTGAGTCGTTCCTCGGCTTGAGGCTTCATCTGCTCCCGGAGTTCTTCCTCAGTTTGGCCGACATAACTAAGATAAAGCTCCATACTCATTTTCTGGTTCTGTAAAGACCGTGCGCGCTCGTCATACATTAAGTCCACTTCGCGCTCGTAGACCAGTTCTGAGGCCTCGATTTTGGCCAGCTTTTTGAGTTCTTCGAGACTGGACGTCTCCAAGCGGCGTGTCTCTGTAGCCTCACTTTCGTCACTGATACGCTGACGAACGTGGACTGTGAGGGCCTCCAGGCTCTCAAATCCGTCCCGGACTCCTTTGGCAAACTCGTCATCCAACTCTGGGAGGTTCTTCTCTTTTACGGAGAGAACTTCCACGTTGAACTGGCATTCCTTGCCAGCGTAGTTTTCCTGGGGGTAATCGTCTGGGACCGACAGTGTGAACAGTTTGGAATCGCCTTCCAGCAGGCCCTCCAATTGAGTGGAGAAGCCAGGGAAGGGTAGATTGTTATCTTCTTGAGGGATGAAGTCGATTCCCTGGTCGTCGATGACCTCTTCCTCTTCAATGATCCCTTTCACGTTCATGGAAACCAGGTCGCCGTAGGCCAAAGCCCGTTCGACTGGCTCCCAAGGAGCGGCTTCAAAACGAAGGCTTTCCATTACTTCGCTTACCTGCTCGTCGGTTACTTCTACGGGCTCTCGTTCCAAACGAATCGACTGGAACTCTCCCAGGTCCACAACCGGCTCCAGTGGAACCACTGCTTTGTAAGACACTGGCTCCATGCCGAGCACTTCCAGCTTGGGCT
>JAPKDE010000122.1 GCA_028822675.1 Dehalococcoidia bacterium | reverse complement strand
ACTTCAACCACAAGGGCGCCCCCAACGAGAACTGGGGCCGGGAACTGCTGGAGTTGTTTTCCATGGGCGTGGGGATGGACGGCAAAGAGAACTACACCGAAGAGGACGTTAAAGAGGCGGCCCGGGCCTTCACCGGCTGGACCATCGACGATGACAACGTCGCCTCGCTGCCATTCGGAAAAATCCCTTGGCTGTTCCGGTACGTACCCGAAGACCACGACGACGGTGAGAAGACCTTCCAAGGGGAAACCGGCAACTTCAACGGCGAAGACATCATCGACATCATCGTGAAACAGCCGGCCACTGCCCGGTTCATATCACGCCATCTGTACAACTTCTTTGTGGCCGACGAGCCTCAGGTTCCCGCCTGGCAGCACACCTCGCCCGGCAACCCTGAACTAATCAAGATGCTGGAAGACGAGTACTTCAGTTCCAACTACAACATCAGGTCCATGCTCCGTGTACTGTTCAACTCAGACCACTTCAAGTCGCAAGAGGCCCGCTTCACCAAGGTTAAAAGCCCGGCTGAAGTGGTGGTCGGTACTCTGCACTTGCTGGGCGATTTCAAGTTCCCCAAGCGGACCATCTTTGAGACCGCCCTTGGGTGTCGCTACATGGGCCAGGACTTGCTCAACCCGCCGTCAGTTGAAGGCTGGCACACCGGTGAAGAGTGGATCGACAGCGGCAGTTTGGTGGAGCGCGTAAACTTTGTGGCCGACCAGGTTGGCAACATCAGCCAGCCCGGAGTCCGCGCCATGGTGGATGCTCTTTTGAGCCAAACCGCCGAGTTGGACCCGCTGTCGATCATTGATGGCTGCCTGGAATTGATGGGGCACGTCCAACTACACGAGAAGAACAAAGAGCACCTAGCGGCTCAGATTCGGACAATGCTCGACCAACGCAGCTCGTTTGTCGCCGGCAGCGCTGAGGACATCGAATCCGCCGAGAAGACCATTCTGCATAGTATGAAAATGATCGGCTCAACCCGAGAGTACCAGTTCGCCTAATCATTCACGTATCCAACAACCCAGAGAATTAAATGACCACCGAGACTCAAAACCCCACATCCACCAACGGACTCTACCAATACGACAGCGTAATTGGCCTCCTTTCTCCAGCCGGACCAGGATTCAGCGGCCCGGTGTCGGTGACTGTCGGCCCTGACGGCATGCTCTACGTGGCCTGCCGAGCCAATCCCAACCAGCCCGAGGGCGTCCGAGTCTCCCGCTGCACCCGTGACGGCGAGTTCCTAGATCAGTTCGGCACCTGGGGTGACGAACCCGGCGAGTTCATCTGGATCACCGACATCGCCTTTAACCAAGCGGGTGAAGTCTACGTGGCCGACGAAAACTCCCACCGCATCAGCATCTTCGACTCGGAAAGGAATTTCTCCCGCAGATTTGGACAACAGGGCAGCGGCCCCGGTGAATTTGACAGACCATCCGGGTTGGCCTTTGGCCCCAGCGGCAACCTATACGTGGTCGACACACTCAACCACCGTGTCCAAGTCCTGACAACAGATGGCCAGTTCATTTCAGAGTGGGGCACCCTGGGCGACGGGGAAGGCCAGTTCCACATGCCTTGGGGCATCGCCATTGACCAAGCCGGGGATGTTTACATCTCTGATTGGCGCAATGACCGCGTCCAAAAATTCGACGCAGACGGCAATTTCCTGATGACCTTCGGTTCTTCCGGAGACGGAGAGGGTCAGTTCAACCGTCCCAACGGCATCACAGTGGATTCAGCTGGCGACATCTATGTCTGCGATTGGATGAATGACCGCGTCCAAGTATTTGATGCCGAGGGCAAGTTCAAAGACGTAATCATCGGCCACAGCGGCATGTCCAAATGGGCCAGAAATTTCTTGGATGCCAGCCCCGAGGTAGAAGCGAAACTAGAACTAGCTGCCCAAAACATTGAACCCAAGCGGCGTTTTTACCGTCCCGTTTCCGTCCACGTTGAAGATGACGGCAAGGTCTACGTAGCAGACTGCTACCGCCACCGAGTACAGATTTACCAGAAACTAAACTCCTAGAACACCTTTCAGATACCCAACATTTAAGTTGGGGATACCCATCTCTGCCAGTCGTGCGCTAGGGGTACCGTCACGCCCGCTTCACATGTATAATTGCCTCGGAATTTGGAGCAATAAAATCCTCCCGCAGTTCTCTTTTGATTGAGAGATGTTGGGGGGATTTCTCCCGCCTGGCAAGTTTGTTAAACAGAGGAGCAACCAAGATATGAAAAGCAAAGTAACGGTCGTCGGCGCAGGCAACGTGGGCGCTACAACCGCTCAGAGAATTCACCAACTAGGCTACGCAGACGTAGTCTTGGTAGACGTAGTTGAAGACCTACCCCAGGGTAAGTCTCTAGACATGCTGGAGTCGGCCCCCGTCATGGGCACCGACGCCAAGATCGTGGGCAGCAACAGCTATGAGGCCACCGCCAATTCCGACGTGGTAGTCATCACCGCCGGTATCGCCCGCCGCCCCGGCATGAGCCGCGACGACCTGCTGCTGACAAACATGCGAATCACCACTTCTGTGACGGAGCAGGTGGTCAAGTACTCTCCCAACTGCGTCATCATGCCGGTAACCAACCCGCTAGACGCCATGGTTCAAAACGTTTACGAAGCCAGTGGGTTCCCCCGGAGCCGCGTGTTCGGAATGGCCGGCGTACTCGACACCGCCCGCTTCCGAACGTTCATTGCTGAAGAACTAAACGTCTCTGTGGAAGACATCCAGGCCTTCGTGTTAGGCGGCCATGGCGACGACATGGTACCCCTGGTCCGTTTCACCAACGTCGGCGGCATTCCCATCAGCGAGTTGATGGCTGAAGAGAAGATCGACCAACTGGTCAAGCGCACCCGCAGCGGCGGTGGCGAGATTGTTGAACTGCTGAAAGAGGGCAGCGCCTACTATGCTCCTTCCGCAGCCATCACCCAGATGGTCGAAGCAGTCCTCTTGGACAAGAAGCGCATCCTCCCTGCTTGCGTCTATCTTGAAGGCGAATTCGGCATCAATGGTCTCTGCGTCGGCGTTCCCGTCAAGCTTGGCGCCGGTGGCATGGAACAGGTCATGGAGATTAAACTGACCGCCGACGAACAAGCCGCGCTGAAAAGCTCTGCAGATACCGTTCTAGAACTCGTAGAAGTAATGAATAAAGCTAGGGCTGAAGGCTAATATTCAGGTATAGAATATAATAAATAAATCTCTCGGCAGGAGGTTGGCAGATGGCCAATCGAAACGGCGCTGAACAGGAACTTTTAGAGAAAGCGCGGCGTTACCTGCCGGGAGGGAATGGCGGAAACCTTTCTCTCCCCAAGGAACTTGAGTTTCTCGCTCACCACGGCAAGGGCTCCCACGTTTATGACGTAAGCGGAAACGAGTACGTTGACTGGCTCATGGGCTCCGGGCCAATGATTTTGGGCCACGCCCACCCCTTTGTCACTGAAGCCGTAATTAAAGCGGTTGAGCTCGGCAGCACCTTCTTCACCACCAACGACAAAGCAGTGGAACTGGCCGAAGTCCTGGTGGACGCCATTCCCTGCGCCGATCAGGTGATTTTCACCACCAGTGGCACCGATGCCTGTTTCCAGGGAATGCGCGCCGCCCGGGCCTTTACCGGCAAAGAGAAGATCCTTAAGTTTGAAGGCGCCTTCCACGGCACCAGCGACTACGCCCAGATGAGCCTCACGCCGCCGGCTTCGGTCGAGTACCCCCAGTCAGTGGCAAGTACCGCAGGCATCCCTAAAGCCATCCAAGACCTGATGCTAATTGCCCCGTACAACGACTTGGCCACCACCGAAGCAATCATCAAAGCCCACGTGGATGACCTAGCGGCCGTAATCGTTGAACCGGTGCAGCGGGTGATTTCCCCAGCCCCTGGATTCTTGCAAGGGCTCCGAGATTTGACCAAGAAATACGGCGTGCTGCTGATATTTGATGAGGTTGTCACCAGTTTCCGGCTGGCTTACGGCGGTGCCCAAGAGTTCTTTGGCGTGACACCAGACATGTCTACCACCGGAAAGATCATGGGCGGCGGTTATCCATTGGCAGCTCTAACGGGCAAGGCTGAAGTGCTCGCTGTCTTCGACCGGAGTGCATCAGATGACGACAGTTATGTAAATCGAATTGGGACGCTGAACGGCAACCCAATTGCCTGCGCCGCCGGTCTTGCGACCCTCACAGTGATGCGCGAGAAGGACACCTACAAGAAAATCCACAGCAATGGTGCAGCCATCAGGGGTGCATTAGTGGATATCTGCAAAGAGAACGGAGTCCCAGTGCAAAGCTGTGGAGAGGACGCAATCTTTGACGTTTACTTTTCTGAGGTACCAGTGTCCAACTACCGGGACACCTTGGCCGCTGATGGCGGCATGATGACACGTTACAACACCGGGTTATTGGAGCGGGGTATCCTAAAAGGCGCCCAGAAATACTACCCCTCAGCCGTCCACACTGAAGAGGACCTAGAAAAGACCATCCAAGCCATGCGGGAGGTTATTCCTCTGGCTAGGGTGTAGACCTGCAAGTGGGCAATATCAAAAAAGAAAATGGGCACGATTATCTCGTGCCCATTTTCTTTTTTAGCTTGGGTGTGAACTACAGCATCTACGACCACCGCTCATCCTGAGGTTGTCGAAGGACCGTCAGCAGTCGAACTCGAGGATGAGTGGTTCGACAGGCTCACCATGACGTGTACGCAATTGACTATAGTCGTCACCCTGGGGAATAACCGTCCGATCCTCACGGTCTCCTATTCTACTGTGATTCGGTCGACCACTAGTCGAAGAAGCTCTTGACGCTCCTCGACTGACATTCTGTCCAGCCCCTCAGACACGCGGTGACAAAAAGTCTGAAGTTGCTGAAGCGCACTCTCCGTGCCCCGATCTTGCTCTGATCTCCTGTCCAAGTCGCGGGCTATCCCATCCAACTCTTTGATTCTGTCTCGGAGCTTGTCCATCTCGGTCTTGTAACGCTTCAGGTCCATGGCTTCGTTAGCGTACGCCAGGGTGATCCGGTCTTCTTTTATGCGGACCTGCTTCAGCGCTAGTTCAACCTGCCGGCGCTCGTGCTCCAGTCCGCTACCCGAGTCCGAAACGGCCACCATATCACGGTGCTCATCAAGCAGGACTTGTGGGTCCTGGAGGGCCCCAGAGACTGTCTCCCAAACTGCTTTTTCAAGGGACTCCGCGGAGATGGCACCAGGGGGGCACTTCTGCCCGGTAGACGATGAGCCCCAGTGGGTCCGGTTGCAAACGAGCAGTTCTATCGCGGTGTAAACACTTCGGGGATAGAAACTGCCAGGTTCTCAGGTTGCGGACCTACGCTCTATATGAGGGCTTTATCCCATGTAATCCACAGGGTGTACCCGTCTAAACATGTGCACCCAGTGGCTGCAGTCACCAGAATTCAAAGAGCAATACCGTCTCGCCCGGAGGGAAGCCGTCAGCCAGGTTGTTGGACATCTCCAAGGGGCTCGCAGCGTAGCTGTGCTGGCTCTGACAGACATTTCCCAGGACGTTAATTGCCCAGCCAACTGGGGCTACTAAGGCGTCCGCGGCCAGAACGGCGCTGGAATTGGCTTTGAAGGCAGTTGAACCGGTTTGAATCCACCAATATTACTGGAAAGTTCGTTGCTGGACAGTTGGACTCTGCCTTATCCAAGTACACCTTAAAAATTCGTCAATATAGCAGTCGTAACCAGTGTAGTAGTGTGGCTAATCGGAACAGCGTGACAGGGCGGTTGGTTTTTTGGATTGATCACGGATCAATAAACCCGGGCGTCGTAGTGATTAATCGCTTCGTACCCCGGCCTCTTTCGCTTCTTTGGTTGTCTTCATCCATCGCCAGCGTTGGAGTGGATCACTGATGGCTCGCAGCCACACGCCGAAAAGATTAAACGACAAGGCTGTCAGGAAGATTGCCACCCCTGGCAGAACAACTACCCACCAGGCGGTTGTGATATAAGGCCTTCCGCTGGATAGCATGGTTCCCCAGGAAGAATCTGGCGGTTGTATGCCAAATCCAAGAAAACTGAGGGTGGCTTCAGTCAATATGATTCGAGGCACGTCCAAAGCGGCAACGGTCAGGAGTGGCGTGATCAGGTTCGGGAGTATATGGCGTATTATTATACGTGCGTCATTTGCGCCTATGGCCCTGGCTGCCTCGATAAAAGGTTGCTCCCTCAATGCCAACACTACCCCTCTGGTGACGCGGGCATACAGCATCCACCGGCCGATCGCAAAAACCAGGATAATATTCCAAAAGCCTGTACCCAAAATAAATAGCACGATAAGAGCCAAAAGCAGGAGCGGGACTGACATAAAGACATCTACGATTCGCATGATGACATCATCAGTTAGTCCACGGTAATAACCTGACATCAATCCAAGAATTAACCCCAAGAATCCAGAGACCAATACCCCAAGCACCCCCACTCCTAGAGAGATTCGGGCACCGAAAATCAACCTGCTAAGCATGTCTCGACCTAGGTGGTCAGTACCAAAGATGTAGAAGCGGTTATCATCTGCCGGAGGGATCTCCGATCGGTCTACGGCTACGCCGGAGGAAAAGGGTTCTAGGTGGCGTAGCGGTAGTTGCCGGTCAGTGGGATCGTAAGGCGACACAAATGGTGCAAACAATGCGGCCAAAAAAATCAACGAAAGAAAAACGCCAGAAATCAGGGTTATCGGGTCGCTGATAAACGCCTGAACAAGAGGCCTGCGCCAAAACGCCGTAAGTGGTTTCGTTAGCCATGCCGGTGCATGCATATTAATGAATCACTCCCTTGGTATAGTCGACGCCAATGCACTCTCTATCAGTTTGCGTATGATATGCGTGGATCCAACCAGGTATATAGAAAGTCTACGATAAGATTTACGAACATCACCATCAGTGCGATTACAAACACTGACGCAGTAATTACGGGCAGGTCTCGGCCATTGATGGCGCCAATCAGTAATAAACCTAATCCTGGCCATGCGAAAATGATTTCAACTACCACTGAACCATTCATGAAGCCAGCCAACTCATCACCCATCAATGTAACGATTGAGATTGCAGCATTTTTTAACACGTGGGTATAAAGGATGGTAGATTCCCCTAAGCCTTTAGATCGCGCCGTGGAAACGTAATCCTTACTAATCTCGTCAATCATAGCAGCCCGGGTTATCTGAGCAAATCTACCCATAACCCGTGGCGAGAGAGTAAGCGCTGGCAATACCATGTACTTCCAACCACTCGGACCCAACCCGTCAAACCCGGAAGTGGGCAGTAGTCCCCATTGGACGGAAATTAACAAGATAAGCATCAGGCCCAGCCAGAATTCAGGCACGGAAACCACCGCAAATGTCAGCACATTTACGGCTCGGTCAAATGGGCCTCTCGGGCGCCTAGCCGCCAGGATCCCCAGCGGAATTCCCAACATACCTATGCCCCAGGCGACCAGCGCTAACACAGCAGTGTTGGGAAGGCGGTCAATCACTAAATCGCGTGCATTAACTTTGTATTGAACAGATTTATCGAAGTCAGGTGAGCATCTTAATTTGCAGACGGTAAGGAGACTTGCAAAATAGTCCCCAAGTCGAACATAAATTGGCCGGTCGAATCCGAGTTTTGCCTCTAGCGCTG